>NZ_POTX01000409.1 GCF_003236305.1 Micromonospora endophytica | reverse complement strand
GGGTGGGGCCGGCGCAGAGGAATGCTTCGGCCCAGCGTCCGACCTCGGCGAAGACCTTCTCCCGTACGGCGGGGCCGGAGAGGGTGAGGTCGTGCAGGCCGCCGTCGAAGCGGGCCACCGTGACGTGTCGGCCGAGGCGGGGCGCCCAGCGGACCATGTGTTCGACGTCGAGGACGGCGTCGGCGAGGGTGGCTGATTCGTGCCACTTGCTGCCCCGGAACGAGCGGGTCGAGCAGGCGAGCAGGACCGGCACCGGGATGTCCAGCCCGCCACGCAGCCGCCGTTGACCGGTGCGGACGGCGTCCAGCCAGCCGGCCCGGACGGGGAAGCCGGCGAGCGGCTTCCAAGCCAGGTCGTACGTCCATTCGCCGCGATGCTCGGCGTGCAGGCTCTCGCCGTACACGGTGCCGAGGCCGAGCGGGAGGACGCGGTGCGGGGCCCGGCGGCCCAGGCGCGCGACGGCGGCCGCGATGGGTCTGCGCACGAACCAGGGGGCGTTGAGGTCGAAGAAGGGGCTGTTCAGGACGATCCCGTCGACCAGGCCGGCGTCGCGGCGGGCGTGTGCCCAGAGCGAGACGATCAGGCCGCCGGTGGAGTGGCCCATGGCCAGCAGGGTGTCGTGTCCGTCCTCGGTACGCACGATGCGCGCGGCGGCGTCCAGCTCGGGGAAGTAGTCGCCGAGGTCACGACAGAAGTTGGCGGTCTGGTGCGGCAGCAGGCTGCGGCCGTACTTGCGCAGGTCGAGTGCGTAGAAGTCCCAGCCCCGGGCGGCGAAGAAGTCGGCCACGTGGGTCTGGAAGAAGTAGTCGACGAAGCCGTGCACGTAGAGCACGGCCCGGCCGGTGGGGCGCTCGGCCCGGCGGCGGACCAGGGTGGCGACCACCGGACCTTCGTCGTCGCTGCCCAGGTCGATGGTGTGCCGCTCGTACGGCGGGCCCAGCAGGTCCGGTTCCACGTCGCAGACGGTACGCCTGACCAGCTACCGGACGGTAGGCCAGGTGGCGGTGCTCCCGCCCACTCGGTGGCGGACGGGAGCGCGCCTTTTCACCATCGGTGCGCCGGCCCGGTCACCCGGGCCGGCGGCGTTGTCACCTCTCGTCGGTCGTCGTCCCGACGCCGGTCAGGTTGCCTCCGGCCAGGTCGTCGCCGGGCAGGTCCAGCAGTTCCTCGGGCTGGGCGGGCGGGGGCGCGACCCGCAGGTGCTTGTTGTTGCGGGGCTCATGCTTGGTCTTCGCGTCGTTGAGCTTGCGGCGCAGGTCGTCGCGGACGTCGTTGAGCGCGGCCCGCAGATCCTCCTCACTCGACGTGGTGACGATCTTCGGCCAGCCGGCGATCCGGCACTCCAGCGTGACCCGCTGACCCTTCGTCTCGCGGTCCTTGATCGAGAGTTCGAGGTCGGTGGCGTCGGCGTCGAAGGTGGCCAGCCGGGCGTCGAGCGTGCCGAACTGGGGGATGATCCAGTTCTGGTCGCCCTGCGAGAAGCCAGCGTTGAAGCGGAGGCACTTCTCGACGGTGGCCGGGTTCGCGTTCATCGCTGCACCTGCCCGGGGACGAGGGCGGAACGGGTGGCGGTCATCATCATGATCGTTGACCTTTCGTTCGACGTCGTGCTCACAGGTGCGGTTGTCAGATCCGTACCCAGGTCGGGTCCGTCCGGAACGTGCTGTTTCCGTTCCGTTCTGATCATCGATCCGGGGCCTGGCGGTGGGCCAGGGACGTAGGCCCTACCACATCGGGACCTTGATCAGGCGTTCGTCCACAACCCGTCCGGTTGTCCACAGGTGCGGGGTGTGGGGCTGTCCCGGAGCCGTGCTGCGGCGCACGCTCGGTGCCGAGTCAGGAGCCCCGAATCCGTTGGAGGGACGATGTTCGACACTCACGTCACGATCGTCGGGAACGTGTTGACGGCCCCGGAGTGGCGTCGTACCACCCAGAGCAACACCCTGGTGGCCAACTTCAAGGTCGCGTCGACCGCCAGGCGTCTGGACCGCGACAGCGGGCGCTGGGTGGACGGCAACAGCCTGCGGGTACGCGTGAACTGCTGGCGCAAGCTCGCCGAGGGGGTGGCCGCCTCGGTCGCGCTCGGCGATCCGGTGGTGGTCTGCGGGCGGCTCTACACCCGGGACTGGACCGACGACGCCGGCAACCACCGCACGCTGTACGAACTGGAGGCGGTCGCGGTCGGTCACGACCTGTCCCGGGGACGCGGCAGGTTCCTGCGCAACCGACCCACCTTGAGTACGAGCACCGTCTCCGACGCCGAGGCCGAGCAGCGGGTGCACGGCGAGGCGACCGAGCCGGTGCCCGACGACGAGGCACCCGCCCAGCTCGACGATCGCCCGATCGACGACGACTTCGAGCTGCCTGACTTTCCGTCTGCACGGGTGGACGGGCGACGCGGCCCCGCCCTCTTTCCGCGTGAGCCGTACGACGACGTCATCGGTCGCGGGCACTCCCGGGCCGACGGGCTGACCCCGGTCGACGCCGGATCCCGACGGATGTTCCCCGACGAGCTGGCCGCGCTGGACGCCGACGACCAGCCGGAATCGCCCGCCGACGAACTGGCCCCGGTGGGCACGAACGGCCGGGACACGGTCGATGAGCCGCCATCGGTCGACGAGCCGGCGCTGGTGAACGAGCCAGCGTCGGTTGATGAGCCGGTGTCGGCGGACCGGGAAATCAGCGTGACCGGCGAGGGACCGGTGGGACGCCCGGAGGAATCGGGGGCGGGCGTCCCGGGTCGCGGTCGACGGGGACGCGGACGGCAGCCCCAACCGGCCTGACCAGGCGACGCGTCCCGCTGGCCGGCCGGTGGAGTCATCGGCCCCGGGCCACTGCCGGCCGGCTGGCGGACGACGAGACCGGCTGAGGCCGGCGGGCCAACCTGATCGCGCTGGTGCTGCCGAGCGTGAACGTGGGCCAGTGCCGGCCTACAGAGCTGAGAGCGCAAACGGTTCAGGGCGATGAGCGGGCCGGTACGGCGTAACGGGCCCGGGATGGTGAGCGGGCCATACCGGTGACGGTCCTCCCGACGTGATGGCGTGAACGGTTCAGCTCAATAGCGGCCCGCAAGAACTCCATCCAGCGCCCCCGACACCCCCACCGACAGCGTCGTCGGTAAAGCTGATGTGAATCTTGGTGCGAAAGTGCCTCCAGGGGGGCGGTTTCGTACCAAGATCTGCGCCTTTAGGGGTGTCAGCGGTGGGGGTGGG
>NZ_POTX01000408.1 GCF_003236305.1 Micromonospora endophytica | reverse complement strand
CCCCCACGCCGCCTCGGCCCAGATCGCCCCGGCGATCACCGCGAAAGTGAAGATCGGGAACGAGAAGGCGTGCAGCACGAAGGTGAGCCGTTCCAGGTCGGCCGCTGCCGGCAGCCGCTTCGCCAGGGTGTACGGGAAACTGCGCTTGCCCTGCTCGTACCCGGCCCGCATCAGGTACGCCACCGCCGGCACCGCGCCGAGCAGGAACAGCCCGGAGGCGAAGACGATCGTCGACACGTGCACGATGAACCAGTACGAGTTGAGCGCCGGCACCAGCGGCACGATCGGGGTGTAGAGCACCAGCTCGGCGGTGGCCACCAGCAGCACCATGACCAGGGTCAGGAACAGCCCGAGGCGGCGCAGCGAGGGCACCTTCACCAACACCACGAGCCAGGCGGCGACGCCGATGAAGGAGACCGTGAGCACGAACTCGTACATGTTGCCCCATGGCATCCGGTCCGCCGCGAGACCGCGGGTGACCAGCCCGGCCAGGTGCAGCGCGGCACCGAGGGCGGTCAGCCCGACCGCGATCCGGCCGGCCAGGTCCGCCCGTCGCCGCGTACGCCCGGCCTGGTCTTCCGCCACGCCGGTCGTCTGCACCGGCGTGGCGACCGGCACCCCGCCGTCAGCCTGGCCCGCCACACCACCGACCGCCGCGCCCACCAGCTCGCGGGCCGGTGCCGCGACGACCCTGCTCCGCGCGTTACCCAGGGCGTACTCGACCGCGTGACTGATCATCGCCAGCAGGTACACCATTGTGGTGATCGACACCAGCTGGTCGGAGAGTGCGGACATCACTCGGCTCCTTCTCGCGCCTCGGCGCTCGCTCCGGCTGGGCCGCCGGCTGGCGTCTCGGCCGCCGGACCGCCGGCTGGCGTCTCGGCCGCCGGACCGCCGGTCGGCGTCTCGGCCGCCGGACCGCCGGTCGGCGTCTCGGCCGCCGGACCGCCGGTCGGCGTCTCGGCCGCCGAGTCACCGTCGTCCCGGCGGTCTCCGCGGATCGCGGCCACCAGGTGGGCGAACTCGTCGGCGAACCCGGGATGTTCGGTACGCGGTAGGCCAGCCACCTCGACCAAACTACTACGGCTCGTCGGAGATCCACTGCTGGGGTCGCCTGAGCTGGCCGGAAGCACCCGGACGAAGACCCGCCGACGCCGCACGAAGAGCGAACCCATCAACCCGAGCACCAGCCCGAAGGAACTGACCAACAGCAGCGTCGTACCCGGATCGTGGCGCACCGACAGCACGATGTACGGCTCGGTACCGAGGAACTCGACGGTGCTGCCGTCGTCGAGCGTCCAGCTCTCCCCCGGCCGCAACTGCTTCGTACCGATCTCGGTGAGCCGGCCGTTGCGTACCTGCCGCTGGTCGAGCTGGTAGATCGAGCTGGGGATACCGCCGTCCAAGCCCAGGTTGCCCCGGTACGCCACCAGGTCGAGCAGCGGGTTCTGCTCGGCCGGATGCTCCGACCTGGTGAACGGCGGCTCCTGCGGGGCGGTCGGCAGATAGAGGCCGGAGAAGGCCACCTGAAGCGTCGGGTCCCGCTCGCCGGTCTCCGGGTTCACGTTGGCGTCGGGAAAAGCGGCAAGCCCCTCGCTGGTCAGCCCGATGTCGCCGTTGTTGAGGAAGGGAATGCCGCTGCGCTGGCTGTTGCCGAACCGGTCGGTGTAACGGATCACCGGGGCGTACCCGTGCCCGAGCAGGTAGACGTTCGCCCCGTCGAGCCGCAGGGGCGAGTTGACCGAGAACTCGGCCGGGCGCGGTGCCCCGCCGTTCTCGTCCACCGTCACCTTGGCGTTGTAGAAGGACGGCTGGCCGGTCGGCAGGAACCTGGCGTCGAACTCGTCCAACTGCAGGCAGAACTGCGGCAGGTCGTCACCGACCCGGGGGCCGAAGCTGGCCTCGGCGTACTGCTGGCCGGTGTTGCAGAAGACGTTGTCCGCGCCCGCGACGAGCAGCCGGTTGCCGTGCCAGCCGTACCACGAACCGAGCGCCACACCGATCAGCACCAGCACCATCGAGGTGTGGAAGATCAGGTTGCCGGTCTCCTTGAGGTACCCCTTCTCGGCCGAGACCTCGTCGCCGCGGACCGCCACCCGCCAGCGTCGACGCCGCAGCGTCTCGGCGACCGCCGCCACGCCGCCCGCCGGCGCGGGCACCACCGCGTGTTGCGGCAGCCGTTCCAACCGCTTCGGTACGACAGGTGGTCTGGCCCGCAGCGCGCGGACGTGATCGCGCAGCCGGGGCGTGATGCAGCCGATGAGCGAGGTGAACAGCAGCAGGTAGATCGCGGAGAACCAGACCGAGCTGAACGCCTCGAACGCGCCGATCCGGTCCAGCCACGGCGCCAGCTCCGGGTTCGCGACGAAGAAGTCGCGTACGTCCTCCGGGTTGACGCCGCGCTGTGGCAGCACCGAACCGGGAATCGCGGCCACCGCGAGCAGGAAGAGCAACACCAGTGCGGTACGCATGCTGGTCAGCTGCCGCCACGAGTTGCGCAGCAGGGCCAGCAGCGGGTTCGGGCGGCGGCGGGGTGCCTCGGCCGGCGCGCTCGGCCGGTCGTCCACAGCGGTCATCAGATGCTCACCTGGCCCGTGCCGAAGGTGGTCTGGAGCCAGATCACCACGTTCGTCCAGCCCCCCGTCACCAGCGCCAGGCCGATCATGATCAGCAGTACGCCGCCGATCCGGGTGACCCAGCGGCTGTGCCGTCGTACCGTCCGGAAGACCCCGAGCAGCCGCTCGAAGCCCAGCCCGAAGACGAGGAACGGGATGCCCAGCCCGAGGCAGTACGCCACGGCCAGCACTACCGCGCGGTCCAACTGGCCACTGGTGGTGGCCATGCCGAGCACGGCGGCCAGGGTGGGCCCGGTGCACGGCACCCAGCTCAACGCGAACACCGCGCCCAGCACCGGCGCGCCGGCCAGGCCGGCGGCGGGCAACCGGTTGATCCGTAGCTCACGCTGGAAGCCGGGCAGCACCCCGAGATAACCCAGCCCGAGTACGACGATGAGCCCGCCGATGACGATCTCCAGCGTCCGCTCGTAGTCGAAGAAGACCCGGCCGATGCTGCTGAACAGGATCGCGGTGGCGGTGAAGACGACTGTGAAGCCGGCGATGAAGAGCAGCGTCCCGGCGAGCACCCGCCCCTTGACGGCCCGGCCGGACCGGGCCTGCTCACGTACTGCCGTACCGACCCCGCCGCCCGCCGTACCGATCC
>NZ_POTX01000407.1 GCF_003236305.1 Micromonospora endophytica | reverse complement strand
ACCTCACCCGCCCCCGGGCCGGCGCTTGATCAACACCAGATCGCCGCAATGGCGGTGTCCATCCCTCGTGGTCACCGCCGTTGCGGCGGAACGGAGTCGATCAAGCCCGGACCTGTCGGCGGTGGTCGGCGGAAGGCGGTGGCAGTGGCGACACGAGAGCGGTTGCGTTGGCACTCTCCTTGACGGAGTGCTAGCCGAGGAATAACCTGCGATTAGCACTCTCACCCTGAGGGTGCCAACGCTCGGGCCCTGGTGTCCGGGTGTTGAACGCCAGGCGGACCGGCACCCGCGACGACGGCCCCGCCCGGTGGCATGTGGCAGATTGACGCCGGTCGGCATGCCGATCGGCAACGAAACCAAGTACCCCAGGAGGGTATGCCCGTGACTACCGCGACCAAGGTTGCGATCAAGCCGCTCGAGGACCGCATCGTGGTCCAGGCGAACGAGGCTGAGACCACCACGGCGTCGGGCATCGTGATTCCCGACACCGCCAAGGAGAAGCCGCAGGAGGGCACCGTCCTCGCTGTCGGCCCGGGCCGGATCGACGACAAGGGCAACCGCGTGCCGATCGACGTCTCCGTCGGCGACACCGTCCTCTACTCGAAGTACGGCGGCACCGAGGTGAAGTACGCCGGCGAGGAGTACCTGGTGCTCTCCGCCCGCGACGTCCTCGCGGTCATCGAGAAGTAAGCAACCGATCAGTGTCGTTGCCCCGGTCCGGCTCGCCGGGCCGGGGCAACGTCGCTTCGAAGGGACATTCATGGCGAAGATCCTGAGCTTCTCGGACGACGCCCGGCACCAGCTGGAGCATGGTGTCAACGCGCTCGCGAACGCGGTCAAGGTCACCCTCGGGCCGCGCGGGCGCAACGTCGTCCTGGACAAGAAATTCGGTGCGCCCACGATCACCAACGATGGCGTGACCATCGCCAAGGAGATCGAGCTCACCAACCCGTACGAGAACCTCGGCGCTCAGCTGGTCAAGGAGGTGGCGACCAAGACCAACGACGTCGCCGGCGACGGGACCACCACCGCGACCGTGTTGGCCCAGGCGATGGTGCGCGAGGGCCTGCGCAACGTGACCGCGGGTGCCAACCCGGCCGGCCTCAAGCGGGGCGTCGACGCCGCCGCCGCCAAGGTCTCCGAGGCGCTGCTCGGCAAGGCCGTCGAGGTCTCCGACAAGAAGTCGGTCGCGCACGTCGCGACGATCTCGGCGCAGGACGCCACCATCGGTGAGCTGATCGCCGAGGCGATGGAGCGGGTCGGCCGCGACGGTGTGATCACCGTCGAGGAGGGCTCCGCCCTGCACACCGAGCTGGACGTCACCGAGGGCCTCCAGTTCGACAAGGGCTTCATCTCGCCGAACTTCGTCACCGACGCGGAGGGGCAGGAGGCCGTCCTGGAGGACGCGTACATCCTGATCACCACGCAGAAGATCTCGGCGATCGAGGAGCTGCTGCCGCTGCTGGAGAAGGTTCTCCAGAACAGCAAGCCGCTGTTGATCATCGCCGAGGACGTCGAGGGCCAGGCGCTGTCCACGCTCGTGGTCAACTCGATCCGCAAGACCCTCAAGGTCTGCGCGGTCAAGGCCCCCGGCTTCGGTGACCGCCGCAAGGCGATGCTCCAGGACATGGCGATCCTCACCGGTGCCGAGCTGGTCGCCCCCGAGCTGGGCTACAAGCTCGACCAGGTCGGCCTGGAGGTGCTGGGCACCGCCCGGCGCATCGTGGTCGACAAGGAGAACACCACAATCGTCGACGGTGGCGGGCAGGCCAGCGAGGTCGCCGACCGGGTCGCCCAGATCCGCAAGGAGATCGAGGCTTCGGACTCCGAGTGGGACCGGGAGAAGCTCGCCGAGCGGCTGGCCAAGCTCTCCGGTGGCATCGCGGTGGTCAAGGTCGGCGCGGCCACCGAGGTCGAGATGAAGGAGCGCAAGCACCGCATCGAGGACGCCATCGCCGCGACCAAGGCCGCGGTCGAGGAGGGTACGGTGCCTGGCGGCGGTGCCGCCCTGGCGCAGATCCTGCCGGTGCTCGACGACGACCTCGGCTTCACCGGCGACGAGAAGGTCGGCGTCTCGATCGTGCGTAAGGCACTTGTCGAGCCGCTGCGCTGGATCGCCCAGAACGCCGGCCACGACGGCTACGTGGTGGTGCAGAAGGTCGCCGGCAGCCAGTGGGGCCACGGCCTCGACGCCGCCATCGGCGACTACGTCGACCTGGTCGGCAGCGGCATCATCGACCCGGTCAAGGTGACCCGCAACGCGGTCACCAACGCCGCGTCCATCGCCGGTCTGCTACTGACCACCGAGAGCCTCGTGGTGGACAAGCCGGCCGAGCCGGAGGCCGCCGCCGGTGGGCACGGCCACTCGCACGGTGGCCACGGGCACAGCCACCAGCACGGCCCGGGTTTCTGACCCTGCCGTACGGCAAAACGTGGGGCGTACCGTCGCTGACGGTGCGCCCCACGTTCCTGCTCACCCCATGGACCGGCCAGGCGCGCAGATTACGGAACGCTGACGCGGCTACCGCAGCAGCCCTCGCGTCGGAAACACTGAGGCGGTGAGCAGTACGACACCCCGATACGCCGCCCTTGCCGGTGTCGCCGCTGCCGCTGCGGCCGTCGGCACCGCTGAGCTGGTGGCCGCGTTGACCGGCCCCCGGTCCTCCCCACTCGTCGCGGTCGGCGGACTGGTCGTGGACACCGTTCCCGAACCGGTCAAGCGGTTCGGCATCGCGCTGTTCGGCAGGTACGACAAGATCGCCCTGCTGGTCGGGACGGCGCTGCTGCTCGGCGGCTTCGCCGCCCTGCTGGGGGTGCTGGCCACCCGCCGGCTGATGATCGGCCTGGCCGGCGTCGCGGCGTTCGCCGCCCTCGGCGCGGGGGCGGCACTGACCCGGGCCGACGCCGCTGCCGCTGCCGCGCTGCCGTCGCTGATCGGCGCGGCGGTCGGCGGCCTGACGCTCTGGGCGTTCGTGGCCGGTCCGCTCGAACTCGACCCCTGGCCCTGGTCGCCACCCAGAGCCGCCGCTCCAACGCCCGACTCCCAGCCCGGGGCCGCCTCGGTCGGGGGCCCGCCTGAGGCCGCCTCGGTCGGAGGCCCGCCTGAGGCCGCCTCGAACGGGGGCCCGCCTGAGGCCGCCTCGAACGGGGGCCCGCCTGAGGCCGCCTCGAACGGGGGCCCGCCTGAGGCCGCCTCGGTCGGGGGGCCGGTGGGTGCGGAGG
>NZ_POTX01000406.1 GCF_003236305.1 Micromonospora endophytica | reverse complement strand
GGCTCGCGGGGCCGGCGGGCGGCCTGGAGGAGGCCGAGCGGGTCGAGTTGACGGTGGCGGCCATCGCGCCCGGGGGCCACTGCGTGGCCCGGGTCGCCGGCCAGGTGGTCTTCGTCCGGCACGCGCTGCCCGGCGAGCGGGTGCTGGCGGAGGTGACCGAGGTGCACCGGGGTTTCGTCCGGGCCGACGCGGTGGCGGTGCTGGAGGCCGCGCCGGACCGGGTCACCCCACCCTGCCCGTACGCCCGGCCTGGGCGCTGTGGCGGCTGCGACCTGCAACACGTCGCGCCGGACGCCCAGCTGCGCTGGAAGGCCGCCGTGGTGCGGGAGCAACTCATCCGTCTCGGCGGCCTCGACGAGGCCGCCTGCGACGCGCTGGGGGTACGGGTCGAGGCGTTGCCGGGCGGCCAGCTCGGCTGGCGGTCCCGGGTCCGGTACGCGGTGGACGCCGCGGGCCGGGCCGGTCTGCTCAAGCACCGTTCGCACGAGGTGGTGCCGATCGACAGGTGCCTGATCGCCCACCCGGCCATCCAGGAACTGCCGGTGCTCCCCGCCACCGGGGCGCGGTGGCCGCAGGCCGAGGCGGTGCAGACGGTGGCCTCCAGCGACGGTGACGTGGCGGTGGTCGCCGTCGCGGCGGGGCGTACCGACCTGGTGCGTGGACCGGAGCGGGTCCGGGAGCGGGCCGCGGACCGGCAGTGGCAACTGCCCGTCTCGTCGTTCTGGCAGGTGCACCCGGCAGCTGCGGACACCCTGGTCGGCGCGGTACTGGAGCTGACCGGGCCGCGGCCGGGGGAGCGGGCGTGGGACCTCTACGGCGGGGCCGGGCTGTTCGCGGCGGCGCTCGCCGAGCGGGTCGGTTCCGGCGGGCGGGTGACCCTCGTCGAGTCCGCCGGTGACGGGGTCGCGGCGGCCCGGGAGAACCTGGGCGACCTGCCCCAGGTGGAGGTGGTCTCGGCGCGGGTGGAGCGGGCACTGTCGCGGCGCCGGCTCACCGGCCCGGTCGACGTGGTGGTGCTCGACCCACCGCGCGCGGGAGCCGGCGCCGGGGTGGTACGCGACATCGTCGCCGCCGGGCCCCGGGCCGTGGCGTACGTGGCCTGTGACCCGGCCGCGTTCGGCCGTGACCTGCGGGTCTTCCGCGACCTCGGTTGGCGGCTGGCGGCCCTGCGCGGGTACGACCTCTTCCCGATGACGCAGCACGTGGAGCTGGTCGGGCTGCTGGTGCCGGGCGATGAGCGTTAACAGGGGGCCCCTGCTCTACCGCAGGCGTTAGCAGGGGGCCCCTCCTTGCACCGGCTGCGGTGTGCGCGAGGGCCGATAGACTCTGCGGTCATGAGTGTTGATGAGGACACGGCCAACCAGGGCCGGCTACTGGCCGCGGTGCACGGTCCCCAGGACGTCAAGCGGATGTCAGGCACCGAACTGGACATCCTCGCCGCCGAGATCCGTGACTTCCTGGTCGCCAAGGTGTCGCGTACCGGCGGGCACATCGGTCCCAACCTGGGCGTGGTGGAACTCACCCTGGCCATGCACCGGGTCTTCGACTCTCCCCGTGACCGGCTGCTCTTCGACACCGGTCACCAGGCATACGTTCACAAGATCATCACGGGCCGGCAGGCCGGGTTCGACCAGCTGCGCCAGCGTGGTGGGCTCTCCGGCTACCCCAGCCAGGCCGAGAGCGAGCACGACCTGATCGAGAACTCGCACGCCTCCACCGCCCTGTCGTACGCCGACGGGCTGGCCAAGGCGTACGCCCTGCGCGGCGAGTCGCGCAGCGTGGTGGCGGTGGTCGGTGACGGCGCGCTGACCGGCGGCATGTGCTGGGAGGCGCTGAACAACATCGCCACCGCCGGCAACCCCCTCGTCATCGTGGTCAACGACAACGGCCGGTCATACTCGCCGACCATCGGCGGGCTCGCCGACCACCTCTCCACCCTGCGGCTGAACCCCGGGTACGAGAAGGTCCTCGACACGGTCAAGGACGCCCTCGGCTCGACCCCGCTGGTCGGCAAGCCGATGTACGAGGTGCTGCACGCGGTCAAGAAGGGCATCAAGGACGCGGTCGCGCCGCAGGCGATGTTCGAGGACCTCGGCATCAAGTACGTCGGCCCGGTCGACGGGCACGACGTCGCGGCCGTCGAGACCGCGCTGCGGGCGGCGAAGAACTTCAACGGCCCGGTGATCGTGCACGCGGTCACCCGCAAGGGCTACGGCTACCGTCCCGCCGAGGAAGACGAGGCGGACTGCTTCCACGGTCCCGGTGCTTTCGATATCGCCACCGGCGTCGCCACCGCCGCGCCCGTGGTGAAGTGGACCCACGTCTTCGCCGACGAGCTGGTCGCCATCGCCGACGAGCGGCCCGACGTGGTGGGCATCACCGCTGCGATGGCCGAGCCGACAGGCATCGCCAAGCTGGCCCGCAAGCACCCGCAGCGGGTGTACGACGTGGGCATCGCCGAGCAGCACGCGGCCACCTCGGCGGCCGGGCTGGCGCTCGGCGGGCTGCACCCGGTGGTGGCGGTCTACGCCACCTTCCTCAACCGGGCCTTCGACCAGGTCCTGCTGGACGTGGCGATGCACAAGCTGCCGGTCACCTTCGTGCTGGACCGCGCCGGCATCACCGGCCCGGACGGGCCGAGCCACTACGGCATCTGGGACATGTCGGTCTTCGGGGTGGTGCCCGGCCTACGGATCGCCGCACCCCGCGACGCCGCCACCCTCCGCGAGGAGCTGCGCGAGGCGGTAGCCGTCGACGACGGCCCCACCATCGTCCGCTTCCCGACCGGTGCGGTCGCCGCCGACCTGCCCGCCGTACGCCGGGTCGGCCCGGTGGACGTGCTCACCGAGTCCTCCCGTGCCGACGTGCTGCTGGTCGCCGTCGGCTCCTTCGGCCAGTTGGGCATGGAGGTCGCCGCCCGACTCGCCGAGCAGGGCTACGGCGTCACCGTGGTCGACCCGCGCTGGGTCCGCCCGGTCCCGGCCGAGCTGGTGCAGCTGGCCGCCGGGCACCGACTCGTGGTCACCGTCGAGGACGGCGTCCGGGTCGGCGGCGTCGGTGACGCCCTCGCCCAGGCCATGCGCGACGCCGACGTCCACGTGCCGCTGCGCGACCTCGGCGTGCCGGCCGACTGGCACCCGCACGGCTCCCGCGCCCAGATCCTCGCCGATCTCGGCCTGACCGCCCAGGACGTGGCCCGCGACGTCACCGGCTGGATCTCCCGCCTCGACACCGCCCCCGTC
>NZ_POTX01000405.1 GCF_003236305.1 Micromonospora endophytica | reverse complement strand
GGGGTGGGGTGTTCGGGGTGGTGGCGCCGGTGCAGGTGGTGCCGTTCAGCGCGAAGCTGGTCGGCACCGGGTTGCTGCCGGTCCATGAGCCGTTGAAGCCGAAGTTGGCGCTGGCGTTGGTGCCGATGGTGGCGTTGTGGTCGACGTTGCGGGCGGTCACCTGGGTGCCGGACTGGGTGACTGTGGCGTTCCAGGCCTGGGTGACCTGCTGCCCGGCGGCGTAGGACCAGGTCAGGGTCCAGCCGTTGACCGGGTCGCCGAGGTTGGTGACGGTGACGTCGGCGCCGAAGCCGCCGGTCCACTGGTTGGTGACGCGGTAGTCGACGCGGCAGCCAGCGGCGGCGGCCGAGGCAGTCAGGGTGGTCAGCGCGCCGGCGGCAGCGACAGCGGTGGCGGTCGCCGCGGCGAGCAGGACCGCGCGGGGGGCGGCACGAAGCATGGTTCCTCCGGTGGAGGTCGGATACGCGGCGGCCGATGGGTCCGCCACGGTCGATCGATGCCCATGATTGCGATCCCGCGCACCTGCGATGCTATGGCAAGCGCTTTCTGCACACAATCGCTCCGGCGCGCTTGCCCCGAGGCCGGTCCTTTGATCGACTCGCCGGGTGGCTGCACACATGACCCCAGAGGAGTTTCGGCAGGCCGGGTACGCGGTGGTCGACTGGATCGCCGACTACTGGGCCACGCTCCCCCAGCGTCCGGTCACCTCCCAGGACCCGCCCGGCACGCTGGCGGCCGGATTGCCGGCCGGGCCGCCGGAGCGGGGCGAGTCGGTCGAGGCGGTCCTCGCCGACCTGGACAAGCTGATCGCGCCCGGGCTCACCCACTGGCAGCACCCCGGCTTCTTCGGCTACTTCCCGGCCAACACCTCCGGCCCCAGCGTGCTCGGTGACCTGGTCAGCGCCGGGCTGGGCGTACAGGGCATGCTCTGGGCCACCGGACCAGCCTGCACCGAGTTGGAGACGGTGCTGCTCGACTGGCTGGCCCAAGCGCTGGACCTGCCGGAGAAGTTCCGCTCCGCCGGCCCCGGCGGCGGGGTCATCCAGGACTCCGCCTCCTCGGCCACGCTGGTGGCCACCCTGGTAGCCCTGCACCGGGCCGCGGGCGGACGGTGGCGGGAGGTGGGCGTCGAGGGCCGCTACCGGGTGTACGCCTCCACCGAGGCGCACTCGTCGATCGAGAAGGCCGCCCGGATCGCCGGGTTGGGCCGCGACGGGGTCCGGCTGATCGAGGTGGACCCGCAGAGCCGGGCCATGTCGGTGCCGGCGCTGCGCGCCGCGATCGAGGCGGACCGGGCGGCCGGTGTGGTGCCGGCGCTCGTGGTGGCGACAGTGGGCACCACCTCCACCACGGCTATCGACCCGCTGCCGCAGATCGGACCGGTGTGCGCCGAGTACGGGGTGTTCCTGCACGTCGACGCCGCGTACGCGGGCGCGGCGGCGATCTGCCCGGAGCTGCGGTTCGGCCACGCCGGCCTGGAGTACGCCGACTCCTACTGTTTCGACCCGCACAAGTGGTTGCTCACCGGCTTCGACTGCGACGCCTTCTGGGTCGCCGACGCGGGCGAGTTGGTCGAGGCGCTCACCGTCCTGCCGGAGTACCTGCGCAACGCGGCCACCGAGTCCGGCGCGGTGATCGACTACCGGGACTGGCAGGTGCCGCTGGGTCGGCGGTTCCGTGCTCTCAAGCTGTGGTTCGTGCTGCGCTGGTACGGCGTCGAGGGGCTGCGCGAACACATCCGTCGGGGCGTGACGCTGGCCGCCCGCTTCGCCGACCGGGTACGCGCCGACGACCGTTTCGAACTGGTCGCCCCGCACCCGTACGGGCTCGTGTGTTTCCGGCTGCGCGGCCCCGACGAGGCGAACGAGCAGTTGCTGGCGGCGGTGAGCGGCACCCGGCGGGTGTTGCTGACGCACACCCGGGTGACCGGTCGGCACACGCTGCGCCTCGCTGTCGGCGCGCCGCAGAGCACCGAAGTCCACGTGGACGAGGCGTGGGACATCATCTCCGGGGCGGCGGCAGGGCTCGTGCCGCCCGGCTGAGTCCGGGTCAGCGCCAGGGCTCGGGTCGGCCGGGTGAGTCGGGTCAGCGGTCGGCGCCGGAGAACGCGCGGGTCCGGGCCGGGTCGGCCTCGGCTTCGGCACCGTCCGGCCCATCCGGTCCGGCTGGCCCGTCCGGTCGGATCGCCGCGACGAGTGCGCGCTCGCGGCGGGTGCGGCGCAGGATCCGGACCGCCAGCACCAGCGCGGCGACCCAACCCGCCGCCAGCAGCAGGTAGACAAGCACCGGCAGGGTGCCGTCCAGGTCGGCGGCGCGCATCAGGATCCGGGCGTTGGTCAGCACGATCACACCGCCGACCGCCGCGCCGAGCAGTTGGGCCGGGACGATCCGGACCAGCCAGGCCGCGATCGGGGCGGCGATCAGGCCGCCGGCGAGCAGGGCGAGCACGATCGGCAGCAGGAAGCCCTCGGTGCCCAGGCCGATCACGAAACCGAGGCTGGCCGCGCTGGCGACCACGAACTCGGAGGTGTCCACCGATCCGATCACCTTGCGCGGCTCCATCCGCCCGCTGACCAGCAGGGCCGGGGTGGCGACCGGTCCCCAGCCCCCGCCGCCGGTGGCGTCGACGAAGCCGGCGACCAGCCCGAGCGGGCTGAGGAAGCGTCCGCGGAGCTGGCCGGCCGCCGGGTTGCGGCGCAACGGCCGGGAGAAGCGGACGAGCAGGTACGCCCCGAGGGTGAACAGGATCGCGGCCATCCACGGTGCGGCCGCCTCGGTGGAGAGGGTGCTGAGGAAGGTGGCTCCGGCGAAGGCGCCGATCGCACCGGGCACCGCGATCCGGCGCACCACCCGCCAGTCGACATTGCCGAACCGCCAGTGGGCCGCGCCCGCCGCGAGCGTGGTGCCGATCTCGGCCAGGTGCACCGACGCGGACGCGGCGGCCGGTGCGACGCCGGCCAGGAGCAGCAGCGTGGTGGAGGTCAATCCGTACGCCATCCCGAGCGCGCCGTCGACCATCTGCGCGGCGAGCCCGACCAGTGCGATGACCAGAAGCTTGCGCACGGACGCCTCCCAACTTTTCGGCATCTCCTATCGACTTGGTCGACAATGCGGCACGGGTGGGCCCCGGGTCAACCCCCCGACCGTCCAGTGAGACGACGCGCACCGCGTCCGGCCTCCCCCACTGGGCCCAGCACCCCTCGCCGCTTGGCCCCGGGCGGGACGGGGCGCCGGGGGAGAGAGAAC
>NZ_POTX01000404.1 GCF_003236305.1 Micromonospora endophytica | reverse complement strand
CCCCACTCACGACCGACACCACCCTCATGACCCTGATCCGCGACGCCGTCAACGCCGCTTCCGGCGACGACGGCTGGGCACACCTCGGCGCCGTCGGGAACATCCTCACCAAACGCCGCCCCGACTTCGACTCCCGCACCTACGGATACGCCAAACTCACCGACCTTGTCGCCGCCACCGGCCTGTGTGACGTCGACCGCCGCCTGCCCGGCGACGGCAAACCCGCCATCGTCTACATCCGCCTCCACCCCCACACCACACCCGAACAGCCCGTCCACCCATAGCCCGCCAGAGCGGCAGCCACGGCCCGAGCTATGCGGTGGCGGGATGCCGGGTGGGCGAACAGGCGCCAGGAGATCACCGGGCGGGACCGGTCGCGGTACACGACCTTCCGGCGCAGGACGCTCGACTTCTGCCGAGGTCCGGCAGGAAGCCAGCTTCGTCGGCCAGCCCCGACAGCCGCCGAGACAATTCCTGTTTGATGGCACGGCGGGCCGTGCCCTACGGCGTACTCGGACGAGTACCCGAGTCGCGCTGTTGGTCAGGTCTGGTCATCCAGCTGCGCGCCGATGCGAGTCCGCAAGGCGTCCAAGCGGTCGGCGGCGTGACGCAGTAGCGCGGCGTCCATCTCGGCCTGCGCGGTGACGTTCGCATCGCTCGCCACTTGCTCGTACAGCGACGGGTCGACCTCGCCATCGAGGCAGCCGGCTACTCCACCGTGGGCACCGGCCGCTCCTCCACCTGACCGGCCACCTCCGCCATCTGCGGCGCCATCACCGCCCGCGCCGCCGCCACCGCCCGCTCCTCGTCGTGGAATCCGACTCCGTGAAACCCGGGGAACATCATCCCTCCAGCAAAGCTGGGGAACTCAGCGGGGAGATCTGCCCGGTGCTGGTCTCGCCGGGTGGCAGCCGAGGCCGAGACATCCACACTGTCCTGACCCGTCGTAGTTGACATTTGCTTGTCTCCTTGACCTGGGGGATGTCATCTTCATTGGGTCGTCCACCCTGGTTGCGGCCCGGTGTAACTGATACCCGCAGAACTCATTCTGTTGTGGTGGGTTGAATAGTGTCGGCGTACAGGACCGAGTGCACAGGCAGGTACGCCGGAGCGTACAGAGATCGACGTGCCGGAAGGGCCGATGGCGCCTGTCGCGCAAGCTCCATGACCAGACCGAAGTCCGGCTGGCCGCGGAGCGTGACGGCAGCAGCCGGCAGGTACGTAAGCAGAGAATGAATGAAATCATCATGCCAATCTTCGCGAATGCAGTCGCCGGCTTTGCGCACGAATAACGCTTCCGTATTGACTGCCAGCCCTTCCCGCTCAATGCAAAACCAAAAGGTCCAGGATGTTCTAGATCGCCCGCACCTATCGCTTCGAGGAAGTCGCTGTGTTCGCAGGTGATGCGATCTAACTCACGACGCCAGCCATTGCTCCAGCCGATACAGTCCGGAGAAGGAGTTGGTTCGCCGCATCCTTGATCGATCTCCTCATGGAGAGCGTTATGCTCATCACCCAGGCCCCTAGAAGTCCGCTTATCGCCCCTGCCACGAAGTCACCCACGTCACAGATGATCGCTGTCAACGGCCGACTGTCGACCCAAGCGGATGTAACGGGACATGGTACGGGGGTGTCTCTTTCGTGGTGAGTGGGTGGTTGCCGGAGCGCACGCTTGTCCGCGTCGTGTGCCGGGCCTGCCGGTGTCAACGACTCGTTGCGGATCTGGCGGGGGCCGGGGTGATGCCGGCGGCATCACCGGCTTACTCGATTCGGGATGGTCGTAGGTAAGGTTTTCGGTGTAGATGAACTTGTCGCAGGCGGCGACGAAGGATTGAGGTGTCTTGCGCTCGCCGAAGCCGTAGACGGTGAGTCCGGATTCGCGGATGCGGGAGGCGAGGCGGGTGAAGTCGCTGTCGCTGGACACGATGCAGAAGGCGTCGAAACGTGCGGTGTAGAGCAGGTCCATCGCGTCGATGATCAGGGCGGCGTCGGTGGCGTTCTTGCCACGGGTGTAGGCGAACTGCTGGATCGGTTGGATTGACTGCGCGAGGAGGTGTTCTTTCCAGCCGCGCAGGCTGGTGCCGGTCCAGTCCCCGTAGGCCCGTTTGACGTGCGCGGTGCCGTACTTGGCGACCTCGGCGAGCAGCGGCATGATCAACGTGGGTTGGGCGTTGTCGGCGTCGATGAGGACCGCCAGCCGGGTGCTGTTCTGCTCGATGGCGTCCATCGCGTTCCTCCTGCATGTGGCGGTGCGCGTCGGCTGGTCCTCAGGTGTGAGGTGTGGCCTGGTGGCGCTCACCGTATCGCCGAACGGAAGCGCCGAGGTGAGCGCGGCTGGTTCTTCACAAGTCGTCGACGGTCCGAGCGCGTTGCTCGTGTGCTCGCCTATCTGCGGCTTTGTGTTGGGCTGGCGGGCAGCCCTGCTGTCTCTTCTCGGCGTGGAGCGTCACGCTATGACACGGCCACGGCGGCGAAGGGCTCGGCTGGTCGTGGGTCGGGTCGGGTGTCGCGTGTTCGCGCCATGAGCCGGGCGAAGGCGCGCGGAGAAGGCGGTCGACCATGGTTTGGGCTTCGGCTTTGCTGTCGAACTCCCACCGCAGCGTCCGGCCGGTCCCGCTGTCGCCGCTGCGGGCGACGACCTTCCATCGGGTCTGGCGGACGAGCCACACGTCGCGGCGCGCAAGCCGTCCCCACAAGCCGTTCCACCACCTCCTGACCACCTGATCCATGACCCGAATCGTACGCATGTTCGATCGGGTTGGTGGCGGTGGTTGCCGAGATAGAAGGTCATTCGCAGCGGTCCTCGGCGCCGCTGCCGTGGGGTTCGCAGCAGTCGGGGTGGTGGCGGTAGACCCGTAGATCGTGTCCCTGCCGGTGGGCGATCTCGGTGGTGATCTCGTACAGGCAGGTCCGCCAGACGAGAACGAAATTTGCATCTGATCGAAGGGTCTGCGGGAGATCGCTTTGCGTGAGGAGCTCAGGCGCTATGGGTCTGAGGGGGCGGGGGTGTGGTGTGGTTTGCGGTGGTAAGTGGCACCGGTCGGACCGGAGCTGAGTGCCTAGGTCGATGCGGTGGGTGATCGTCCCTGGTGGACGGTGCTTCGCGAGATGTGGATCTCGCTCTTGTGTCGATGGCTGGCGGTGTCTAGCGTGTCGATCACTTCATGATCGACAGGAGTGGTTGCGATGCTTGCTAGCCGCCGTCGGGGCGCCGCGTGCGATTGGCCTAGTGCGCGGGGGAGGGGCAGGGC
>NZ_POTX01000403.1 GCF_003236305.1 Micromonospora endophytica | reverse complement strand
GGCGTGGGGCTCGGTGGGGTGCCGCCGCCGGCGTTGCCGCCGCTCCAGGTGTGCGCGCCGCTGGTGGCGGTCCGCCCCGCGGCCACGGACAGTTGCGTGCCGTCGGAGAAGCGTACGGTCAGCGGGTTGCCGGAGATGTTGCTGGCGACGTACGTGCGGGCGCCGTTGCGGGTGAAGACGGCGGCCAGCGGGTGGTCGGCGGTGACAGCGGTGTCGACCCGCCCCAGCGCGGCCAGGTTGCGGATCCAGTGGAAGGTGTGTGCCCGGCTCTCACCCTCCTCCGGGGTGTAGCCGGCGTTGGCGCGCAGCTTGGCCAGGGCGGCGTCGGCGTCACCGAGGGCCAGGAACTGCCAGTGCATGTCCTGCCAGACCGTGGGTTCGCCGCCGTTGTTGCGGACCAGTTCGGCGTACTTCTGCGCGTTGTAGTTCGGGTGGTAGCCCAGGTAGAGGTGCCCGCCGGTGATCGGCAGCAGGTTGATGCCCTGGATCATCTCCGGCTCGGCGCTGAACCAGGTGGCGTACGCTCCGCCGTCGCCCCAGACCATGCCCACGTTGTTGTGCCCGAACGCGGCGGGGAAGTTCTCGTCGTTGACGTCGAACCAGTACTCGTGGATCGCCGCCGCCTGGGTGGTGTAGATGAAGATGCCGGCGTCGCGGACCGCGGTGTTCCCGGTGGCCTGCCCCCACTGGATCAGGGCGTTGGCGAAGTTCATCCCCTCCGACGACGACTCCTGGTTGTTGCCGCTGGCGAACGAGCCGTGTCCGGAGGCCCAGTCGTGCCCGGCGTAGATGTCGAAGTCACGCAGGTACGGGAAGCGGGTGTCGTTCCGGTCGTAGTTGTTGGCGTCCCGGATCAGCAGGTCGATCATGCCGCCGTACTGGTCCTGCCGGGCCCACGCCGGGTCGAACTTGGCGAGCGTCGCGGCGGCGGCGATGTAGTAGCCGTAGTGGAAGTGGTGGTCGTTCAGCTCCTGGTCGGAGCCGTACGAGGCGGGGTAGCCGATCAGGGTGCCCCACCGCTGGTCGTAGTAGAAGAGCCGCTCGGTCTCGCCCGGCGAGGCGGTGAGCCAGTCGTTGAGCGTGGCGCGGATGGCGGTGAGCGCGGCGGTCCGGGTCTCGGTGTCGCCGACCTGGTCGGCGATCTCGGCGATCCGGGCGGCCCGGCCCAGTCCCTTGCCGGTCCAGTAGGTGTCGTTGCCGCGCTGGTCCATCGGGTTGGCGCGGACCGCCGCCAGGTGTTGCCGCAGCGTGGTCAGGTCGGCGTCGGTGCCGGTGGCGACCGCCGGCACCTCGGGCAGCACGCCGTGGAACACCATCGAGGTGCGGAAATCGGCGACTCCGGTGAGCGTCTTCATCCGGCCCCGGGGCGACGGGTAGGTCTGTGTGATCGGGGTGGCCCCGGTCAGCGCCTTCCACTGGTGCGGGTAGAGACTGACCACGGTCCGCGTCTCGGTGCCCTCACGTGGGGTGGTGGTGAAGGTGTACCTGGTCTCCACCCGGCTGGTCGACTGGTTGTAGGTGTAGCCGACGCGGGTGCCGGTGACGTGGGCGTGCGCGTAGCTGCGGTAGCTGGTGGCGAGTTGGCTGCGGGCGGTGGCGTCGGCGGTGGCCGGCAGTAGGGCGATCGAGAAGTAGCCCCGGCCGGCGAGGTTGGAGCTGATCCGGCCGCCGCTGACGGTCCAGGTCGCGCCGGTCGGCGCGTACCCGACGTAGTCGTGGCCGCGGACGGTGAAGCCGATGGTGTTGCCGCTGTTCGACCAGACGGTGGGGCTGCCACCGGTCACGTTGATCAGCGCGTCACCGCCGGTGCTGCGGAAGTACGCGAACGGCAGGCCGTGGCCGATGGTGGCGCGCAGGGTCCGGGCGCCGTCGCTCCAGTACGGCGTGACGGTCCAGTCGGTCCAGTCGTCCACCAGGACGTTCGGTGCGCCGAGTCCGGCCACCCCGACCCGGATGTCCTCCTGGTAGGGGTACTTGAACTCACCGACTCCGGTGGCGGTGCCGGTGATGGTGGGGGTGGAGGTGGCGGAGAAGCCGAGCCCGTCGGTGACCGGCTGGTAGGAGACCGGGTGGGCGTGCAGCGGTTCGCTGAACGCGCAGTTGAGCCGCTTCCAGAGCAGCGAGGACCACCAGTCGTTGGTGGGCACCGGGCCCGGCGGCGCGTCGGCGGTGGCGAACTGCCGGGGGTTGGTGGCGATGTCTCCGCAGCCGCCGGGGAGTGGGCCGACCGGGGTGGTGGTGTAGCTGCCGGCACCGACCGGGGCGGCCTGCGCGGCGGAGGTGGCGGTGACGGCGACGCCACCGAGGATGAGGGCCGCGGTGGTGGTGGCGGCCAGGAGCCGGTGTCGGGTGCGCGGTGGGACGGGAGGTCGCATCTTTCCTCCATTGCGCGCCGGCCCGGCCGCGCCGGGACGTACGCGTTTCGTCGGCATTGTCAGGTTGGTGGTGTGAGAGAGCGCTCTCTGGAGGTGTTACGCGGACGCTAGTTCACCGTGGAGACCCACGTCAATGTGTCGTGGCGATGAAATGCGGATGACGCGACATCCCCGCTCAGCGAGCCGGTTGCTCAGCGTGAGCCGGTTGCTCAGTGAGCCGGTTGCTCAGCGTGAGCCGGGTTGCTCCGGGCAGCCGTGCTTGCGGTGCCAGGCGGCGACCTCTTTGGCCGGCTCCCGGTTGCCGCCCTTACGCCACGAGTCGAGATACGGCGCCGGCCAGACCACGCCCCGGCGGATCCACCAACCATCCTCGCCCAGGCACGGCGGGGAGATGCCGAAGTGCAGGTGGCAGACGTTGTTCGCGTTGCCCGTCCGGCCCACCGTGCCGAGCTGCTGACCGGCTCGTACCCGCACTCCGGGGGCGATGCCCGCAGCCACCTTCGTCAGGTGCGAGCCGTAGTAACGGACCCCGTCGTCGCCGAGGACCGACACCGACAGCCCACCGTTGTACGGCCCCTGCGGGCCCTGCTTGTCGTACCGGTCCCGGCGGCTGACCTCGCCGATCGTGCCGTCCGTGACGGCCACGACCGGTTCACCGCAGTCGGCGAAGATGTCCGTTCCCGGGTACGCGGAGTGGGTCGGATGGTAGGCCACGTTCGTCGCGCGTACCGGAAAGACGTGCGGCAGCCCGGCGCGGGTCGCGCTGGCCGACGGTGTCGGCTGGTCGGTCGGGCTCGGGGTGGCGCTGGTCGCGGCCGGCGCGGCGCTCGTAGTGGTCGGACCGGCGCTTGTCGCGGTGGGGCTGGTGGCGGTGGGGCTGGTGG
>NZ_POTX01000402.1 GCF_003236305.1 Micromonospora endophytica | reverse complement strand
GAATGGGAGAAGCCCGTCTCGGGGGAGACGGGCTTCGGGTGTGGTAGCCCCGACCGGATTCGAACCGGCGCTACCGCCTTGAGAGGGCGGCGTCCTGGGCCACTAGACGACGGGGCCAGGGACTTTCCTGTTCACCAACCCTCGCGGGCGGTGCGGCAGTAGTCTAGCGACGCCCACGTGGCGGGGCGCAGAGGGGGTCGGCGATCCGCAGGGCGGCCAGCTCACGGCGCGAACGCCTGCGGGGACGGGCGGAGGCAGCCTGCGGAACACCCAAAACAGCCCGCGGGCACGAGCAGCCTGCGGAGACGGGCGGAGGCAGCCTGCGGAACACCCAAAACAGCCTGGGGGGGGGACGGGCACCAGCAGCTCGGAGACGAGCGGAGGCGGCTGGGAAACGGAAAACGGCCCGCCCCACCGTGGTGAGACGGGCCGGATCTGTAGCCCCGACCGGATTCGAACCGGCGCTACCGCCTTGAGAGGGCGGCGTCCTGGGCCACTAGACGACGGGGCCAGGCACACAAATGCGACACCACCGTGTGGGTGGTGCCGCCGAACTCTACCAGACCTCGCGGTCGACGCTCCCTGGCGGGAACATCGACGCTGAACTCCACCAGAATCCAGCGACCTCGATTCTTGCGAATCTCGGCTGCGCTGGGGTACCAGGACTCGAACCTAGACTAACTGAACCAGAATCAGTCGGGCTGCCAATTACCCCATACCCCAATGGCCCCTTGCGGTGCCGGGATCAAACTCTACCCTCCCGGCACCGACAGGCCAAATCGACTTCCGCAAACCGGCCTTGAACTGCGGAAACAGGGATCAGGAGGCAGACATGACCGGGTTGGTCAGGTCACCGATCCCCTCGATCCGTACGGTGACGGTATCCCCCTCCGTGAGCGGGCTAACCCCCGCCGGCGTCCCGGTCAACACGACATCACCGGGCAACAGCGTCATCACGTGCGAGACGTACGACACCAGGGCCGGAACGTCGAAGACCATGTCCCGGGTCCGGCCCAGCTGGCGGACCTCCATCTCCTCCGGATCACGCCCCACCTCGCAACGGATCTCCAGGTCGGTGACGTCGAGACCGGTGGTGATCCACGGCCCGATCGGACAGAACGAGTCGAACCCCTTGGCCCGGGTCCACTGGCCGTCGGAACGCTGGAGGTCCCGGGCGGTGACGTCGTTGGCGCAGGTGTAGCCGAAGATGGCCCGTTCCGCCGCGGCCCGGTCCGCCCGGCGTGCCCCCGGCGCGCCGATCACCACCGCCAGTTCGGCCTCGTGCTCGACCTGCTTGCTGAACTCGGGCAGCCGGATCGCGTCCCGGGGGCCGATCACCGAGGTGGAGGGCTTGAGGAAGAGCAGCGGTTCGGTAGGCACCTCGTTGCCGTGCTCGGCCGCGTGTTCGGCGTAGTTGCGGCCGACGCAGACCACCTTGCTGGGCAGGATCGGTGAGAGCAGCCGGACGTCCGACAGCGCCCAACGGACCCCGCTGAACGTGAGCTGACCGAACGGGTGGCCGGAGATCTCGGCGACGGTGAGCCCCTGCGGGCCCGCCTCCGGCTCCCCCTCGACGACCCCGAACGACATTCCCTTGGCATGGGCGAAACGAGCGATACGCACGAGGCCAATGTAGTCCGGCCCGCCGACCAGGTGCGGCAGCTTACCCGCGACGCCCACCTCGGGGGCCGGATTCCGGCCTTCGTACCCGCACGACGTGCGCCCGCGCCTAGCGTCGGCTGCGGAGGTTCGTTCGTATGCCTGCATCGAGACGACACCACAGGACCCTGGCGGCGATCGTGCACTGCGTGGGCTTTCTCACCGCGCTGCCGGTGCTGCCGGCGGCGGCCGGCCCGGATGTCCCCTCGCCCGGAAATCCGCAGGTCGCGGCAGCAGCCGCGACTCGCGGCACACCGGCCGAGCGGGCCCGTGTCGCTCCGGCGGCGGCACCGCACGCGGTGACGGCGTCGCAGCCCACACCGGCGACACCGGATCCCAGCGCGTCGCCCGAGGCCAGCGCACCGACGCCGGACCCCGCCATGCCGGCGGCGCCACCGGCGGTGCCCACCCCGACGCGGCTCGCGGTGCCGCCGCCCGCGCCGAAGGTCAGCGTGGCGGTCGCGCCGGAGAACGGCGCCGAGCCGGGGTACCGCATCGAGGTCCGCAACGCCGGGATCGCGCCGGTGAGCACCACCGTGCGGCAGGAACTGCCCCGCGGCGTCTCCGCCACCTCGATCAGCGGGGGCGGCCGGGAGGAACGCCCGGGTGGCGCCGCGGCGACCGCGGTGACCTGGCAACTGAGGCTGCCGCCGCGCAGCACCACCACCCTGGGCACCACCCTGCGTACGCCGGCGGCGCAGCAGCCGCTCACCGCACCGGCGTGCGCGTTCGCCAGCAACGGGCGGCAGCCGTACGACTGCGCGAGCGCCACCTGGACGAACCCGCAGGCCGCCGCGGCGGCCGGGACGCAGGAACCGTCGGGGTGGCGGGCCCAGGCTGCCGCGCTGCTCGTCGGTGCGGGTGCGGTGCTGCTGCTCAGCGTCGTGGCCTTCGTCACCTGGCGGCGTAACCGACGGCCGGTGGCCGCCGCACTCGCCTCGGACGGGCCGGGCACGGTCTATCCACGCCCGGCCGTGCCCCGCCCGCCGAGCCGCCGGCGCACCCCGCCGATCTGGCTCATCGTGCCGGTGGCCGCGACGGTGCTGGCCGCCACGATCGGTACGGCCGCCTGGGCCGCCACCCGACGGGTCGCCGCCATCGACACCGACAGCCAGCCGACAAGTGGGGCGTGGAAGGGTACCGGGGTGAGCGGCAGCCTGGGCGTGCCGTTGCGCGAGGACGCCTTCGAGTTCACCGTCTACCGGATGGTCTGCGACCCCGGTCAGCAGGTACGCCAGTGTCAGGCCACCGTCGGCGTCCGCAACGTCACGCCGGAGCACCAGAGCTGGCACGGCAAGCTGCAGCGGGCCTATCTGCCGAACGGCAACTGGGTCACCACCGACGAGTCGGCGACCCGGCGGGCGAACCAGGGCCGGGACGTCTTCGCCGAGCCGATGGCGGCGGGCAGCCGGATGGTGCTGCCGCTGGTCTTCACGGTGAACGGGCGCGCCGCCCCCGAGCGGCTGGAGTTGCGCAGCGGGGTCTTCTCCGCCGGTGTCCGGGTGGACGTGCCGTGACCGGCGTCCGGGTGGACGTGCCCTGACCGGCGGGCGTCACCCTGGTCGTACCCTTGGGCCGTGGCAGGGCAGGCGGCCGGGACGGGGCCGGCA
>NZ_POTX01000401.1 GCF_003236305.1 Micromonospora endophytica | reverse complement strand
GTGGGGGCGGTGGCGCAGAAGTGCGGCCATCCGGGTGCCGAGTTCGTCGGGATGACGTAGGGCGGAATCGAAGGCGAGCCGGACGTCGACGTGGCCGCGTACGCGTTCCAGGCGGAGCACGAGGCCGTGGCGGTCGAGGCGGATCGGGACGACGCGGCGCACCCCGTACCGGTGACGTGGGTCGATCAGGCGGAAGAGCTGCTCGATGGTGCGCGGGTGGTGGTGGTTGAGGTGGCCGAGCAGCTCCGCCTCGTCGGCGGCGAGGGGGTCCGGTTCGGCGGCGGCGAACTCGTCGGGGTCGACGGGCGTGGTCACCCCGTCGATGCTGATCTCGGCGGCGGCCAGGTCGAGCAGCGCGGTCAGGTCGCCCGCGCCGCCATCGGTGATGCGCAGGGTGGTCGGGGCGAGCCAGCCGCTGAGGGTGCCGTGGCCGCGTACCCGGTCCCGGACCGGTGTCGGTGCCAGGTCGGTGACCTGGATGATCGCCGCGACCTCGCGTCGGCGGGTGAGGTCGGCGGCCAGTTCGCTGTCGGCCGGTAGGTCGATCCGCAGCCGGCCGGTGGCGTCGAGCGAGTGCCGGCCGATGAGTTCGGCGCGCTGGCCGGTGGTCTGGAGGGCCAGCGACGAGGCCCCGGCGAGGATCGAGCGCAGCCGTCGGGCGGGAGCGTCGGAGTGGATGTTGCTCAACCTGGCACCTCCTATTAGGTTAGGCTTACCTTAGTACGAGAGGTGAGCCGTGAACCAGTCCCGTCCGAAAATCAAGCGATCCCGTGCCCTCGGCATCCCGCTGACCCCGAAGTGCGTGCGCTACTTCGAGCGCCGCCCGTTCCCGCCCGGCCAGCACGGACGTTCCCGCAAGAGCACCAGCGACTACAAGGTCCGCCTGCTGGAGAAGCAGCGACTCAAGGCGCAGTACCACCTCAGCGAGGGGCAACTGCGGCGGGCGTTCGCGCAGGCTGCCCGCCGCGAAGGCAAGACCGGCGAAGCGCTCATCGTCGACCTGGAGACCAGGCTGGACGCGCTGGTGCTGCGGGCCGGTCTGGCGCGGACGATCTACCAGGCCCGGCAGGCGGTGACGCACCGGCACGTGACGGTGAACGGGCGCCGGCTCGATCGCCCGTCGGCGCGGTTGAGCCCGGGTGACGTCATCGCCGTCGCGCCCGGCAGCCGGATGAAGCCGCCGTTTCTCGCCGCCGCAGCCGGCGCGCACGCGCCGCAGCGCCCGGCACCCTACCTGTCGGTCGATCTCGCCAACCTGACCGTACGACTGGTCCGGCTCCCGCTGCGGGCCGAGGTGCCGGTGATCTGCCAGGAACAGTTGGTCGTCGAGCACTACTCGCGCTGACCCGCACCCGGCTGCCCGGCCGCCGCCGGCACCTGCCGCGCCGCCACGCGGCCAGCTCGACCAGGGCCCGGTCGAGCGTGCCTCACCGGGTCCGAGCCACTGCTTTGACCTCGGCGAAGGTCGCCACCCGGTCGCACTCCTCGGGGGTCAACTTGTTGATCAACGCTTTGGCGGCCTGGGCCTGCTTCGTGGTGGGTAGGCCGCCGGCGACGAGGTCGGGCAGTACCAGTTCGTAGCCGACCCGGGCTCGTGGACTGTAGCGGTGGCGGTGGCGGGCGACTGCGAACGAGACACGGATGGCGTGCTCATTGCCGGGTGGCACCTGCGGCCGGTCCGTCTCGCGGGCCGCGAAGCGCAACTCGTGGTGGTAGGCGCAGCGCCGGCAGGTGAGCGGACCTCTGGTCAGCGTGGATCCGCACTGCGTACACGTCAGATGGTCGAAGGCGGCGTCGACGACGCGCCAGTCGTACGCGTCGGGGTTGTCGACCACGAGCCCGGCCAGCGCCGTCTCATCGGCGCTGCCCGGGACGACGTCGTATTCGCCGAGCAGGCGTGTCCAGGCCAGGTCGAGGTCGGTCTCAAGCTGGCCGACGGTGCGGGCCAGAGCGGCGCTGCGCCACGTGTCAACCATGCCGTCGAGGATCCTCCCCCAGCCGACCTCGGGACAGCGGGTTTCCCACCGCGTTCGGCCAGTCGTCCCCACCCGGGTTGCGGGCGGGCCGGCGACACGGTACGCCATGCGTACGCAGATCGACCGATGGCTCCGGGTGCCGACCCGGCGGCGGTCTGGAAGTCGAGGATGGCATGGAATTCTTGACCAGTCCCGAGCTGTGGATCGCGTTCGCGACCCTGCTCCTGCTGGAGATCG
This sequence comes from Micromonospora endophytica, assembly GCF_003236305.1. Taxonomy (GTDB): domain Bacteria; phylum Actinomycetota; class Actinomycetes; order Mycobacteriales; family Micromonosporaceae; genus Micromonospora; species Micromonospora endophytica. The sequence continues at coordinate 1,058 of NZ_POTX01000401.1, read as the reverse complement.
TGTTGGGCATCGACAACGTCGTGTTCATCTCGATCCTGTCCGGTCGGCTGCCCGAGCATCAGCAGGCTCGGGCTCGCACGATCGGCATCTCGCTCGCCCTGATCACCCGCCTGCTCCTGCTGGCCTCCCTGTCCTGGATCATCGGCCTGACCGCGCCGTTGTTCACCGTGCTCGGTCAGGAGATCTCCGGGCGGGACCTCATTCTTCTGCTCGGCGGTTTGTTCCTGGTCGGCAAGGCGACGTACGAAATCCACGAGCATCTGGAGGGTGCCGACCACGGGCGGTCGGCCAAGAAGACCGTCTCGTTCGGTGTGGTCATCGCCCAGATCCTGGTGCTGGACGTGGTCTTCTCGCTCGACTCGGTGATCACCGCGGTCGGCATGGTCGACGAACTCGCCATCATGATTGCCGCCGTGGTGATCGCGATGATCATCATGCTGGTCTCGGCCGGTGCGGTGAGCAACTTCGTCAACCAGCATCCGACGGTCAAGATGCTGGCCCTGTCGTTCCTGCTGATCATCGGCGCGAGCCTGATCGCCGAGAGCTTCGACCAGCACATCCCGAAGGGCTACGTGTACGGGCCGATCGCCTTCTCGATCTTCGTGGAGTTCCTCAACCTGCGGGTCCGGTCGCGTCAGCGCCGCCAGGAGGCGCAGCCGGTGCAGCTGCACCCGACGTACGTGAAGAAGGGCGCGCCGGAGCCGGAGCCGGAGCCGACCCCGACCGCCTGACCCCGACGGAGCCGCCCGCCGGCCCGCATGGCGCGGTACGCGGGCCGGCCGGGTTCCCGCTTCCGACGCCGCACGCACCGCGACGGTGCGTGCGGCGTCCGTCGTCAGTGGACGCGCCACGTCCGGGCAACCTGGCCACCCGCGTGCTACTCGCGCGTAACTTTTCATTGACGTTTCCAGATCATTACCGGCATCATCAACGCACGGTCGATCGGACACATCCACCTCCACCCCGGCAATCCCGGGGGTTCCCTCATGGGAGGTGCAGCGATGCTGCTCCGAAAGGCTGTCCCCGTCCTGGCCCTGGCCCTCGCCGCAGTCCTGGCC
>NZ_POTX01000400.1 GCF_003236305.1 Micromonospora endophytica | reverse complement strand
AGTGTGTATAAGAGACAGCCCCAGCCTTGCTGATCATGACGTTGGCGGCGAAGTCCATCTGGCCCGGTCAAGGGTGGTATCGCCTGCCCGGGGGTGAGTGTCCACTTGGGCGGTCAGCGTGTTGGTCTGATTCGTGATTGAGTTGTGACATGGCGCGATCGTCGGGCCTACTGTCGCGGCATGGACCCGAACCCCGGCATCGTCCAGGACAACCTGGCACCGCCACCGGCGCATTCGGCATTGACCGCCCGCCTCACCCAGCTGCGCACGACCCACCAGGTGGTCGCCGACGCCGTGTCGGCGCTCAATGCCGCAAGCGCCACGCCGCTCGCCGTGGCGCTTCTCGACACCCCGATCGGCAGCGACTACCTGCCGGCCGCCAACCTGATCGTCCTCTCCGGCAAGTACGCTGCGCCGGCATCCGACGCGCTCGCCGACAAGCTGATCCTCTACCGGCTGACCACTGGCCTGCACCAACTGCCCCTGGACGTGCACGACGCGGCGGCGCTCCAGGCGTACAACCTGCGGCAGCAGCATCTGTGGCGCCTGGCGAATCCGACGCCCGGCCCCGCGCCCGACGGGGTGTGCCGGTTCTACCAGGGCACCAACCGGGAGAACTTCTTCGCCGGCGACACCAGCATCGCGGCCACCGGGCTCCAACCCGACAAGGCCGGCAGCGGCATCGGGTGCAAGCGGTGGGAGAAGCACACCGTCGCCACGGAGTACAAGGACCAGGGGTGGCACACCGTCACGCTCAGCTTCGACGTGGCCCTCTCCTACGCGCGACAGCACACCGAGTGGGCGATGGGAATGAAGGAGCACGAACCCGCCCTCCGGGATGTCGCGGACCACGGCGGTCTCGTCCTCAGCTTCGACGTGCCAGAGTCGAGCCTCACCGACAGTAAGCGGTGGCGCCCGGACAAGAGCGGCGACAGCAACAACTGGCAGACCACGGACACGATCGCGCCGGACCAGATCCAGAAAATCGAGCAGCTGGCCGTTCCCGGGCCGTTGACGAAGGCGGCGCCGCCGCCCACGGTGGCCCAGATCCCGGCCGCGCAGCGGCAGCCGACGGCGAGCGGCACCAAGCGCCGCCTCTACCCGACGAACTTTTCCTGAGAGGGCTCCGGATGATCCAGGAGACGCAGCATCGCTTTCCGGGTACGTCGTGGAACTGGCTCACCGACCCGGACCAGCTTGAAGCGAACGAGCTGATCGACCCCTTCGACCTCGCCATCTACACGGTGGTTCCGCCCGCAGACGCGAACTCCCGGCCAACCCTGAAGCGGACCGATGAGGCGTACGATCTAGACCACGACGACGTGGAAACCTTAAAGAAGATCCACCAACAGGCGCTCGGTCAGGCGGTAGCGGCGTTGCCGCACAACGGCCGGATCGTCGCCGGGAACACCGCGTCCGTCCACCCGGACGCCTTTGCCGAGATGCCGGAATTCTCGACCCCGGCCGCGCCGGCCGCCGCCATCGGCGTGAATGTCACGGCCGGCACCGGAGGCGTCGGCCCGTGCGTCGCGCTCCTGGCCCGCGCCCCGGTCGGCAACCGCCTGCGGGTCGGCTGCATCCACCTCAGCCCAGACGACATGAGTACGCTCCAACTGGCCGCCGCCGGACTCGGCCGCCTGCTTTCGGAGCTGGCCAGAACCAGCCCCGACGCCAATACCGGGCCGGTAGAGCTCTATGTGGTCGGTGGCAGCCAGGACGACAGCGTCGCGTACGAAGATTTCAGTCGTGTCATCGCCGCCGCCCAGCTCCGGTCAGCCGCCCAATCCGCCGTCCCCGTGCAACTCGTCGGTGCGCTGGTGCCGGCCTCCCTCGACGAGCAGTACGTCGACGTCCACATCGGCGCGGCCGGCGTCACCTACTCGATCCAGCAGCGCTGACCGCTACCCCGACCGGCGCGGCGCGTCCCCGGATCGCCATTGATGATGGCGATCCGGGGCGTCATCATGTGTGGCGTGGGTGGTGATTCGCGCCCGGATGAGCCGCCGGGGCTCTCCAACGCGTCGCGGTAGGGATGCGGACATGCTGGCACCGCTGTCTGAACCACTGGACGGTTTTTGATGCCGAGCACGGCGTAGCGTCCGTAGTCAGGTCACAGGACCCCGATAGAGTTGCGCTGTCCAAGCGTTGAAAGGGTGCATGATGGCGCTCACCACGTCTCTGGCGGGTCGAGTTCGGAACACAAGCCTCCCGAAGAGTCATTCCCTGCTGCCGCTGCTGGAAGCCATCGTCAACAGCCTCCAAGCGATCGATGCGTGCTTCGGCCCGAATATCGGGCAGGGACGCCTGCGAGTCACGATCGAACGGAGTGGGCAGGAAGAGTTCGACTTCAACCCGGCTGGTCCTGGCCGCTCACCGCTGAAACCGATCGTCGGCTTTTTCGTCGAGGACAACGGCGTGGGCTTCACCCCGGACCACATGGGCTCGTTCGAGACGCTGGACAGCGACCACAAAGCCGACCTGGGTTGTCGCGGGGTGGGTCGCCTTCTCTGGCTGAAGGCGTTCGACCGGATTTCAGTCCGCAGCGCGTACAAGAATGACGATGGCAAGCTTTGCGCGCGGCAGTTCAGGTTCTCGGTAGCTCGCGAGGTCGAGCACCTTGAGCCGGCTGGCGACTTTGCTGATACCGGGACCGTGGTGCATCTCGACGGGTTCAGAAGGAGCTTCCAAAGGAACGCGCCCAAGTCGGTCGACGCCATCGCTAAAGAGGTGTTCGAGCACTGCATCTGGTACTTCCTGCGACCCGGCGGAGCGCCTGAAGTGGTGATTGTCGACGACGGGGAGGTCTCCCTCAACAAGTTGATGGAGGAGTTTGTCTTCTCCGACTTGCCGGCTACCACCGTCGTGGTCAAGGGCAAGAAGTTCGATATGGTCAATCTCTGCCTCAAATCCTCGACCCGCAGTCTCACTCCCCGGCTGTACTGGTGCGCCGCGAACCGCGTCGTGTTCGAGGAGAACCTCACCGGCAAGATCCCCGGGCTGTACGGCAGGTTGAAGGACGACACCTCGACCGAGTTCACGTATGTCTGCTACCTGTCGTCTGACTATCTCGACGCGCACGTCCGCGCCGATCGCACTGAGCCATTCCGCGCAACGTTCTGATTACCGGTGGTGATCATGTGGTGCGGTCGTGGTCGGTGTGGAGCAGGACGAGTGCGGCGGCCACGATCTTGCCGATGTGCCATGGGTCGAGGCTGATGTTGC
>NZ_POTX01000003.1 GCF_003236305.1 Micromonospora endophytica | reverse complement strand
GGTCGGCCGGCTGAGCCGCACCGGCCGACCCGGCCGGCGGCCGGCACCCCGTCGGGTGCCGGCCGCCGGGCCTGGCTGTCAGCGGGCAAGCCACTCCCGGTAGCTGGTGGTGGCGAGTACCGCGTCCCGCGGGGCAGTCAGCACATCTCCCCGCACCACACCGAAGATCCCGGCGGTGGGGTCGACCACGACCGTACGGGTGTCCCCCGTTGCGGCCAAGGCCACCCTGCCCCACTCGTCGAGCCGGAGCACCTCGGGGCCGGCGACGTTCTGGATGCCGTTACGCGGCGCGCCGACCGCCACCCGGGCCACCGCCTTCGCCACGTCGGCCGACGCCATCGGCTGCACCGGCGTGGCAGGCAGCCGCACGATTCCAGCGCGTGTCCGGCGCCCGCGTGCGCCGCGCCGAGCACGCCGCCGCCGCTCACCACCATGGCCACCGGGCGAGGCAGTGCGTCCAGGCCCGGAGGGTCCACCGTCGCGGGCAGCCGGCTGGCGGGCCGGCGTATGCCGGTGACACCCGTCCTCGGCGCTCGTCAACCGTCATGATCCACCTCTCACGATGATCGGAGTGGTCCTGTCGTCCGGGGACCGGGAGGGCACCTCGGTCCCCGGACGACAGGTCAGGCCGTGGTGCCGAGCGCCTGCCGAAGGACGGCGATCGCCTGCGCCGTCGCGCCCCTCGCCGCGTGGGTGTCCTTCAGCGGGTTGAGCATCATGAAGTCGTGGCAGATGCCGTCGTACCGGACGGTCGTGATCGGCACGCCCGCGGCGCGCAGCTTGGCCGCGTACGCCTCGCCCTCGTCACGCAGCACGTCGGCCTCGTCCACGCAGAGGTAGGCCGGGGGCAGTCCCCGCAGATCCTGCGGGGACGCGAGGTTCGGCGAGGCGGTGATCTCCGAGCGCACCGACGTGTCCGGAGCGTAGTTGTCCCAGAACCAGGCCATGCCCTTCGCCGTCAGGAACGGGCCGTCCCGGAACAGCTGGTACGACTCGGTGTCCTGCCGTGCATCGGTCACCGGGTAGTACATCGACTGGTGCACGAAGCTCACGTCGCCGCGCCGCTTGGCCAGGATGGTGACCGCCGCGGTCATGTTGCCGCCGACCGAGTCACCGGCGATCGCCATCCGGGCGGCGTCGAGCCCTTCATCGGCGCCCTTCTCCGTCACCCACCGCGCCGCGGCGTAGACCTGCTCGATCGCCACCGGATAGTGCGCGTCGGGCGACGGGGTGTACTCGACGAACACCACCGCCGCGCCGACACCGGCGGAGATCTCCCGTACCAGGCGGTCGTGCGTGCCGGCGTTGCCGAGCACCCAGCCGCCGCCGTGCACGTACACCACCACGGGCAGGGTGCCGGTGCTGCCCCGCGGCCGGACGATCCGCACCCGGACGTCGCCCACGGCGGCGGGCACCGTCACCCACCTCTCATCCACCGCGGGCGCGTCGACCGGGCCCGCCTGAACGTCGTCGAGCACCTTGCGCGCCTCGACCGGGGTCAACTCGTACAGCAGCGGGGGCTTCGCCGTCTCCGCCGCGAATTCCTGAGCCGCGGGCTCCAGCACGATCTCCGCCATCACACATCCTCCAGGTTCGTCGTGGGCTGTCGTCGGCCACGCTAGGCACGAGCAGTGCCGACCCAGTGCGGTTCAAGTGCGTGAACACTTCCGCGGTCGCCGGCGCCGACGGCCCGCTCGGCGTGGCCGAGGCCGGACAGCACTCGTGCGGCACTGGTCCGGCATCGCGTGAGCGCAGGGTGATCGTGCCGGTCCCGACTGCGCCGGGACCCACACCGACCAGACAGGAGACAGCCATGCGCATCACCACGCCGTCGACGGCCGGCGACGAGGCGACCGTCGCCCGCTGCGGAAGGGAGAGGTCCCGTGCTTGAGCTACGACCGGAGGTCGGTTGGATCGGCCTCGGTGACCTGGGTGCGCCGATGGCCCGCGCGGTCGCCGAAGCCGGCTATCCCCTGCACCTCTGGGCCCGCCGGGAAGCGTCGCTGACCGCCCTTGCCGGTCTCCCCTTCACCGCCCACGACACCGTCGCCGACCTGGGCGCGGTGTGTGACATCGTCGCGGTCTGCCTCGACGACGATCCGGACGTACGCGAGGTCGCCACGACCGGGGGGTTGCTGGCGTCCCTCGAACCCGGGGCGGTGCTCGTCAACCACGGCACCGGACTGCCGGCGTTCGCGGCCGAGCTGAGTGAGATCGCCTCGGCCCACCGGGTCGAGGTGCTCGACGCGCCGGTCAGCGGCGGACACGCCGCGGCGGTCGGGAAGCGGTTGACCATCACGGTCGGCGGGGACGCCGACGTGTTCACCTACGTACGTCCGCTCCTGCTCTCCTTCGCCACGACCGTCGCCCACCTCGGCGGTCCCGGGGCCGGCCAGCTCGGAAGGCTGCTGGACCACACGCTGCTGATGGCCAACCAGCAGAACCTCGCCGAGTTGTTCGAGGTCGCCGGACGACTCGGTGTCGACCTGCCCGCCCTGGTGGACGTCGTCCGCGCGGGCAACGGGTCCAGTGTCGCCCTCCAGTCGCTGGGCCGCACGGTCACCACGGAGAACGCCGAGCGCCTCAGGCGGCTCCAACTCGTCGACGTCGACCTCCACCGTAGGGCCGTCGCCGGGCTCGGCGGCGGCGACGAGCTCACCGAGCGGGCGATCGCCGGCGCGGAGGCGCTGCCGGGCCTCGTTCGTCGCCTGGCGGGGTGACGGTCGGCGGCCGGGCAGCGGGTGCTGCCCGGCCGCCGGCGTGCCGTACGGGTCATGGCGGCGCTGTCACCCGAGGGCCTCCAGCGCGGTCTCCACGACCCGGTGGAACGACGGGTAGGTGTCAGGCACATGCTGCCACGCCATCGAGTCGGGCTGTCCCGCGTCAGCACCGGGGCGTTTTCCGCGCCGCCGGCGGCGCCCCGTAGCCGCACCTCAGAAGTGGAGACCGAAAATGTCGGAAATCGTGCTGGACCGGCCGCCCAGCAGTTCGCTGATGCGACTGCGAAGCCGCCGTTCCTCTACGCCAGCTGACAGGCCGGCTCCAGTGTGTGCCCGTCGCCGGTCTCCGGCGGCGGGGCACGCACTGCCGTCGAGCAGCGCCTCCACGTAGGCGGCGTCACTGGCGACGCCCGCCGTCAGCAGTGTTCACGGAATGGCTCCGAACGTGTGGTGCGCCCACTCGACGAAGCTGATCCAAGCGATCTCGGGATGGTCGGCATGCAGCACGTCGATGTCGACCTGGTAGCCAGGCCCATTGAGGAACGCCAAGATCGCGTGCATATCCGGATTGCCGATCTCAGCCAACGGTACCCGCCCATGGGCGCATCTCCCGCCCCAGCACCGCTGCCATCTGGGTGGGGTGGGGGCATCGCTGGCGAGCTCGGTACGTCAGGTAACAGCCGCTCCGCGGCGTACGCGGCCGGACGCGTGGCTGGGTGCGACGAAGTGCCGCGGGTGGGCCGTGGACCGTCACTGCTCCGTCAGTGAACGCGCACTGGCGCTTCCTACCGTGATGACGGTGCAGGTTCTGCCTTTCGGGGCTTTCACAGGAATGGGATGCACATGTCACATCACCTCGACTCGCCGGCAGCTCGACGGGATCCTCGGCTCAACATCACCGATCAATACGTCTTCGACGACCTGGACGCGACCGCCTTCGTGGTGAACACGCGGACGTCGCTGGCCGGGGGCGCGGCCGTGGGCTTTCACGACGAGGCGCGCTACGAGATCCGGATTCACCTGGACGGTTCACCGGTGGAGAATCTGGCGTTCCGCTTCGTCTTCGACGCCGGCGGCGTGGACGACCAGACGTTTCGAGTGTTCCGGCTGGAGGGGGACGACGCGGCTGACGACGGCGCCGTGGGAGCGGAGATCGCCCGGTGCCGCACCGGGCAGCAGAACATGGGCGCCGGTGGTGTGCGGGTGTGGGCCGGCCGGGCCGCCGAGACCTTCTTCCTGGACCTCGGTCAACTCGCGGCGGTGGATCAACTCACGATCCACGGCAAGGACGCACCGATCACGGGTTTCCTACCCGGGACGGCGACCAACACGTTTGCGGGCTCCACGGTGCAGAGCATCGTGCTGCGGGTTCCGCACCACGATTCGCACCTGTTCGACGATCGGATGATCCGGGTGTGGAGCACGACCCGGCTCGCCACCGACGCGGGTGGTTGGCGGCAGACGAGCCGGGCCGGCATGCCGATGATCTGGCCGCTGTTCCGTGACGCCGACAGCGAGGCGGCCAGCGCCGCGAACGAAACCCATCCCGCGAACGACTGGGCAAGCTACTCCTCATCGATACGGAGTCAGGTCGCCGCGGCCGTCCGGCGGCTCGGCACCACCGCCCGTCCGGAGGCCTATGCCCTCGACGTGGTGCGACGCATCCTGCCCGACACCCTTCCGTACCAGGTCGGCACGCCCGCGGTGTTCGGTTTCACCGACATCAACGGTCGCGGGCTCGGCGACAACGCGCCGGAGGTGATGTTCTCGCTGGTCACCAATTCGGCAGTGGGCACCGGTCTACCGGCCGGACTGACCGAGGACGTCCGCAGCGCCACGTTCCCGTACGTGGTCCCGGGGTGAGGCGCGCAGGTCGCGGGGTCATGCCTCCGGGTCGGCGACGCGGGCCATAGCTCGCCAGGGCCGCCGCGGATGCGGTGATGGCGGGCTTCTCGTACCGCAGACGCAGCTCGCCGGCTCTCGGGTGGTGGAACGTCCGGACCTCACCGCCGGACCGGGAGACCCACGTCCGCCGGGCCGATCAGCTCCCGTCGGGCGCGCGGATATTCGCCGAGCCGGCCGGCCTTGGTCACCCGATCATCGTAGGTGCCACTCGTATGCCTGGTCCTCGCATTACCCCGAGAAGCGGAAACTCCGGCTGACTGCCGGGCGGCCCGGCACGGTGGTGAACATCAGCAGTCAACGCCTGAGGAGCGACATGACGCAGCGAATCGATACCCCGTTCGGCTTCGCCTCGACCGCCGCCGAGGTCGTCGAGGGGGTGGACCTCACCGGCCGGCGTGCGCTCGTCACCGGTGGTGCGGCGGGAATCGGCATCGAAACCGCCCGGGCCCTGGCGGGTGCCGGCGCGGAGGTCGTGCTGGCCGTACGGCGGCCCGTCGCCGGTGCGCAGGCCGCCGCCGACATCACCGCCAGCACCGGCAACGCCGGGGTGACCGTCCGTGAGCTGGACCTGGCCGACCAGGATTCTGTACGCCAGTTCGTGGCCGGATGGAACCAGCCGCTGCACGTCCTGGTCAACAACGCCGGGATCATGGCTCTGCCCGAACTGGAACGCAGCCCGCAGGGTTGGGAGATGCAGTTCGCCACGAACTTCATGGGGCATTTCGCCCTGACCGTCGGGTTGCACGACGCGTTGGCCGCCGCGCGGGGCGCCCGCGTGGTGTCGGTGGCCTCCACCGGACACCTGTTCTGCCCGGTGGTCTTCGACGACCTGCACTACCTGTTCCGGCCCTACGACCCGCTGACCGCGTACGCCCAGTCGAAGACCGCGAACGTCCTGCTGGCGGTGGCCGCGACGCGCCGCTGGGCGGACGACGGCATCTACGCCAACGCGTTGAACCCGGGGGCGATCGCCACCGGCCTGCAGAAGCACACCGGCGGGTTGCGGACACCGCCGGAGCGGCGTAAGACGCCGCAGCAGGGCGCCGCCACCTCGGTGCTGCTGGCTGCCTCACCGCTGCTCAACCACGTCGGCGGCCGGTACTTCGACGACTGCGCCGAGGCGCCGGTGGTCACCGAGCGCCTCGCCGACCACCGGGGCGTGGCGGACTACGCGCTCGATCCGGGAAACGCCGATCGGCTGTGGGACGTGGCGCTGAAGCTGGTCGGCTGAACCGCCCCTCACGGAAGGGGGATGACAATGACGAACGTGGGATTCATCGGGCTCGGTGACCAAGGCGCGCCGATGGCCCGGGCCGTCGCCGACGGCGGGTACGAGCTGCACCTATGGGCTCGCCGTCCGGCGTCGCTGACCATCCTGGAGGGCACGCCGTACAACGCGCACGACAGCGTCGCGAGTCTGGCCTCGGCAGTGGACGTCCTGCTGCTCTGCCTACGCGACGACGACGATGACATCGCCGACCTGCTCGACCAACGGAAGCTGCTGGACGGGCTACGGCCCGGAACCGTCGTGGTCAACCACGGCACCGGCGACCCGGGGGCTCGGGCGCGAACCCTGACCACCTTCGTCGGAGGCGAGGCGGCAGCGTACGAGCGGTGCCGGCCGATCTTCGAGACGTTCTCCCGCACCGTCGTGCGGATGGGACCGGTCGGCACCGGCCAGCTGACCAAGCTGCTGAACAACGCGATGACGATGAGCAACCTCAAGAACGCCGCCGGCCCGCATGCCTGGCAGACCATTCCCAGCCACTTCCTGGTGCCGACCGGGGACCGCAACATTCCGGCGGCGGTGCAGTACTTCATGGCCGACCGGGCGAAGGGTGCTACGTGGGCGGTCAGGGGCGCCTCGCACGCGGTGTTCTACTCCCAGCCGGAGATCACCGCGTCGTTCATCGAGAGGGCCGCCCGCCGCAACGGCTGATCGGGCCGGGGACATCACACGCGGGTGGTGGGTGGTCCGTCCACCACCCGCCGTCGGAGGAGGAAACAGGATGACGGGTAAGGCGAGGCACCGGGTAGTGATCGTCGGCGCCGGGTTCGGCGGGTTGTACGCCGCTCGGGCCCTGAAGCGGGCACCGGTCGACGTGACGCTGATCAACAACACCAACCACCACATCTTCGAGCCGCTGATCTATCAGGTGGCCGCGGGCATCCTCTCCCCCGGCGAGGTGGCGGTGTCCGTGCGGGAGGCGGTCAGGCGCCAGAAGAACCTCAGCTTCGTCCTCGGCACGGTGACGGACCTGGACCCACGTGGCCGCACGGTCACCGCACAGGCGGGTGACGGCGCCTCGGCCCATGTTCTGCCCTACGACACGCTGATCGTCGCCGCGGGCGCCACCCAGTCGTACTTCGGTCACGACGAGTTCGCCCCGTACGCGCCCGGCCTCAAGAGCGTCGACGACGCGCTGGAAATTCGTGGGCGAGTCTTCGGCGCCTTCGAGATGGCCGAACTCGCCGCCGATGCCGCCGAGCGGGAGCACTGGCTCACCTTCGCGGTGGTGGGCGGCGGGCCCACCGGCGTGGAGATGGCAGGCCAGATCGCCGAGATCGCCCACCGCGTCCTGCCGGGCCAGTACCGCCGCGTCGATCCCCGGCAGGCCCGGATCGTCCTGCTCGACGCCGTCGACCGCGTCCTGCCGACGTTCGATCCGCGGCTATCGGCCAAGGCTGAGCGCCGCCTGCGCGCTATCGGAGTGGATGTCCGCCTCGGCGCGCGGGTGGTCGGCCTCGACGCGCTCCACGTCGCATACGAGACGGCGGACGGTATGCGGTCACTGGACGCCATGACCAAGATCTGGGCCGCCGGCGTGTCCGGAACCGGCCTGGCCGCGCGCCTCGCGGCGGCCACCGGCGCCCCGACCGACCGGGTCGGTCGGATCCTCGTCGAGCCGGACCTCACGGTGCCCGGGCATCCCGAGATCTTCGTGCTGGGCGAGGCCATGAGCCTGGACCACCTGCCCGGCGTCGCCCAGGTCGCCATCCAGGGCGGCCGGTACGCGGGACGCCGGATCGCCCACCGTCTGACCGGCGCCGGTGCGCGTGCCGGGAAGCCGTTCGCCTACTTCGACAAGGGCAACCTGGCCGCAGTGTCCCGCTTCTTCGCGATCGCCGACCTCGGCCGCGTCCGGCTGGCTGGCGTCACCGGGTGGCTGATCTGGCACGGCGTGCACGTCTGGTACCTGTACGGCCTGCGCAACAAGACGACCGTGCTGCTGCGTTGGGCGGTCAGTTTCCTGGGCCGATCCCGCTCGGAGGCCGTCATCACCGCGCAACAGGTTGCCGCCCGCGACGCCCTGCGGCAGCGGGCGAGAGCCGGAGAACACGCCTGAGCCCGGCCGCGGGCGGTCGACACTCGGACGGCACTGCCAGCGCACTGCCGCTGCCTAGCGTCGGACGCACCGATCGCCCGCCACGGAAGGTGCCCCGACATGTCCACCGAAACACCGGTCCGGTCGGACGGTCTCCCCGAGTTCCTCGCCGCACGGGCTCGACTGCTGGCCATCGCGCAGCACATCGCCGGACGTCACGCCGACGCCGAGGACATCGTGCAGGACGCGTGGCTGCGGTGGCAGCGTGTCGACCGCAGCATCGTGGACAATCCGCCGGCCTTCCTCTCCCTCACGACGTGCCGGTTGTCGATCAGTGCGATCCGCTCGGCCCGGCGGCGGCCGTCCGTGCCAGCCGGCGACTGGCTGGAGAACCTGCCGGTACCGGACGAGGATCCCGCCCGCCTCGCCGAACGCGCCGAGGACGTGCGTACCGCCGTCGCCTTGCTCGCGAGCCTGCTGACGCCGCTGGAGCAGGTCGCCTACCTCCTGCGGGAGGCGTTCGGGTGGCCGTACCGACAGATCGGCACCGCCCTTGACCGCACCGACGGGTATGCCCGGCAGCTCACCTATCGGGCCCGGTCGCGCTTGGCGGCCGCGCGCGACTGCGCCGTGCCGCCCCGTACGCCGGACCAGCGATCGAAGTTGCTGACCGCGTTCCTGCACGCGTCGCGGACCGGTGACATGACCGCGCTGGTCGCCCTCACCGAGAAGTAGGCGGTGTCCGGCCCCGCCACCTCGGTGCGCCACCCACCGGACAGCAGGCAGCCATGCACATCACCACACCGTTCGGCGCGAGGTCGACGGCCGACGAGGTGTCTGGTGGCGACTTCCCGCCGGCATCTGTCAGCCGGCGGCCGGCGAGGATCAGCCCGGCGAGGCGCCAGCAGAGATAGCCTAGGCCCACGTACACCGGGCCGATGTAGATCGGTACGTGGACCAATTGCGGCCCCCCGGTGTAGTGGTAGTGGCCGAACGGGAAGCCGGTCTCCACACTGAGGTTCTCGTAGACGTTGCTGATCACCAGCGTCTCGACGAGGAAGAACAGCCATCCAGCCGTACCGGCGGACCCCGTCGATCAACGCCACCGGTGCCGCCAGCAACAGCACCGGGAGAATGGCCGCTCTGCCGGTGGTGACGAGCGGCAGCGCCAGCGCCAGCACCGCCGCGAGGCCGGCCAGGGCCCAGGTGACCGCGGACCAGCGGGATCTCATGCCGACCGCCGAGCGCTCGCCGTGGCGCCGGGCTCCGCCTGCCGCGCGAGATAGAGCAACGAGATCGCCAGGACGACCTCGACACCCAGTCCGGTACCGACGCCCAGCGCTGCCTCCGGCGAGAAGTGGGCGAAGTGCGTGACGTGGTAGAGGAAATGCGCGCCCGCGTAGACCAGGTAGCCGGTGAGCGCCGCCGTGACGACCGTGTGCTGGAGGGCCCGGGCGGCGAGGAAGAGCACGGCGGCCAGCGCCAGGCCCAGGCCGCCGACATCGGACACCAGATGCTCGTTGTACGGCGGATCGAGCTGCACCGTGGGGAAGTCGTCGTAGAAGGAGCGTGGGAACGCGTACTGCCAGACGGAGACGAGGGTCTGCAGGCCGGACAACGTGAACAGCCCGCCGCGCAGCCATTTCCGCTTGGCGAGGACGGAAGCACCGGAAGATGGAGTGGTCATGCCGTCAAGACGCCAGGGTCCGCGCATCTGTTACTCCGCGGCGCCCGCGGTCGGCGGGCGACCTCCAGGGCTGACGCCGTGGCGCGCCGGCCTACCGGCTGAACTCGGCGACCGTGGCGCCGAGCACCTGCGCCAACTCGGTACGTGAGGTGATACCCAGCTTGGGAAAGACGCGGTAGAGGTGTGAACCGATCGTTCGAGGCGACAGGTACAACCGCTGGCCGATGTCGCGGTTGGTGAAGCCTTGGGCAGCGAGCGCGGCGATCTGCATCTCCTGGGGGGTAAGCCGGTCGACCCCGCCGGCCTGGGGGGCGGCGACACGTTCACCGGAGGCCCGCAACTGCGCGCGGGCGAGTTCGCTCCACGGCCCCAGACCGAGTGCGTCATAGGTCCGCATCGCGGCCCGCAGCTGCTGCCGGCTCTCCGGCAGCCGGCGCCGCCGGCGTAGCGACCGTCCGTACGCCAACTGCAGGTGCGCCCGACCAGCCGCACCGACTTCGTCCGCGCTGAGGGCCTGGTGGAACGCCTCGTCGGCCCGTTCGTCGTCGGCGCGGACGGCGGCGGCGTAGCGCAGGCCGGCCACCAGCGCGGGAAATCCTGACTGCTCGGCCACCGGGGCCAACTCCCGGACCAGGGCGTCGAGTTCCTCGTGCCGGCCCGCCCGGACAGCGGCCTCAGCAAGGTACTCGACGAGAAAGAGCCGGAAGTGAACGTGGAAGCCGGGCGCGCCGGCCGTGCAGATCGCCCGTAGCTGCTCGTACGCCTCCTCGGGGCGCTTGCCACCGAGCGCCGTGATCCCGCGCGCGAGCCGCACGAGGATCAGCACCTCGACGGCGTCCAGCGGCATCAGGATCTGCTCCGCCTCGGCGGCCAGGGTCTCGGCGGCGGCGACGTCGCCGCGCAGCCCCGCCGCCGCAGCGCCCAGTATCTGCCCCACCGGAACGGACAACGGCTGGCCGGTGTCCGGTGCCAGCCGGGTTGCTTCATCGGCGCAGGCCGCGGCCAGGCGTGCGTCTCCGAGCAGCAGCGCCGCGAGGCTCTGCGAGGTGAGCAGGTGCACCAGCAGGGTCAGCTGCCCGGAGTCACGCAGGGCGGCGATCGCCCTGGCCTGCAGGCGAAGCGAGAGGCTCAGGTCGCCGGCGACCTGAGCCGCGAGGCCGACCTGATAGAGGCCGACGGGGCCGAGCGCCGACGTGTCGACGCCGCGCAGCCGCCGTAACACCGACGCCCCGCGCTCGACCGGCTTCAACATCGCCTCGGCATGCAGTCGTCGCGGATCGTCCGCCGGTATCGGCAGCCGGTCGACGATGTCCGCCAGCGCCGCGCGCAGCGGGTCGCTGAGGTCACCCGACCAGTAGAAGCGCGTGGCGACCTCCCCGATGCTGACCAGGGCCTGCTCGTAGTCGGTGGCGACGGCCGCAGCCGTCTCGGTCATAATCGACACCTCCGCTTCGGTGCCCCAGCCGCCCTCGAGGTAACTGCCCCGCAACAGCGTGAGGAGCAGCCGGGACGGGGCGTCCAGCCGACTCGGTTCGATGAGCCGGAAGAGGCGTCCCACCTCCTGCGCGTCGCCCAGGTCAGCGGCGGCGACGAGCGCGGCCATCAGTCGCCGCTGCCGCCGGTCCGGTGCCACGGTGAGCTCGGCGGCGCGCAGGAACATCCGGTGCGCGACGGCGCCGCTGCCCCGGTCGCGCATCGGGTGGGCCGCGTTCTCCAGGTCCGTGGCGATTCGTTCGTCAGGTTCGTCGGCTGCGGCCGCCCGGTGCCAGGCGCGCCGTTCCGGGCGGTCGGCGGTCAGCGTGGCCAGCGCACGGTGACATGACCGGCGCACCTGGGCGTCGGCTGTCTGGCTGATCGCGGACCGGATCAGGGGGTGCCGGAACCGCACCGGCTGTCTGGCATCGAGGGGTTCGATGATCCTGGCCGCCGCGGCGGCTTCCAGGTCCGACTGGTCCACTGGGTGGCCCGCCACCGCGCTGGCGGCGGTCAGCACCTCGTCCAGGCCGCCGTCCCCCAGGGCCGCCACGACGAGGGCCTGCCGGGTGGGTGTGGGCAGCGCCGCGGCCCGCGCGGCGAAGGTCTGCGTCAACCGCTCGGTGAGCGGCACCTCGTCGGGGGCCGTCGACGAGGGCGAACGGTCGGGGGTCCGGGCCAGTTCGGCCAGCGCGAGCGGGTTTCCGCCGGACTCCCGCAGAATGCGATGCCGTCCCGCGGCATTGAGGTGCGGCGCGTGCGCTCGCAGGATCCGGTCCGCCGCCGAAGGATCCAGCGGCGGCAGCGCGATCGTGGGTATGTCGGCGGCAAACGCTGGGTGGCTTTCTGAATCGTCCCGGTACGCACCGATGAGGACGACGGGATCCGAGGCGATCCGCCGGCCGACGAAGGACAGCACGACGGTGGAGGTCGGGTCCGCATGATGCAGGTCGTCGACCACGAGCACCACCGGCGCCTGCTCGGCAAGGGTGGTGGTGAGTTCCAGCGTGGCCCGCGCGACCGCGTACGGTGCCGCCGCGCTGCCGGCGTCCCGCAGCAGGTCTTCGAGGATGGCGAACCGGGCGGCCTCGGCTGCCACGGGGCCGAGCAACTGACCGAGCATCGAGTGACCGAGCGCGTACTCGGCTTGCGCGCCCGACCCGGTCAGCACGCGGGCACCGGCGGCCAGCGCCGCCTCGACGGCACGACCCAACAGCGCCGTCTTTCCGATGCCGGCCGGCCCCCGCAGTAGCAACGCGCCGCCACGGCCCGCCACACCGTTGCGGATCAGCGCGTGCAGCCTCGCGAGCTCCTCGTCGCGGCCCGGCAGGAGGTCGGTCACGTGCCGACCTTACAAGCACCGGCACCCGCGAACGGACCGTCGGTGACCTAGCCATTTGAGTCACGCTCGCCGCCGACGCAGTCGCGCGACTGATGACCTGGGTGCCGGCGACGGCCAGTCTCGTAGTGGGCGCGGGACGGCGTCGATCGCCTCAGCGAAGGTCGGCCGGTTGGCCCCTTTCGCGGGATGAAAGGAGTGTGACAGTTGTGCGTTTCACTATCCTCGGCCCGGTCGGTGCCCGGCGTGGTGACGTCGAAGTTGATCTCGGTGGTCGTCAGCAGCGACTCGTGCTCGCACTGCTGCTGGTCCGCCACGGATCGGTGGTCACCCTCGCCGAGCTGGTCGACACGCTCTGGGGCCAGGATCCGCCCACCAGCGCCGCCAATGTCATCCATCGGCACATCGGCCTGCTGCGGCGGATCATCGAACCGGATCTGCCGGTGCGGGCCGTCGGTGCGTACCTCGTCAGGCAGGCGGCTGGTTACCAACTGCGGGTCGACGAGGACGGCGTCGACCTGCTCCGCTTCCGTCGTCTCGCGGCCGAAGCCAGGCGCGCTGACGAGCCCGGCCACGCGGTCGCGCGCTACGCCGAGGCGCTGGCCCTGTGGCGCGGTTCCTGCGCGGCGGGCCTGGCACCGGACCTACGCCGCCAGCCCGCCTTCGCCGCGATCGACGCCGAGCGGGCCCAGGTGGTCCGGGACGCCGCCGATGTCGCCCTGCTCACCGACGACGTGCGGCGGGTGATCCCGGCGCTGCGCCAGGCAATCGACCGGGATCCGCTCGACGAGGCACTACGGGCCCGCCTGGTGCTGGCGCTGGCGGCGGACGGCCGGCAGGCCGAGGCGCTGGCAAGCTTCCAGGAGATCCGCCAACGGCTCAGCGTCGAGCTCGGAATGGACCCGAGTCACGAGCTGAGCGAGGCCTACCAGCGCGTGCTGCACCAGCGGTTCAGGGCTGCCACCATCCACCGGGGCGGGCATCCGTCGGCGGGCGGAAAGGAAGAGATCCGGTCGGTGGAGCCGCCTTGCACACCGGCTCAGCTGCCGCCGGGCCACCCCTTCTTCAGCGGCCGCGCGGACGTCCTGGCGCGCGCCGAGCTGTTACTCGACGAGGACCGGCGGCAGGGGCGGGCCACCGTGGCCCTGGCGATCGACGGCATGCCGGGCATCGGCAAGACCACGTTCGCGATTCAGCTGGGGCACCGTCTCGCCTCCCGGTACCCGGACGGGCAGCTCTACGCCGACCTGCGCGGTTGCAGCGCGGAGGGGGCGGCGATGAGCCCCGGCGAGGCGCTCCGGGGGTTTCTCAGCTCCCTCGGCGTTCCGGAGGGGGCGATGCCGACCGACCTGCACGCGCTGGCCGGCCGCTATCGCAGCATTCTCGCCGGCCGCCGGATCCTGATCGTGCTGGACAACTGCCGGGACTTCGAGCAGGTGCGACATCTGCTTCCCGGCGCCCCAGGCTGCCTGGCCATCGTGACCAGCCGGCAGCGCAGCATCGGACTGATCAGTACCGCCGGCGCCCATCCCCTGCCACTGACCCTGCCCTCGGCCGACGAGGCGCGGGAACATCTGGTGCGGTGCCTGGGCAGCGCGCGGGTCGCCGCGGATCCGACAGCGGTCGAGGAGATCATCATCCGCAGCGGTCGGCTGCCGCTGGCCGTCGCGAAGGTGGCCGCCCGGGCCGCCGCGCGCCCAGACCTGCCGCTCGCGGCGATCGCCGCCCTCGCCGCCGTGGACCACCGTCGGGTCGGGGAGGCTGTGGCCGAACCGGCCGGGCGTAAGCGTGCCCACGGCCGGTCCGGCGGAGCTGAGCTGCACGATCAGCTGCGGGCGTACACCGCCGGCCGCGGGTACGAGACGGACCACCATGAGGCTGCGCCGAGACCCACCCGACTCCGGGCGCCCAGGCGGGATACGGTCGCCGTCCGGGAGCGTCGGCCGGCGCATCCCGGCTCCGCCCCGCATCCGTCGCGGGAGCGGCGGTGACGACGACGGCGGTTGACGACCGCGCGGTGCACCGCCCGGCCGATGGACGTCCGGCCGGGGCCCGGGAGACAATTGCGGCAAGGGCCAGCGCTGGTGGAGGGGGTCGCGGTCCGTGACAGTCGTCTTCGACACCGAATCCATCGCGGTGACCGAGCGCGTCGACGCCTTCCGATCCGTGGTCATCGACGCCACCGTGCCGTCCAGCGTCACCCTCGATCCACCGGGGCCGGGCGTGCCGCTGTCGGCCCGGCTCGCCACCTGGAGGCTGGGCCGCGTCCAAGCGCTACGCACCCGGATCAACCACCGCGTGCAACTGGTGCGCAGCCCTCGGCAGACCAGGATGGGATGCACGCCGATGATCTCACTCGCCGTCCAGACCCGCAACGTCGGGCACCACGAGCAGTTCGACCGCGTCCGGCTCGTACCCGTGGGCGCGCTCAGCTGCATCGACCTCACATCGCCCTACCGGTTCAGCCAGTTTCATCGGAACGCCGGCTGTGCGCTGCAGATCCCCATCGACGAGCTGGACCTGCCGATGGACGTCATCAGGCGGGCCGCTGCGGCGCTGCCCAGCAGCCCGCTCTACGAGCTGATGACCGCCCACATAACGGCGCTGACCCGCAGCCCGGATCGGCTGGACCCGCAGGTGGCGGCAGGAATGGGACGGTCCACGGTCGAGCTGGCACGCTCATTGCTGCTGTCCGCGGCCGACCGCCCTTATCCGCCAGCCGAGGGTGCCACGCTGCTCACCCAGGTCCGGGCATACATCGCCCAACACCTCGCCGACGAGGGCCTCGGCCCGGACGCGATAGCCGCCGCCCTGCACGTCTCGGTGCGGCACCTCTACTCCGTGTGCGCCCGCGACGGCTTCAGCATCGAACAGTGGATCATCGGGCAGCGACTGGAGAATGCCAAGGCCGACCTGGCCAGCTCGGCGTACGCGAACCGCACCGTGGCCGCGATCGCCCACCGCTGGGGGTTCCGCGATCCCGCCCATTTCAGCCGCCGGTTCCGGCTGGCCTACGGCATCACCCCGACCGGCTGGCGGGCGGTGGCAGGCGGCGACGACCAGGGTCACAGCTGACACTGCAGAATGTTGTCCGTGGCTGCACGATCATTTCGAGTGGACGCCCACCGGGCCACCATCGCGACATTTCACCCAACCCTGATTGGCACAGTTGCGGCATGACAACCGCCATGCGGGGTCCTGACCATGGCATACCCGTGATCATCGGCCGCGACGCCGAGTTGCAGTTGATGCGTCGCCTGGTCGTCGAGACCGCGGCAGGAGAAGGCACCGCGCTGCTCGTGCGCGGCAGCGCCGGGGTCGGCAAGTCCGTCCTCCTACGATCCCTGCGCGCCGAGGCCACCGGCGGCGGCCTGACGGTCCTGTCTGCGGCCGGGGTGGAAACCGAACAATGGTTCCCGTACGCCGCGCTGCACCTGCTACTGCGACCGTTGGACCGGACCGTCGAGCAGTTGCCACCCGGGCACCGGCAGGCGATCCGCGCGGCATTCGGTGCCGAGCAGACGCAACCCGAGGTGCACCAGGTCGCCCTGGCGGTCCTTGAGCTGCTCGCCGACGCCGCCGCTCGGCGGCCCGTCCTGCTGGTAGTCGACGATCTTCAGTGGGTTGACACACCGAGCCGGGACGTGCTCACCTTCGTCGCGCGACGCACCCATGGTCATGCCATCCTGCTCGTCGGTGCGGCGCGGGCCGACCGCGCAGAGCCGTACCGCTGGGGCGACCAGGCTGACCTGACCGTCGAACCGCTCGACCCGGCGGCCGCCGCCGTACTGCTCGACGCCGGCGCGCCGGACCTGCCGCCCCCGGCCCGGGCGCTCATCCTGGCCCGGGCAGCGGGTAATCCGTTGGCGCTGGTCGAGCTGCCAAAGGCGATGCACGGCACGCCCGAGCAGAGCGATCACCTGCCGTTGACCCGCCGGCTGGAGGTCACGTTCGGGGCGCGTACCGATCCGACCAGCCCGGCCTGCCGGATGTTCCTGTTGGTTCTGGCCGCCGAGCCGACGGCACCGCTGGACCAGCTACTGACGGTGTCCAGCCGGCTCACCGGCTCGGTGGTGACCCTGGACGCGCTCCAGGAGGCCACCGACGCGGGCCTGGTGGCCCTGGTCGACGGGCACCCCGAGTTCCGGCATCCGCTGATGCGGTCCGCCATCTACGGGCGGGCCACGCTCACCGACCGGTTGGCCGTCCACCGTTGCCTGGCCGCCATGTTGGCGGACGACCCGGAGCGCCAGCTCGCTCACCAGGCCGAAGCCGCCATCGGTCCGGACGAAGACCTGGCCGACCGCCTCGAGCGCTTCGCCGACGCGGCGCAGGTGCGGGGCAAGATCGCCATGAGCGTCCCCGCCCTACGCCGCGCAGCCCGGCTGGTACGCGACCCGCACCGACAGACCGGCATCCTGATCCGGGCGGCGGAACTGTCCAGTCAACTCAGCGACCGCGCCCACACCAGGGCGCTGCTGGCGCAGGCCGACCTGCACGGGCTCGGCCCGGTGGAACACGGTCGACTCATGCTCGTGTCCGACAACGCCGCGTTCGAACCGGACGAGCCGCACCGGCGCATCCACGGCATGGTTGCGACGGCGGCGGCGGCGATGGACGCCGGGGACCGGCACGTCGCCGAGAACCTTCTGTGGCGGGCGGCGGCTCGGTGCTTCTTCCAGGACGGTGACACGGCGACGCGCGCCGAGACCGCGGCTGAGCTGGACCGATGGAACCCTGACCCGGACGCTCCACACACCCTGACCGTGCGCTTGTACACCGAGCCGTACCGGCACGGACGCGATGTGCTCCGGCGGCTCGACGGGGTCGGCCCGGCCCCTCAGGACGGCTACCGGCTGCACTTTCTGGGCAGCGGAGCAATGGTCGTCGGCGACTTCACACACGCCTCGCGGTACCTGGCGCAGACGGCCGCGATCTGGCGGGCACAGGGGCGGCTCGGTCTGCTCGCCCGGGCACTGGCGGGCAGCTGGCCGCGGTTCTATCTGGGCCGACTCGAACAGGCTCGCGCCGAGTCCGAGGAGGGGCGGCTCCTTGCCCAGGAAACCGACGAGTCGATCGCCTGGCTCGGCCTCACCGCCACGGCCGCGCTGGTGGCCGTGACCCGCGGGGAGAGCGGGACGGCGAGCCGAATGATCCGAGAGCTGCGCACCAGCAGCCTGTTCCTCGGGATGCCGTTCGCCGCCGCGATAGCGCAGCAGGTCACCGGACTGCTCGCGCTCTTCGACGGGCACGCCGGCGAGGCGTACGACATCTTCGCGCGGGTGTTCGACCCGCACGACCCGCACCACCACTCGGTGAGCCGCTGGCTGGTCGCGCCCGACCTGGCCGACGCCGCCATGGCCGCCGGCACCATCGACCGGGCGCGGGAGCTGCTGGCCGAGCTGCCGGAGCTGGCCAGCCGGCTGCCGTCGGAGATGATGCGGATGGCGGAAGCTTACTGTGACGCCGTGCTCGCCCCGGAGGACGAGGCGGAGCGGCGGTACCACCGGGCATTGACCACGCTTCCTGGTGGGTGCCTGCTGATCCGCGCCCGGCTGCATCTGCAGCACGGCCGATGGCTACGCCGGCAAAGGCGCTACCTCGAGGCCCGCGACCCGCTGCGGACAGCCCGCGACGAGTTCGACCGGCTGGGCGCGCGCCCGTGGGCCGAGGCGGCCCGCAGTCAGCTGCGGGCCGCCGGCGAGTCCACCGGACGGCGGTACGCGAACCTCGGCGAGCAGTTGTCCAGCCAGGAGATGCAGATCGCGCTGCTGGCCGCACAGGGGCTGAGCAACCGGGAGATCGGGGAGCGACTGTTCATCTCGCACCGGACGGTCGGCTCACACCTGTACCGGATCTACCCGCGCCTGGGTGTGACCAATCGGGGGCAGTTGGCCGCCGTCCTGGCCGGCGGCCCCGGTTTGGTCGACTGACCGTCGAGGCGACCGCCGCCACCCGTGGACCCGAGCCTCATGGCCGAGTTGGTGACTCGTCGCCTAACCCAGGGCCGCTCCGACCGGTACGAGATGCTCGACCATGTCGGCGTCGATCAGCGCTGGTAGGCACAATGCCGCAGGATGGCCACCGGAGTGTGCGCGTGGTGCAGCACCGTGTGACTGACCGAACCGAGCAGCAAACCACCCAGAGGGCCACGCCCACGAGCGCCGACGACCACCAACTGCGCCGCTCGGGACTCCTTCAACAGCACAGCTGCCGGTGCGCCGCGGAGGTGTCGGTGCTGGACCTCCACCTGCGGGTATCGCTCCAAGCGGCCAGTTGTCGACTGGGGAAACGCCTGGTGTGCCACCGCCGGACCACGCTGCGCGTGAACCGCGACCAGCGGTACTCGGCGGTGGGCGGCCTCCTCGATCGCGAATCCGATCGCCTCAGCGGACGGATCCGAGTCGTCCACACCGACCAGTACCGGGCCGTCGGCGAGAGGTTCACCGCGTACGACGAGCACCGGGCACAAGGCGTAGGACGAGACCTGCGCGGTGACCGAGCCGAGCAGCAGCCCGGCGACGCCACCCAGCCCGCGGTGCCCGAGTACCATCAAGGCCGCCTGTCGGGACTCCCCCACCAGGACCGGAGTCGCTGCTCCGTCGACGACGGCACCGGTCACGGGCACGCCTGGAGCGACCCTGACGGCCTGGGCGACGGCGTCGGCGACGTAGCGTTCGGCCTGGTGACGCAGTCCTCCCTCGGGTGGCCCGCCCGGGGCGGGCCCGACCGGCACGCCCATGAGCGGCCAGATGAAGGCGTGCACCACCCGCAGCGGCCGGTGCCGGTAGGCCGCTTCCCGAGCCGCCACCCGCACGGCGTCCAGCGCGGCCCGGGATCCGTCCACACACACGACAACGGACGCACCTGCCATGGTCGTCGTCATGACGCCCTCCTTCACTCGTGCGCCCGCGGAAAGGCGCAACCCCGGGTGACCGAACGCCGCCCGATGGATCGCGCGCCTCTGCCACCGGGTCGCCCGGCTGCTCAGCGACCGGGCTCAGGCTCGAAGCTAGCCGCAGCGAGTGAGGAGGAAGTGCCGTACCAGTGTGTGGCCGCACTGCCCGTCATGCCCATCCGTGTTGGTGTCAGCACTCTTCACCGGGCTGATCAGAGGGTCGAGCGTCACCATCCCCAGCAACGGCGATACCCCGACGCCCGTGACCCGCTCCGGACCGCACGCGACGAGCTCGACGGGCTGGTCGTACGGCGGTGGGCCGAGGCCGCCCGCGGTCAGCTACGGGCTGTCGGCGAATCCACCGGCCGACGGTACGCGAAACGTCGGCAAGCAACTGTCCAACCAGGAGGTCCAGATCCCGCCGCTCGCCGTCCTCACCGGCACTCAGCAGGCGCGCTCGGTAGTCGGCGTCGGCCCCCGGTCGACCCAGGCTGTCCCGGACCACGATCTTGGCCTGGTACATCGCGACGTGCGTGAACGATCCCAGCCCCGTGACGTCGCCGATCGCCCACAGCCCCGCGCCGGCACGCAGTTGCCCGTCCGTGGGCACGGCGTGGGCCGTCGGATCCAGGCCCACCGTGTCGACGCCCAGCGGGGCCAGACCGCCAGCGCCCGCACGAGCAAAGCCTTGATCACGTGCATTCGGTTCTCCGCCTGGTCGAACACGATCGACCGCTTGGACTCGAACACCTCCTCGGTGACCTCCGCGCCGTCCAGACCGAACTGCCGGTGCAGGCGAGCGCCGATGGCTATCCCACGATTGTGGATGGCCGGCAGGCAGTGCATGAACCGCACGCCGGAGCGATTGGTGGCGTCCAGCACCTCGTCGGTGACCCGGTACGGCAACAGCGAGGACACCCGCTGCGGCCACGCCTCGTCCGGCTCGCCCATGCTCACCCACACGTCGGTGTAGACGAAGTCGGCGCCGCGTACCGCGGTGTCCAGGTCTTCGGTGACCAGGATGCGCGCGCCGCTCGACCGGGCCGCGGCCTCGGCGGCCGCCACCACGCCGGGCGGTGGCTGCCGGCCGGCGGGCGCCGCGAGGCGGACGTGCATGCCGAGCAGGGCGCCGGTCACGAGCAATGAGCGGGCGATGTCGCCGCAGCCGTCACCGGTGAAGCAGAAGGCGATGTCCTGGAGGTCGCCGCCGTGGTGCTCGGTCATGGTGAGCACGTCGGCGAGGCTCTGGGTCGGATGCCAGGCGTCGGTGAGTGCGTTCAGATCCGCCTTGGTCACCCCGCCGACGAGATGATCGGCCAGTTGGGCCGGCTTGGCGTCGTCGAACAGGGCGCGGACCTCGCGGGCAGGCCGGCGCCCAGGTGCTCGGCGTTGACCGTACGGGCCAGGGCGAACTCTCGACCGTCGGGCGTGGACAACGCCTCGGCGAGCAGCTCACCGAACAGGTGGACCGTCACCTCAGGCATGACCTGCCTCCTCACCGAGTGATCTCTGTGTCGCCGGCAACGCTAGGAGAGGTCAGTGCCGAGCCGGTGGCAGATCAGTGCGCACGACTGGCCCGCGGCGCACCCCCGATGGCGTACGCCAGGCCGGCGCCTCGGCACGACCGCGCACTTCTTCGTCACTGGGACCGCACGGGCCGCTCCTAGCGTGGCAACCGTCGGCGGCTGTCCCTTCGCGCTTCGCGAGCAGGCCCGCCGAGCCTCGAGTGCCGATCAGGGCGACCTGACCGTCACTCCCACGAGTCGATGTGATCGGAGATGAGCAGGCCATGATGCTGACGTCGGAGTCGGAGCGGCAGTTGGAGGTCACCGCGCAGAACAGCCCCCCGGGCCTGTGCCTGCGCGGCGAGGTGGACCTGTTCACCGTGCCGGAACTGGAGGTCGCGCTGGAGACAGTCCTCGCCGCACCCGGCGACGTCACCATCGACCTGCACCAGCTCACCTTCATCGACGTGCTCGGGTCGCGCGCGCTCGCCCGGGCCGCGATCCAGCTGCGCCGCGGCGGGCGACGGATGCGGCTGCGCGGCGCCAGCATGCAGTTGCGGCGGATGCTGCACGTGCTGGGCTGGGCCAGGCTGTTCGAGTTCCCCCTTCTCGATGACGTGGCCCGCCCGGCTCAGCGGGCCGTCGCGGTGCGTCTACGCCAGCGGCCCGAGCACGTCCGCGCGGCCTGACCCGACCGGTCCGGCCACCTCACCGACGCCGCCACTGGACAGTCACTGGTTCGCCCACTGCGGCCCGCTTCCATGGCGGTATCCGATCCCCGCCCTGAAGACCGTGCCGCGTGGCTATCCGGCCGACCACCCGCGCGCCGGCCTGCTGCGCCACCGTGGCATCACCGCCACCCGGCGGTGGCCTCCCAGCCGTTGGCTGGGCGATCCCGCGGCGCGGGACCTCATCGTGCAGACCTGGGAGCAGGCCGCGTGCCTCAGCCAGTGGCTGCGAACCCACGTCCGGATTGGAGACCGATGACCGGCAGCACGTCCCTCAAGGACTACCAGAAGGCCCCCTGGTCGGCAGGCACCTACAACTCCGTCGCCGGTTCCACCGTGATCGCGAGCGAACTTCTGCTGGAGGCGGTGGAGGTGCTACCGGGCCACCGCGTGCTCGACGCGGCCTGCGGCAGCGGAAACGCCACGGTCGGGGCCGCGCGACGCTTCGCCGACGTGGTCGGCCTCGAGCAACTGCCCTTTCCGGACGACCACTTCGACGTCGTGCTGTCGGCGTTCGGCGCGATGTTCGCTTCCGACCAGCGTCGTACGGGCGCGGAACTGCTCCGGGTCTGCAAGCCGGATGGACGCGTCGGCCTGGCCTCGTGGACGGCAGGAGGCGCGCTGGGACGTCTCTTCGACATCGCGGCCCGCTACCTCCCGCCGACGCCGGGCGTGCCGTCCCGGTCTTCGCCTACCTGGTTGCCCGCCCGGTGATCCGCCGGGTGCTCAAGACGGTCAGCCGCTCGCCGGAGCCGGGCGTGGTGGCCGCGACGGTGACGGTGCTGCTACTCCTGTCGGCCGCGGGCACCCACGCGCTGGGGCTGGAAGCCATCCTGGGCACCTTCGTGGCGGGCATCCTGATCGGGACGTACCCGCTGCGTGAGGAGCAACTGGCTCCCCTGCGCACCTGTGCCATGTCCGTGCTGGCGCCGATCTTCTTCGCCACCGCCGGATTGCGTATCGACCTGACTGCGCTGGCCCGCCCCCCGGTGGCCCTGGCGGCGGTGGCGGTGATCCTGCTGGCGATCATCGCCAAGACCCTCGGCGCGTACCTGGGTGCCCGGCTGTGCCACCTCGGTCACTGGCACGGCCTCGCTCTCGGAGCTGGCCTCAACGCGCGGGGCGTCGTCGAGATCGTGGTGGCGATGGTCGGATTGAACCTGGGCGTCATCAGCGGTGACATGTACACGGTGATCGTGCTGATGGCGCTCATCACCTCGTTGACCGCCCCACCGGCACTGCGGTTCGCCGTACGCCGGATGCCGCCGCAGCGGCCCCGCGCGGCGGCGGCGGTCCTGGCGGGACGTCAGACCCGGGCATGACCGCGGCGGTGACCCGCTGCCCGGCCGGGCGTCGTGCTCACCTGGCGATCATCGGCTGGTCGAGGATCCACAGCCAGGTCCCGTCCGCCTGCCGTCGCGCCACCTCGGCGGTGACCGTGCCGTTTCTCAGTCGCGAGGACATCAGCGCCAGTTCGCTGCTGACCAGGGTGGGCTGCTGCTCGCCGGGCTCCATGACGGGCAGGCCGCCCACCATCTGCTCGTAGGCTGCCCTGATCTGGGAGGCACCGACGGCCATGGACCCGTCCGCCAGGGCCAGGACCGCGTCCGGCTCGTAGAGCGCCACCAGTCCGTCGACGTCGGAGGCGTTGAGCCGCTCCACGACGAACCGGCTCAGATCCTCGGGGCGCTTCGCCGGAGGGTATGCGTCGCCGTTGCCCATACATTCCTCCCGCTCCGTACGCGGGCATCCCTGCGATGACCGCTTCGGTCCGTAACCGCAGCGTAGGTACAGAGGGAACGCGCTGTCCGGGAAAGCGGCGAACCGCGTCGACCGCCCGCACGGCCGGCGGCTGGACGAACCGGGGCTGGACCACGGCCCTGGCGAGACGACGGGATCCCGCCCGGACATGGGGGGGGCGCCGCACCACCTCGGCCCGCTCGCCGGTGGTCGGGTCGCCGAGCCGGCCGTCGTCATGTTCCCGGCGCAGCCGGTTGGCCCGGTTGTGCGGCGTTCGTGGTTGGCACTGAACTCGCCCGGCGACCTCACCCACGCCGGCCCCACCCGGCCGTCGCCTTGCCGACAGCCTCGTCGTTCCAGGGGGCTAGCGTGCGTCTCGGACGCGAATCCCTCGTTCCGGTCGAGGCGTTCGGCGGTCCGCAGTGATCGCCGGCCGGCCGGTTCCAGACCAACGGCGGGTCCGGCGCGCACGTGCCTCTGCCGCCTCGCCACGACCGCACCATCCGCCTGCTGCGCAGGTCGCCCGTGGTCACCCTCGCACCGCCGGAGAGGTGTCACGACGAGCTCGCCGGCCCCGGGCCAGGGACTCGCCATGCCGTTTGAGCGCACGTTGACCGAGGGGATGTCCGGCACGGACGTCGCCCGCCTACACGACACCCTGGACGGTCGGCGTCGAGGTGGCCGACGACGAACGGGAACGCTCGCATTTCGGCCCGCGCACCCGTGAGGCCGTCACCCGGATCCAGGCGCTGCTCGGGCTGCCCCCGACGGGCGAGGTCGACGCGGGGCTGCTCGATCTCGCCGCCGCCGCCCGCGACCGGCTCGGTGGGGGGCGC
Organism: Micromonospora endophytica; assembly: GCF_003236305.1. Taxonomy (GTDB): domain Bacteria; phylum Actinomycetota; class Actinomycetes; order Mycobacteriales; family Micromonosporaceae; genus Micromonospora; species Micromonospora endophytica. Next base: position 62,817 of record NZ_POTX01000003.1, on the reverse strand, counting down.
GAGCAGGACCCGGGCGTGCGCGTCGTCGAGGGCGCGGTGAGCGCCGGCATCGGCAAGACGCCGGTGCGCGAGGTGCTGACCCGGGCGGCCCGGCTGCCCGCCGAGAAGCAGCGGCTGTTCATGCGGCGCTGATCGGCGTCGACCGGCTCGGCCCGCCGGTTCTGGTCGGACCTGCGCAAGAGCAACGACTTCAGCTCGTCGGAGATCGCGGACCTGCGGTTCGCCATGACCGTCGGGCGGTTCACCCGTGGGCACCTGCCGCTGGTCGAGGCCGTGACGGGCGATGCGCGCGGACGGGCGGATCGCCCGCACCCGGGACCTGGCCCGGCTCGACGCCGCCGGGTCGTCGAGGCGGACGGCGTGGGCCTTCCCGCGAACTTCACCGCCCGGGACCGGGAGACGGCGGTCGAGGCGTACGCGCGGCTGCTGGAGCGCAGTTTCGGACGGGCGTACCCGACGGGTGGCGTTCTCGGCGCGCCTCGGCGAGAGCCCGTTCCCGGCGCGGAAGACCCTCGTGAGGTTCCCAGCGGCCCAAGATCGTCACTGCCGCCCCGCCCCGCTTCCGCAGCCGACCCGACGGCGGTTGGCAGGTCATGGGACTTACGCCGGTGATCCTCTCGGGTGGCGTCGGGCGAAGTCCCAGACGATGGCACTGGCGTCCGGGCCGGCGCGATCGGTGAAGAGGCCGTCGCCGGCAGGGCCTGGCCAGACGTGCCCCATCTCGTTGACTAGGTACGACTCGACGACAGACCTGCCGTCCGGCGTGGTGATGGTGGTGTGCGTGTACGCGCGCCTGCCCGGTTCCGCGGGCACCGTCGTCGTCGTTTCGGACAGGTCCAGGCTGTTGTTGAGCAGTCCGTCGTCGACGAGGTCGCCCACCGCGGTCCACTGCTCGACGAGGCGGGTGGCGACGATTGGTGGGACGACGTCATCCTTCTCGCCCTGGATGACGAGCAGCGGCACCTGCCGCGCCCGGTCACCCATCTGGGACCACGCCTGGCGTGCGGTGTAGGTCGGCGGTGTGGCGTCGGGGTCGTCCGCGTCCACCTGGTTCAGCCCATACTCGCCACCGGCGACCGACGTCGCGGTCGCGAAGATGTCGGGGTAGGTCGCCGCGAGGATGACGGCGGTGCCCGCACCGGACGACGCGCCGGCGACGTGCACGTGGTCCGGGTCCACGTGGTACTCCTCGACCACCTGCCGGGCCACGCCTGCGAGGAGCGCCGGTTCGCCGTCGTAGCGGTGCTGTTCCCGCGGGTCACCCGAGTTCCAACAGTTGACGGCGTTGCGGAACACACGCTGCGTCGGATAGACAACGATGAAGCCCTCGCGGTCGGCCAGGTCGTTGAACTGCGTCGTGAACTTCATCGAGTTCCACCCGTACCCGGACATCCCGCAGCCATGGATCGCCATGATCATCGGCAACCGGGTCGTGCCGTCGTACTGTGGCGGTAGGTGAACCTGGTAACGCTGGGAGCCGATGTCGCTCTCGTACCTGTGGTTGCGGTCTCCTTCCCCCATCCACCATGGCAGGCCGAACTGGAAGACCGCAGCACCGACACCGACCGCGGCCACGAGCACCAGCACGACGCCGGAGGTGATCCAGGGCCATAGCCGTCGCCGAAGAGGCCGGTCGGACCGAGGTTGATCGGATTCGGGTGCCTGGTTCGGTGTGGTCATCGACTGTTCCTTTCGCCGGTCGGCGCTCACCTGGTGGTAGTGGCCACACAGGCGGTGCTGGCGGCGACGATCGCCGCTGCGGTGCGAGTCACCGCGGCGGCGACCACCTCGGGTCCCCAATGGTCGCGTGCGATCTCGCTGGCCCGGATCACCGTCGTCGACGTCCAGGGCAGCGGGGGCCGCAGCGAGGGCATTGCGCCGCTGGCGAATAGCAGCCCGATGGTTGCCGCAGTGCGGGGGTCGGGGGTTTCGCCGACTTCCAGGATCCGGCGGATTCGCGCTCGCAGCCGCTCCTCATGCGCCTCGTCGGCCGCCGGCCGTGGGAGCAGGTCGTTCCGGACCGACATCGGTTTCTCGCTCAAATGTAGTTTCTTCCGTTGGTCCTCGTCGCGCCTTGCTCCGCTCCGTCAGCTCGGCCGAGGAAGGCGCGTAGGGCGGCGTTGACCTCATCAGCGTGGGTCCAGAGCAGCCCGTGGGGAGCGCCTTCGATCTCAACGTACTCGGCGTTGGGAATTGCTCGGCGGAAACGCCGGGCGGTGGCGTCGATGGGGAGGATCTTGTCGGCGGTGCCGTGCAGGATCAGGGCCGGTTTGCCGCTGACCCGGACCGCCTCGACGTCTTCGCGGAAGTCCTCGATCCAGGAGGACACGACGGCGTAGGCTGCCACCGGCGCGCTGGAGACGGCGACGTTCCAGCTGCCGGTGACAGTCTCCTGGCTGATCCGGCCGCCGAGGTTCTCGTCGAGGTTGTAGAAGTCCGAGAAGAACTGCGTGTACCAGGCGTAGCGGTCACCTTTCGCCGCGGCCTCGATCCTGTCGAAGACCTTTTGCGGCAAGCCCTCTGGGTTGTCGTCACGGGCGACCAGAAACGGTTCGAGTGAGGCGAGGAAGGCCAGCTTCGCCACCCGTTGATGGCCGTGCTGCGAGACGTAGCGGGCCAGCTCACCGGTGCCCATCGAGAACCCGACCAGGACGACGTGGCGCAGATCCAGCGTCTCCAGCACGATGTTCAGGTCGGCGGCGAACGTGTCGTAGTCGTAGCCGGAACCAACCTTCGACGAGCGCCCGAAGCCGCGGCGGTCGTAGGTGATTACTCGGTAACCGGCAGCGAGTAGCTCGCGTGTCTGAAGCTCCCAGCTGTGGCAGTTCAGTGGATACCCGTGGATGAGGACGACTGGCTGGCCTGCGCCCTGATCCTCGTAGTACAGCTCGATCGGGGTGCTGTTCTCGTTCCCGACGGTGACGAATCCCATGATCTTTTCCTCTCTGTTGTCGGTGCTTCCTGGTGGCGTACGCGCTGGACGTCGTTGTCGTGGCGCGCCGCTTATCGGCGCGGCTCCCAGCGGAACATCGGCGTGGCCAACATGACCGCCACCGCCACCCAGGCCAAGGTCGGAGCCAGCAGGAGCATGGAGTCGGCAAGCGGGAGCCCGCCGTTCCAGGCATTGACGACCCGCCTTGACACCAGGATCCCGCCACCGCCGGCACCTTCGCGTCGGTATGAGCCCCTTAGCTGTCACCGTCAGCGCAGCGGGGTGTGCTGAGGTTCAGCGGGTCGCCAGCGCGTCAGATGGGCGTGTGAAAGGTGCCGTCAGTGGCGAGCTCAAGCAGCAGACGACGAGCGGTGGCAATGCTCGCGTCGTTCTCTTCCCCGTATACGGCGGCAACGACGACGCCCTCGGCGGCTCGGCGCACGATCTGGATGCGCTCGAGGCTCAACCCATCGACGGCGAACTGCTCGCTCCACCACGCACTGTGTTCTTCCGTGACCGCCGCAACGCCGGGAATCGCGTGCAGACCACCCCAGATCGCCGCTGACGTGAAGTCGTGCGCGGCTCCGGCAACCGAACTTCCCGCGCAGAGCGCGCGAACGTAGGCCCGGAGCATCTTGCCGGGGTAGTTCTCTGACAGGTCGAGGTGGCTGAGGACCGCCTGCCTGAAACGTTCCTGAACGTCTTGCACCACGGCGATCACAAGCTGGTCCCGACTACCGAAGTGGTGAATCAAGCCGCTCTTCGACACTCCGGCGACCGAGGCAACCTGATCCAGCGTGACGGCGGCACCTTTCGCCAGGATCACCTGAGTGGCCGCATCGAGCACGGCCCGCCGCGTGCGCTCGGTGTTCCGCGTCCGTCGTCCCTCAGCCACACCAGACCACCCGCCGCACATCGACGTCATTACTGACCGACTGTTCTACAGTACGGCACAATCGTACGGCCCCAAAATGGCGGGGGACCGCCTGATCAGGGCACGAGTTCGCGCTCGTGTTCTGCGGCGAGATCCTTGTTCGCCGCCGCACCTTGAAGCGTGACAAGGGCCCAGATCGCGGTGAGGACCATGATCCCGGCGCCGGCCATGCCGGTGACGATGATCGCTTCGGTGAAGGCGGACTCGGCGACCTCGAGGATGGACGCCCCGCCATCGCCACCGACCTCGGCCGCTACCAGCAGGGCCTCCGCCATCGTCGAAGACGCCCGTTCGGCAATCGACCCGGGCAGATCGAGCGCATCGGTTCCGGCGGTGACCACCCTGGTGTACCACGCGACGAGTAACCCGCCCAGTACGGCCGTGCCCAGCGTGGTGCCGACCTCGTAGGCGGTCTCCGAGGTGGCGGCGGCCTGTCCTGCACGTTCGGGCTTGACGGAACTCATGATGATGTCGTTGCTCAACGCAAGTCCCATGCCCGCGCCCAGCGAGACCAACACGAGGGACGCGGCGATCAAGGCGGGGCTCGATGTCGGGGACAGGAAGTTGGTCAACCCGAAGCCCATTGCGGCGATCAGGAGTCCGGCGGTGATGACGTAGGCGGGGAGGAGACGCTTGACCACCACTGCCGCGACGAATGCGGCGGTAGCGGCGAAGAACGCCTGGGGAATGAGCCAGATGGACGCCTGGAGCGGGTTGAGGCTGAGGACCAGCTGGAGGTACTGGATGAGTGCCACCAGCGCGCCGACCATCGCGAAGATCGACAGCAGATCCGCGATGACGGCGCCCCGGAAGTAGCGCACCGTGAACAGCCTGACGTCCATGAGCGGAGCGGGGAGCGTGAGTTGCCGGCGGACGAACAGGGCGATTGCGGTCAAGCCGACGACGAGAGCAGCGATCCCGAGAGCGATGTCCTTGCCGCCGGTGAGGGTCTTGATGGCGTAGACCACGCCGATCATGCCCACGAAAGAGAGCACGACACTGAGGATGTCGATCTTGTGCAGCTCGGGGTTGCGACTCTCTGGCAGTAGCAACGGGCCGAGGATGAGCAGAAGCAGCATGACGGGGATGTTCATCAAGAACGCGGCCTGCCAGCTGAATGTCTCAATCACCCAGCCGCCGACAATCGGCCCGACCGCCGCGCCGACCGAAGCCATCGCCGCCCACGCGGCCATCGCGTAGCGGCGCTGCTGACGGTCGAGGAACATGTTGCGCACCAGCGACAGCGTCGAGGGCATCATGATCGCACCGCCCACGCCCAGGAACGCACGGGCGGCGATCAGCATCCACGGCGAGGTGGCCAACGCACCGGTCACGGACGCGGTCGCGAAGACGACCGCGCCGATGAGCAGGTTGCGGCGCCGACCGAAGCGATCACCCACGGTGCTCATCGCCACGAGCAGGCCGGCGAGCACGAGCGAGTAGATGTCGATCATCCACAACTGCTCGACCCCTGTGGGGCTCAACTCGGCGGAGATCGCGGGCAGACCCAGGATCAGGACTGTTCCATCGATCGTGATCAACAGCAGGGGCAGGACCAGTACGGCAAGACCGATCCAGCTCCTGGCGGCGGCCTTGGGGACTACGTCATTCATGAAAGTTCCTGATCAGGAGGTCGGGTGGGCTGCCGCCCAGATTACAGTCCAGTTGGTCGGTTCGACAACATGCCTATACGGTTATGCAGCCTGATCGTTCGACTAGCTGGAGGGGTGGCGCCCCGACGCGTCCCATTACTTGGCCGCGGTCCACGCTGGGGCCACCCGACGCCGATCACCTCGGCACCCCGGGCTGCCGGCCGTTGTCGTGTTGTCAGGCTCGCAGCAGTGACGGCGCCTTGGCGTCGGTGGAAGCCCCGTAGTCCTTAACTGGGAGGGTGGCTGGCCCGACCGGATCGCGGGCGACCGGCTGCTGACGCAGCCACATGGGCGTGATTCGCAGCTTTGCCGCCGGGCCGAGCGCTCAACCCCGAGCCCTCGGCCACCGACTAGCTTTACCCCAAGTGCAGTACCGACGGACTCGGGCGAAAGTGAAACTGGCGAACCATATCGGCCGGCGCGCGGAGCGCGACACGGTCAAGCAACTACTTGCGCAGGCACAGGCCGGACGCAGCGGAGCGCTGGTGGTGCGCGGGGAAGCGGGCATCGGACGCACCTTGTCGCACCATCGAAGCCCACCTACGCAACATCTTCCGCAAACTCGACATCACCTCCCGCCGACAGCTCAAAGACCTGCCGCTGCCCTGACTTTCTTCCTCGTCGATCTGCTGGCGGGTCGACGGTGGACCGTGCCGGCCTGCCCGCCCAAGGCAACTGCCGCGGGAACCTCATTTCGGACGCACCCGTTTGAGAACCGTCGTAGCCCTGACAGCTTCGCCGGTCGTCACCGTGCCGCGAGGTGGATGGTCGCTGCCTGAGGCGCGCCACGACCAACGACGGCGTCGACGGACGCGCTGGCCACCCTGCCGCGGTGGAGATCCAGCTCTGGCCGCCGGGGTTCGCTTCGGTAATAATCACCTAGTTTTAATTTCCCGTTACGGTGCCGACGGATTCAGGTGAGAGTGAACTGGTGACCCTTCTGGGCCGGCGTGCAGAACGCGTCGCCGTCGAACACCTTCTCGCTCAGGCACAGACCGGACGCAGCGGGGCACTGGTGGTGCGCGGGGAGGCGGGCATCGGAAAGACCGCGATCCTGGAGCACGCCCGCGAGGCCGCGGCTGCATCGGGGTTCCGGGTCGAGCACTCGGTCGGAGCGGAGTCCGAGACCCAGTTCGCGTTCGCCGGCTTGCACCAGCTGTGCGCGCCGCTGCTGGCCCACGCGGATGCGCTGCCCGAGCCGCAGCAGGCTGCCCTCGGCGTAGCGTTCGGCTTACGCGCCGGACCTGCATCGGACCGGTTCCTGGTCGGGCTGGCCACCCTCAACCTGCTCGCCGAGGTCGCCGAGAACGGGCCGCTGTTGTGCCTCGTCGACGACGCCCAATGGCTGGACGAGGCCTCCGCGCAAGTCCTGGCGTTCGTGGCACGCCGGGTCGCCGCCGAGCGGATCGCCCTACTCTTCGCGCTGCGTGACGCTGGCGATGGCCCCGTCGACGCGTTCGCCGGACTGCCGACGATGCGCCTGGACGGGCTCAGCGACACCGATGCCGAGGCGCTGCTGGCGACCGCGGTCCGCACCCCGCTAGACGACGAGGTCCGTGACCGCATCGTCGCCGAGACGCGCGGCAACCCGCTGGCGCTGCTGGAACTGCCCCGCAGCGCGCCGCCGACGCACCTGGCCGGCGGGTTCGAACTGCCCGACACCCTCAGCGTCCCACACCGCATCGAGGACGAATTCCGGCGCCGCTCCAGCAACCTGCCCCCCGACACCCAACTACTCCTGCTGGTCGCCGCCGCCGAGCCAACCGGCGACGTGGCCCTGCTGTGGCACGCCACCGCCCAACTCGGCATCGCCCGCGAGGCGGCCGCACCCGCAGAAGCCGCCGGACTACTCGAGATCGAACTCCGAGTGCGGTTCTGTCATCCGTTGGCGCGTTCGGCGGTCTACCGGGCCGCCACGCCACCTGACCACCGCCGCGCCCACGGCGCGCTGGCCGCCGCCACCGACCCGCAAACCGACCCGGACCGGCGCGCCTGGCACCGCGCACAATCGGTCTTGGGCACCGACGAGGACGCTGCTGCCGAACTTAAGCAATCAGCCGACCGGGCCCGCGCCCGCGGCGGACTGGCCGCCGCAGCCGCGTTCCTCCAACGGGCCACCGAGCTGACTCCTCAGCCCGCCGTCCGCGCGAGCCGGGCACTCAAAGCCGCGTACGTCACGCACGAGGCCGGCGCGTCCGAACGCGCGCTGGAACTGCTCCTGGCGGCGCCGATCGGGTCGCTGGGTCCCCTGCAACGCGCGCGGCTCGACCTGCTGCGAGCCCAGATCGCGTTCCACCTGACCCGTGGCACCGAGGTGCCGGGCATGCTGATGGATGCCGCCAAGGCACTCGCCCCGTTGGACGCCGCGCTGTCCCGCGAGACCTATCTACAGGCCCTGGATGCGGCCATCATCAACGGTGGGGGCGACGCGGTGCGGATCGCCGAAGCGGCCCTGGCCGCCCCCGCACCTGAGGTGTCGCCGCGACCGGTGGACCTGCTCCTTGACGGGCTGGCGACGACCCTGACAAGGGGATATTCGGCAGGAGCGCCCGGGCTGCGGCTCGCGCTGGCAGCGTTCCGCGACGGCCCGCAGGGGGAATCTGGGCACTCCAGCCAGAGCGACCGTTGGCTGTGGCTGGCTGGCCGCAACGCTTTGGCGGTCCTCGACGACGAACTGCTCTACGTGTTGGCCACCCGCAACGTCCACCTCGCTCGTGAAGCCGGCGCGCTGGCCGCGCTCCCCGCCGCACTGAACTTCCTGTCTATCACGTCGGTCCTGCTGGGCGATCTCATCCGGGCAAGCGAGTTGGCCGCCGAGGCCACAGGGCTCACAGAGGCGACCGGGGGCGTGCCGTTGCGCCATGCTCACGTCATTCTCCACGCCTGGCGTGGAGACCAGGCCGAGACCACCGCGCTCAACGCCATCATTGCCCAAGAGGACATCTACCCCGACGGGGGTACGGATGTCGCCCTGGCTCAGTACGCGGTGGCAGTACTGCACAACGGGTTGGGCAACTATTCGGTTGCGCGGGAAGCGGCGGAGAGAGCGTGCGGGTCCGCCGAACTGTCGATCAGCAGCGCGGGCCTGCCCGAGCTCATCGAGGCTTCCGTCCGGGCCGGCGAGCCGGAACGAGCGGCGCTCGCGCTGGAGCAGTTCAGCTCACGCGCGGATGCGTGCGGCACCTCATGGGCGCTCGGCCTGGCCGCCCGCTCACGAGCGCTGACCAGCACGGGGCCTGATAGCGAGAAGCACTACCGCGAGGCGATCGAACGGCTCGGTAAGTCCCGGATGGCCAGCGACACGGCTCGTGCTCACCTCGTCTACGGCGAGTGGCTGCGCCGCGAAGGCCGCCGCCAGGAGGCGCGCAAGAGCCTCCGCACCGCCCACCAACTGCTGTCGGGCATGGGTGTGGAAGCGTTCGCCGAGCGAGCCGCCCGCGAGCTGCGCGCCACCGGTGAGCACCCGCGCAAACGCACCACCCAGCCGGCCCACGCCCTCACCAGCCACGAGCTGCACATCGCGCGATTGGTCGCCACCGGGGCAACCTCCCGGGAGATCGGCGCACAGTTGTTCCTGAGCCCGCGCACGATCGAAGCCCACCTGCGCAGCATCTTCCGTAAGCTCGGCATCACCTCCCGCCGGCAGCTCAAGGAACTGCCGCTGCGCTGACCGGCCGGGCACATCACAGCCAGAAGCCCGGGCAGCCATGCCTCGGTGCTCGATCTAACGGCCGCATTCGGCTGTTTTGACAGCGTCGGCCGGGCTCATACAACGTGCCAGCACGGTGCGATCGGTCGGGATCTCCGTAGCTTCCACCGACGCGAACCGTCGCCACGGGTGCGATCCTGGTGGCTCGACGATGACCGCCGGCGGTTCGGTTCGCACGGCCTCGTCCCGAGGATTACCTGGAACTATTCGACAACCTTGTCGCACAACCGATTTGGCCACTGAGTCGCCCTCAGGCCAGACCAGGAGAGGACGACCATGCCTACCATCAGCCACACGATCGACATTGCCGCGCCCGCGGATCGCGTGTGGGCGATCCTCACCGACACTGCTGCATACCCGGAATGGAACCCATTCATCACGAAGCTTGACGGCAGCCTGACCCGGGGATCTCGGCTGGCGGTGACCATCGCTATCCCCGGGGCCAAGCCGCGCCGCTTCACTCCCACCGTCACCGTCGTCGAGCCCGAGCGGCGGCTCGCGTGGCTCGGCCGTTTGCTCGTCCCGGGCATCTTCGACGGCGCGCACTCCTTCGACATCGAACCGCTCACTCCCGAATCGACCCGGTTCACCCAGTCCGAACGCTTCTCCGGGTTGCTCGTGATGATGCTGGGCGGCATGTTGCGCTCGACCGAGTCGGGCTTCGCGGCAATGAACACGGCCCTCGCCGCTCGGGCAGAGGCATGACGGCCGTATCCACGTTCTGAGCTGACACCGGCACCCGCGGCATCCTCGGCCTGCGGGCCGGCGACGGCGGCGAGGGTGCGAAGTTCTGGTTCCAGGTGTGCACCGAGCTCAAGAGCCGCGGTGCCGAGGACGTGTTGATGCCGCCAGCACTGGGACGCGATCGCCAAGCGTTCGACGCCGATATCCGCACGGTCGTCTGCTCAACCAACGCCATCGGAAGCGTGAACGCCCGGATCCACCGGCCTTCGACCACGCCTTCGAAGGACGCCTCACCGCAAGCGCTGTGCCAGAAGGGCACACGCGTCGTCGCGGGCGGCGCCGAAGTCGAGTCGGTCGAGGATTGCTGCCGGGTGCGCGTCGAGGCCGACGAGCTGATCGGCAAGCAGCTCGATGCCATGGTCAAAGTTTCCCCGCTTGATCATGCCGTCGGTGTAAAGCAGGAGTGAGTCACCGGACAGCAGTTGGCGGGCCTCCTGCGCGTACTGCGGTGCCGAGAACGCCCCCAGCAGCGGCCCCGCGGGACTGGGGAGGGGGACCACCCGCCGGCGGTCGGCCAGCAGCAACGGCGGATGGCCGGCACCGGCCCAGACGATCTGGCCCGTGCTAGGCCGGAACGTCGCGACGACAGCGGTCGCGGTAGTGGCGTTGCCGGCGCCGATCAGCAGTGTGTTGAGGTGAGACAGGATCATCGCCGGTGGGTGGCCCTCGACGGCGTACGCCGCCATTGCATACCGCAATCCGATCATGGCCTCGACGGCCCGCAGCCCGTGACCGACGACGTCGCCGACAGCCATGACCAGATCTCCGTTGGCCAGTGGAAGAACCAGGTACCAGTCTCCACCGATCCGCAGTACGGGGTCCGCTGCGCGGCATCGCACGGCGACCCGCAGTCCAGCGAGGTCACCGACGACGCTGCTTGCGGGCTGGATGGCGTGTTGCAGCACATGGCTGATGTGCCGCTCGCGGGCCAACTGACGCCGGTAGGAGAGCAGGGTACGGCTACCGCCCGACAGGACCGTGCTCGTGGCGGGCTCCGTTCCCATTGCTCGTCTCCTTGTCTCAGCTTGTCCGCGCCGAGCCTTCGACCGAGGTCGGGGTCGGTGGTTCGGTGGGAAGGAACGGGTGCCGGATCCGCCCCTCTTCCACCTACGGAGTGTCAGATCATCGGGTTACCGGTGACGGTCGCTTCGGGAGAGGTAAAGTCCTGAATGACATCCCAGTGTTCGACGATACGGCCATTTTCGAGCCGGAAGATGTCAACGATGACGACCGGGTTCGGTGCCCAGCCATGGACGATGCTGTGGGTGAATACGAGGTCGCCCTGTGCGGCGATCCGCTTCGGCTCCCAGGAGAAGCCCTCCAGACCCGGCACGACGGCGCGTAGCGTGTCCAGACCGTTGGCCATCTGCGGACTGTGCTGGACGTAAGGCTCAGACCAGTACCGGTCGAGCGCCGTGATGTCCTTCTCGGCGAAGAGTTCTCGCATGGCGGTCAGTACGATTTCGGTATTGCGTTGAGCCTGGTCAGTCGCCGTGTTCGCGGCCATGGTCATGCCTCCTCGATAGTCCCGACAAAGTTGTAGAGAGTGCCGCCGACAGTCACGTTGGAATACAGCGTCGCGTTGGCGAAATCCTCGACGTGGGTGACGGTGGCACCGCTGGCCTCCGTCCACGAATTCAAGTAGACGCCGTCGCGGATCTTCCTCAGGTCCAGCTTCACGGTCTCCGCGTGACCGTCGGGCGCAAGCCCACCACCGTTCTCGACGACGAAGCTGCCCTGTGTCTGCGAATCAAAGGTGAACCGGACCTTCAGTTCACCCAGGTTGAACCGGTAGCTTCTGCCGATCACAAGCTCAGTCATGACGTCCTTCCCTCTGCACCTGGTCTGGGTGCGCTCTGCGCGTACCTTGCACTTCAGTCGCTGACTCTGCTGCGGGACTGGTACACCAGGTCCTGGTACTCGGGGTGCCGGGCGATCCACCCCGCGAAGAACGGGCAGGTGGGCAGGACCAGCAGGTTCGCCGCGCGGGCCTCGTCGAGGCCGGCGCGGGCCAGGGCCGCCCCCACTCCCCTGCCCTCGTACTCCGGCGAGACCTCGGTGTGTACGAACGCGATGAGTTCCGCGGTGCGGATGTACTGCGCGATGCCCGCGACCTTGGACTCTCCCTCGACCCGAGCTTCGTACTGTTTTGCTTCGGGGACATCCTTCACATGCACTGCCATGTGTCCTCCATCAGATTTCATCTCCGATACGGGTTGGTCAGCCCCCGTTTGTTCTGGCCAACTGACCAACGCCTATTCCACGCTGAGCGTCATCTCCTGCCGAGTTGGCCAGGATCGACTTCGAGGGAGATCTGCGGCTCAGCTAGACCGCCGGGGTGTGGTGCCAGCGGAACGGGTTGTCCTCCAAGGCGGGGCGGTCCCAGTTCCCGAGGTCCGCGGCGGCCTCGTAGGTGGTGCGAAGGAACTCGGCGACCGCGCGGTCGGGGTCCGGTGCGGCGCGGGCAACCTCGTAGGGCAGCAGGAACTGTTGGAACTCGGTGCTGAAGTACGCGCCGTCGGGGCCGATCTGCTGCTCGGCGAACCCGTCCGGTGCGGGGTAGGCGTAGGAGTAGAAGGCGCCTTCCGCACCGCCGCCGGGCCAGAACCCGCAGCTGGACAGCTCCCGGGAGTAGCCCTCGACCATGACCCAGTCCCCGCAGTTGGGCACTCCGCCGGGATGGGGTGGGGCCGACCGGCCGGAGAAGCGGGTGCAGGCCAGATCCATCCCGCCCCAGAAGAAGTGCACCGGGCTGACCTTGCCCACGAAGTGTGACCGGAACTCGCCGACCACCCGGTTCGCCTGCAACAACTGTCGCCAGAACAGGCCGGCGGCCTCACCGTCGTAGGAGGCGTGGTGGTGGTCCTCGGCGAACGGGATCGCCGGATCGACCTCATTGGGATGCGGCCGGATCGGCGCCTCGATCCCGAGTTCGTCGAGCATGGCCATGACCCGCGAGTAGAACTCGGCGACCGGCATCGGCCGCAACGGAAGGCTCCGCGTGTCGCCGCTGCTGCTGCGAACGTCGAGCCGGTGACCGATGAAGTCGAACTCGATCTCGAAGGCTCCCGTGCCGTACGGGATCGCGGACGTGGTCAACCCGCGCGGGCTCACGTACAGGGTCACCTGCCACCAGTGGTTGAGCAGCGGGGCATGGGCCATGCGGATCTTGCCCACGATCTGGGTCCACATGTGCAGGGTGTCGCGGGTGTCGGTCCAGTCCGAGACCCGCAGGCTCGGCCAGCTCGTCGTTGCCGGGCTTGTCATCGCTACTCACATCCTTGGCGCTGTCACCGAGAGGTGACGGTCGTCGGGTCAGCGGTATTCGGGGTTGGCGGCGTACGGATGGGCTCCGGCGTCCCAGGCAGTGCGCTGGTTGCCGTAGGCCGGGAACCCTCCGGCACGACGGATCATCGACGCGAGGTGGAGCAGGTTGTAGGTCATGAACGCGGTGTTGCGGTTGGTGAAGTCGTTCTCCGGCCCGCCGGAACCCTCGTCGAGGTAGGACGGCCCGGGGCCGACCTCACCGAGCCAGCCCGCGTCGGCCTGCGGCGGTACGGTGAAGCCGATGTGCTGCAAGCTGTAAAGGATGCTCATCGCACAGTGCTTCAGGCCGTCCTCGTTGCCGGTGAGCAGACAGCCACCGACCCGCCCGTAGTAGGCGTACTGGCCCTGCTCGTTGAGCACGCCCGAGTAGCCGTAGAGCCGCTCGATCACCCGACGGGTCACCGAACTGTTGTCACCCAGCCAGATCGGCCCCGCGATGACCAGAATGTCGGCCGCCAACACCCGGGTCAGCAACGCAGGCCACTCGTCGCTGTCCCACCCGTGCTCGGTCATATCGGGCCGGACACCGGTGGCGATGTCGTGATCGACGGCGCGAATCTGGTCCACACTGACCCCGTTCGCCTCCATGATCGCCACACTGCGGTCGACCACCCCCTGAGTGTGGCTACGGCCGGGGGAACGGTTGAGGGTGCAGTTGATGTACATCGCGCGCAACCCGGCGAAGTCGGGCTTCTCGATCACCATCGCGGTCATGGGGTCCTTCCTGGTGGTAAGTGATCAGTGACATCGATGACCGGTCACGAGCACCGAGCGCTGCCGGATACAGCCATCGACAACGGCCCCCTCCTCAGGTTCTCGCGGAGGCTGTCAGCGGGGCCTCGCGTACCAGCGGCCCGGCCGACTGCGGTGAGGGTTCGCAGCTCGGCGGCCTCGACATTCGCGCCGAATGCAGCAGTCCCGGGCTCGAGGCGGGTGCCGGCCGCGAGGGAGCCGATCGCCACGGCGTCGAATCCGAACGCGTTGATGAGTTGTGACACCACACCGACGTCCTCGGCAGAGTCGCCAGCGACCGCGATCGCCTTACGCCCGGCCTGCCCTGCGGGACGAGCCTCGTCCTCGAGGTCGTGATAGCCCATGTGGTTCAGGCTTTTGACGACACGAGCGCCCGGCAGGAACCGCTGCACGGCATCGCTCGAAGACACGCCGGGCTCGACGATCGTGTCACGGGGACCGTCGATCTCCCACCAGTGGTTCATCGCATCCACGACGAGTCTGCCCCGCAGCTCGTCTGCCGGGAGGTTGCGGTGCTTGCTGAGTGGGAGCGCGAGGATCACCACGTCCGCGGTTGCCGCGACCTCGGTCGGCCACCCGGCGGTGGCACCGGGGGTCAGCACCTCGATGGTCAACGCGATCCTGGCAGGATCTCCGGAGCCGGAGATCAGGACGCGATAGCCTGCGGCGACAGCCAGGCGGGCCAGGACCGTGCCAACCTTCCCGGCGCCCAGGATGCCGATGGTGGTGACCTGCGAGATCACCGGGTCACCCGCGCGGGGTCCGCGGACTGCTCGGCCAGCAGCTCGCGTACCCGCGGGATGACCTTCGTGCCGTACAGCTCGACCGACCGCATCCGCGCGGCGGCGGAGACCGTCCCGGCGGCGGAGTAGATCATGTCGAAACGGCCCACATCCAGCACCTGGATCGCGCGGGCGATCCTCGCCGCGACGGTCTCGACCGAGCCGACGTAGAGCGAGCCGTGCGCCACGTCGGCATCGAACTCCCGCTGCTGGAGCGGCGGCCAACCGCGCAACGCGCCAATCCGATCGCGGATCTCCCGGTAGCCGGGGTAGAACAATTCCCTGGCCTGTTCGTCGGTCGGGGCGACGAAGCCGGGCGAGTGCACCCCAACCGGCGCAGCGGTCGTGCCGAGCTGCTGGTGCGCCCGCCGGTACAGATCCACGTACGGAGCGAAGCGATCAGGTGCGCCACCGATGATGGCGAGCATGAGCCGGAACCCGTAGCGCGCGGCGCGAAGCACCGACTGCGGCGTGCCACCCACTCCCACCCAGGTGTTCAGACGTCCCGAGTCCGTCTTCGGGTAGACGTCCGCGTCCCGTAGGGCGGCGCGCGTGGTGCCCTCCCAGGTCACCGGTTTCTCGTCCAGGAGTCGGTGGAACAGATCGATCTTCTCCTCGAACAGCACCTCGTAGTCCTTCAGGTCGTACCCGAACAACGGGAACGACTCGGTGAACGATCCTCGCCCGAGGATCACCTCGGCACGACCGTTGGAGAGCGCATCGACAGTGGCGAAGCGCTGGAACACCCGCACCGGATCATCCGAGGACAGCACCGTCACTCCCGACGCGAGCCGGATGCGCTTCGTGACGGTCGCGATGCCGGCGAGCACCGTCTCCGGACTGGAGATCGCGTACTCCGGCCGGTGGTGCTCGCCCAATGCGACCACGTCGATGCCGACCTGGTCGGCCAGCACAGCCTCGGCCACTGCCGCGCGGATCGCCTGCGCGTGCGACACGATCTCCCCCCGGTCATCCCGGGGACGGTCTCCGAAACTGTCGATACCGAACTCGATCCGCGATGCATCCATCGTGGGCAACTCCTTAACTGTCTCGGCCAACTCCGACATCTAGTGGAGACGTGGAGCGTTCCGGCGGTGCAGTTGGTCGAGGGTGTCGGCGCGCTGCTGGGCGGCGGCATCGTCGAGCCTGCGGGTCGCGGGGCCGCAGCGGGTGTCTTTCGGCATCGTGCCGTCGACCAGGTACGCCGTGGTCACGTTCAGCGCGCACGCGTTGTCGCCGTACACGTAGACGCCGTGGCCGCTGCCGTCGACGCTGACCAGCCGGGAGCGCTTGGCGAACTTCTCCCGAAGCAGCTCGCCACCTCGGTGCGGCGTGCCCGGGTCGCGCAGGTTCTGCACGAGCAGCACGTTGCGCGGCCCCTTGTCGTTGATCCGCACCGGCGGCTCGGACGGCTCGTACGCCCAGTACGCGCAGGGGGTGATGTTCGCGCTGGCCGCGCCGTACATCGGGTATCGCTTGCGGTCGGTGGCGACCGCGCTCCGGTAGGTGTTGACGTCCTCGGGCCAGTTGACGTCGTTGCAGGTCACGGCGAGGAACGCCGACAAGAAGTTGTCCCAGGGCAGCACCTCCGGCGGCGTCTCGACCGGATCGCCCGGCCCGCTCACCGCCGCGTCATCGGCGTGCAGCAGCTCCTGGAAGTACCGTGCCAGCGCCGGATAGTTGACCTTCCCGTAGAGCGACGCGAAGGTGGTGAACCGGAAAACCGCCCCGGTGACGACACCCACCGGCACCTCGTCCAGCCGTTCGGCGAGCCGGAAGTAGGTCTTGCGTACCTGTGCCGGGGTACGGCCCAGGCCGTAGGCGCCATGCCGGGCCGCCGCCCACGCCGCGAAATCCGGGAACGTCTGCTCCACACCCAGGGCGTACCGGCGCTGCGCGGCATAGTCGAGGTGGGTGTCGCCGAGGTTGCTGTCGAGCACGACCCGATCGGTGGTATCCGGGAACATCGACACGTACGCGGCACCCAACGCCGTCCCGTACGACCAACCGACGAAGCTGGCCTTCGCCTCGCCGAGCGCGGCCCGAATCGTGTCCAGGTCACGGGCCGTGTTCGCAGTCGTGATATGCCGCAGTCGCCCCTCGGTGTCGTTGGCCGCACACCATTCAGCCGCCGCCTGCACGGTCCTCGCCCGCTCGATGACCGCCGCGTCGTCGACCGCGTACGGCGGAACGTTGCTGAAATAGTCCAGCTCGCCGGTGAAGCCGCAGCTCACCGGGGCCGAATGCCCGACCCCGCGGGGATCCAGGCCGATCAGGTCGTAGCTGTCCGACACGCTGCTCGGCAAACCCAACCCGACCAGGTCCGCCGGCATCGTCAGTCCCGAGGCACCCGGCCCTCCTGGATTGGTCAGGAGAATGCCACGACGCTGCGCCGGCTTCGCACTGGCGATGCGCGACACCAGAATGTCGATCTTGGCACCGTCGGGATCGCGGTAGTCCAACGGCACCGGCACCGTCGCGCACTGCAACAGGGGTGAGACAGCCGCGACCTCCCCGGGACACACGCCCCACTCCACCCGCGCTGCCGGACCACGGGCCTGCGCCGGTGCCGCCGCCAGCGACGCGGCAATCCCGGTGACGACGATGACGGCCACGCTTCGACGCAACTTCATGCCCCGCACCTCGACTGCTGACGGTCGTCTGCTGGCACTACCGCAACGGACATCGCGAATCCTTTCGTCTCGGCTCAAGACTTCCGTCATGGGCGGCACCTTCGCGTCGGTATAAACGCCTTAGCTCTCACCTCAGCGCACTGCGCCGCAAACGAGCTGGTCGCTGTTGCCGTAGCGGCCGAGATCAGGAAGGATTGCGATTCCCATCGGTGACAACTACCTACTCCGATCCTGTCGGAGCTCTTCCAACCTCGGGTGGGAGCGAAGTGACCGGCCTCCTGGGCCGGCGCGCAGAGCGCGCCGCCATCGAACACCTACTCGCCCAGGCACAGGCCGGACGCAGTGGGGCTGTCGTGATGCGGGGGGAAGCGGGCATCGGGAAGACCGCGATCCTCGATCACACCCGTGACGTCGCGGCTGCATCGGGGTTCCGGGTGGAGAACTCGGTCGGGGTGAAGCCTGAAAGGCAGTTCGCGTTCGCCGGCTTGCACCAGCTGTGCGCGCCGCTGCTGGCCCACGCGGATGCGCTGCCCGAGCCACAGCAGGCTGCCCTGCTCGTGGCATTCGGCTTACGCGGCGGGGCGGCACCGGACCGGTTCCTGGTCGGGCTGGCCACCCTCAACCTGCTGGCCGAGGTCGCCGAGAACGGGCCGCTGTTGTGCCTCGTCGACGACGCCCAATGGCTGGACGAGGCCTCCGCGCAAGTCCTGGCGTTCGTGGCACGCCGGGTGGCGGCCGAGCGGATGGCGCTGATGTTCGCGCTGCGCGACGCCGACGCGAGCGACGTTCGCCCGTTCGCCGGGCTGCCTGAGCTACGCCTGGACGGGCTCGGCGAGAGCGATGCACGGGAGTTGCTGGCCTCAGCCGTCCGCGCACCGCTCGACGTCGGAGTACGCGACCGGATCATCGCCGAAGCACGCGGCAACCCGCTGGCGCTGCTGGAACTGCCCCGCAGCGCGCCGCCGACGCACCTGGCCGGCGGGTTCGAACTGCCCGACACCCTCAGCGTCCCACACCGCATCGAGGACGAATTCCGGCGCCGCTCCAGCAACCTGCCCCCCGACACCCAACTACTCCTGCTGGTCGCCGCCGCCGAGCCAACCGGCGACGTGGCCCTGCTGTGGCACGCCACCGCCCAACTCGGCATCGACCCCCACGCAGCCGACGCAGCCGAGACAGCGAGCCTGCTGACGACCGACACCCGCGTGAGATTCCGCCACCCCCTCGTCCGCTCAGCCGTCTACCGAACCGCCACACCACCCGACCGGCGCCGCGTCCACGGCGCGCTGGCCGCCGCCACCGACCCACAGACCGACCCGGACCGGCGCGCCTGGCACCGCGCACAATCGGTCTTGGGCACCGACGAGGACGCTGCTGCCGAACTTGAGCAATCAGCCGACCGGGCCCGCGCCCGCGGCGGACTGGCCGCCGCAGCCGCGTTCCTCCAGCAGGCCGCCGAACTGACTCCTCAGCCCACCGTCCGCGCGAGCCGGGCACTCAAAGCCGCACACGCCAAGCACGAGGCAGGCGCGCCCGACGACAGCCTGACGCTACTGGCGGAGGCGGCGGCCGGACCGCTCGACGCCCTGCAACGCGCCCACCTGGAGTTGCTGCGCGCCCGGATCACGTTCCACACCACGCGGGGCAGCGATGCGCCAAAAATGCTGCTCGACGCCGCCAAGAAACTTACCCCGCTGGACCCGCCCCTGGCCCGCGAGACCTACCTACACGCGCTGCAGGCATCCTTCCACGCCGGCCGCCTCGGCCATGGGCGATGGTTGCAGGAAGCGGCCGAGGCCGCCCGAGCCGCGCCCGCACCGCCGACACCGCCCCGGCCAATCGATCTCCTGTTGGACGGACTGGCCATCAGGTTCACACAGGGTTTCGAGGCGAGTGTTCCTACCCTGCAGCAGGCCCTGGAGTCGTTGTGCAACCACGACTCCCCCGCCGATGACGACAACCGCAGCTGGCTCTGGTTGGCCTGCCACATCGCGGCAATGCTCTGGGACGACGAGGCGATCTACGTCCTGGCCAGCCGAGGTGTCAGGCTCGCCCGCGAAACGGGCGCGCTGGCCACGCTTCCGGCCGCGCTCAACGCCCTCACCTCCGTGCTTGTGCTAACCGGCGAGACGGCCCGCGCCACCGAGCTGGTTGCGGAGGAACAGGCGATCACGCAGGCGACGGGGGCCCCGCCGCTGCCCAACGCCAGACTCACCCTGGCCTCCTGGCGCGGCCGCCGGCCCGAAACCTCGGAGCTGTACGAGGCCATGGTCAGGGAGGCGAGGGGGCGGGGTGAGGGCGCAACGATCGGCCTGGCCCAGATCTCTCTGGCAGTGCTGCACAACGGTCTGGGCAACTACGACGACGCGCTTGCCGCCGCGACACCGCCGGTCGAGTATGACGAGTTGACCTTCAGCAGTATTGCCCTGCCTGAGCTGATCGAGGCGGCCGTCCGCTCAGGCCAGCCCGAACGCGCCGCCACGGCGATGGAGCTACTCGAATCCCGAGCCCGCGCCAGCGGCACCCCGTGGGCGCTCGGGTTGAAAGCTCGCTCGCGAGCGCTGATCAGCACCGGGCCGGCTGCCGAAGAGCAGTACCGCGAGGCAATCGAGCGGCTCGGGCAGTGCCGGGTGGCCACCCACCTGGCCCGTGCCCACCTCGTCTACGGCGAGTGGCTGCGCCGCGAGGGTCGCCGCCGCGACGCGCGCGAACAACTCCGCACCGCCTACGAGCTGTTGTCGGACATGGGCGCGGACGCGTTCGCCGAGCGGGCCGCCCGCGAACTGCGCGCCACCGGCGAGCACCCCCGCAAGCGGACCGCCCAACCTGCCGACGCCCTCACCGCCCACGAGCTCCACATCGCCCGGCTGGTAGCCAACGGGGCGACCTCCCGGGAGGTCGGCACACAACTGTTCCTCAGCCCCCGCACCATCGAAGCCCACCTACGCAACATCTTCGGCAAACTCGGCATCACCTCCCGCAGGCAACTCAAAGAGGCGCGGCTGCCCTGACCCGGCCGACAACACGCCAGCACGGTCTTCGGGGGTTCAGAGGCACCGTCGAGGCGGGTTGATTCCCTGCAGAGCGAGACGAACCAGCCGTTCCGCCTCGGGCGCACTTGACGACTCCGCAGCCAGTGCGATCGCTTTGACAAGAGTCACCAGGTCGACCATCGCGACGTCCGAGCGGACGAGTCCCTCCTCGGCGGCCCGACACCGAAGCGGTTCGCCTGCCGCCACGAGCATCGCGGAGCAGGACTCGCTCTCCTGCGGTGCCCTGAGCAGCGCGGTGACCAAGCCGCGGGTCGTCGTACAGTACGCCGCCAGCTCGCACAACCAGGTCGTCAGTGCCCGATGGGCGTTTGGCTCGGCCAACAATTCTCCAGCGCGGGCACACAGCGCTTCGACCCGATCGTGAAAGACAGCCTCCAGTAGGGCCCATCGGGACGGGAAGTGCCGATGCAGGGTCGCCGACCCCACGCCAGCGGCCCGGGCGATCTCTTCCAGCGACGCGTACGCGCCGTCTCGGGCAACCGCCTCGCTGGCTGCCTTGACTATCCGGGCGCGGTTGCGCTGTGCGTCAGCTCTCATCGCCTGCCATTTGGAAAAGTGGGGTGCCACCCCATATCGTAGTCGACGGAAAGCGGGGCACCACCCCACATAGTCGAGGAGGAGCCATGACCGTCCTTGTTCTCGGCGCGACCGGCAATCAAGGCGGGGCCACCGCCCGGGCACTGCTCAACCGCGGTGTCGCGGTACGCGCCCTGGTCCGCGACACCGGCACCGACGCCGCACTGGCCCTCCGGGAACGGGGAGCCGAACTGGTCCAAGGCGACCTGGACGACCTCGACGCACTGCGCGCCGCAGCCGAGGGAACGGACGGCGTCTTCTCCATTGCGTTCTCCGATGCCACCGACCCGCAGGGCGATGCCGAGCTACGCCGAGGCCACCACGTCATTGAGGCTGCACGCGATGCCGGGGTGTCACACCTGGTGCACAGCAGCGTCGCCGGTGCCGGCGACTTCCACCGCAACCAGCCCGGCTGGGCCGAGGGCCGCTGGGACCGGCACTACTGGGAGAGCAAGGCAGGCGTCGACGAACTGGTCCGCGCCGCCGGCTTCCCGCACTGGACCATACTCAAGCCCGCGACCTTCATGGAGAACCTGCTCGGCCACTCCTACATGTTCGGCGACTGGTCGAGCGGCACCATCGTCACCGGCTTCGCAGCGGACACCCGGATCGCCTGGATCGCGGTCGACGACATCGGCGAGGCCGCAGCGACCGCCTTCACCAACCCGGACAAATTCGACGGCATGGACCTGGAACTCGCCGGCGACCTGCGCACGATGACCGAAGTCGCCACGATCCTCAGCGAGGTCACCGGTAGGACGATCACCGCACCGATCCGCACTCCGCAGCAAGCAGTCGAACACGGCCTGCCACCATTCATGATCAGCTTCATTGAGCAGATCAACGAGAACGGCAGTCCCGCGCGTCCAGAGATCCCCCAGGCACTGGGCCTGCCCACCACCGATTTCCGCACCTGGGCCCGACGAACCCTCTCCTCTTGGTGATGCCCTCTGCGCTGCGGGTTGGTGGCGTCAGCCACCAACCCGCTTGGCCGGCCTCGTCCTGGAAGCAGATCCAGGCGCGGCGGGCCGCGGCTAACCTCTTACCGACGGCCACCGCCTGCGATGCCAGGTCGCGATCGCCTCAGGTCCCCGGTGCTGCTTGTGGAAGGTGCGACGTGCGGAGTGCGGGAGCGCTCGCCTCGAAGAGTCTCGCCTTCAGGGCATAGATCTGCTCGTCGTCGGGGCGGGCGACGCGCCAGCGCATGTTTCAGGGGCGTGCGTCGAATTGGATCCGGGCTTCGAAGACGCGGTCCATGTGCGTCTCCGCCCAGTTCTTGATCGCGATCATGACCGGAAACAGTTCATGGCCGAGCGGGGTGAGTTCGTAGTCGACGCGGACCGGTACCGAGGCAGTGACCGTGCGGGTGACCAGGCCGTCGCGCTCCAGCGTCCGCAGGGTCTGGGTGAGCATCTTCTGGCTGGCGCCGGCGATGCGGTGGGCGAGCTCGCCGTGCCGTTGCGGGCCGCCGGCGAGCGCTGGGATCACCAGGGCGACCCACTTGTCGGTGAGCCTGCTCAGCAGTTCACGGGTTGGGCAACCTTCCAGGAACGCGTCGTAGTCGCGTTTGGCCTGTTCGCGGCGTTGTGCTGCGGTCGTCGTCGCCATCCTGCCCTCCTCCGGTGCGCTAGGCACTTCGGGGTACCTACTTTCTCACAGTGCTGATGATTCGTACGGTCGTGGTGATCACGAGGTCCCACGAAGGAGACGGCGATGCGCGCAGTCAGGTATGCACAGTTTGGAGGGCCGGAGGTCCTGCACGTGGCTGACGTGCCGGTGCCCGAGCCCGGGCCGGGGCAGGTGCGGGTGCGGGTCGCGGCGTCAGTTGTACATCCGGTCGATCTGATGGTCCGCTCCGGTCGGTTCCCGGCCCCGTTGCCGACCGGTCTGCCGTACACGCCCGGCTGGGACGTTGCCGGCAGCGTCGACGCGGTCGGCCCATCGGTCGAGGAGTTCACGATCGACGACGAGGTCATCGGCTTCTCGCCGTGGCTGCAAACCACGGTCGGTGCCCACGCGGAGTACGTGGTGTTCGACGCCGTCTGGCTGACCTCCGCCCCTACCGGCGTCCCCGCCATCGAGGCGGCGACCCTGCCGACCAATGGCCTCGCCGCCGCCCAAGCCCTCGACCTGCTCGCGCTACCGACGGGTTCGGCCGTGCTCGTTACCGGTGCCGCCGGGCAGGTCGGGGGGTTCGTTCTGGCGCTGGCGCGGGCGAGCGGTCTACGCGCCACGGGACTCGCCGGGGCCGACGACCGCGAGTTCGTCGAGTCGCTGGGCGCGGCGTTCCTGTCGCGCTCCGACGATCCGACAGGGACGTACGACGCGGTCATCGACCTGGCAGTGATCGGTTCCTCGCTGCTGGACCTCATCCGGGACGGCGGAGGCTACGTGGCCGCATCACCCCCGCTTCGCCCGGAGCCGGTACGGGGAGTCCGGACCTTCGCGCTGCAGGTGCTACCGGACGGATCCCGGCTGGGCGAACTGGTCAAACTCGTCACCAGCGGCGACATCCCCCTCCGGGTCGCCGGCGTGTACCCCTTCGCCGACGCGGCGGCCGCCCACGACCGCCTGGCTCAAGGCGGCGTGCGCGGCGGCGTGGTGATCGTCCCCTGATCCGCGGCGAAAGCTCGGCCGTCGCGCTCCACGGCGGGCATACCGCTCGCGCCACGCCTACTGCACGGCGTGGCGTTGACGAGCCCCAACGCTGCTGGCTACCCGTCGACCAGGTGGGAGAGATCGAATTCCTGATAGCCCGTAGTCGCGGACGTCCGGCATGATGACCTTCATGGACGTCGAGGAACTGATCGCGCGTCATCCACGGGTCTTCCACACGATGTCGGCGACCGCGTGGCCATCGGTGCAACGACACGGCCTCCTGTCCACGCAGCAACTGATCGATCTGTTCAACCTCGACGCCGCCGAGCGTGATCGACTCTTGAACGCGCCTCGCAAACGGTCCACGGTTCTCCGTGCGCCCGGCCTGCCGCCTGCCGTGATCCGCGATCAGAAGCCGATGAAATTCATCGCGGAGAAGATTGATCCGGACTCCTCGCTGGCCGCGTACCTCGCGGCCATCAACTCCCGGGTCTTCTTCTGGGCCAGCGCGCAGCGGCTGGACCGGCTGCGTCAAGCGAAGGAGTACCGCACCGAGGGCCAGGTGGTCCTGCACGTCGACACCCGCGCCCTCGTCGAGCGACACGGCCCACGAATCGAACTCTGCCGACTCAACTCGGGGGCCGTGACGCAGAAGAACCACCCCATGCGGGGGCACCGGTCCTGGCTGCCGATCGCCGACTATCCCTACGCCGAGTACCGCCGCCGGTATGGCCGCGACGGCGCCTTGGTCGAGGTCACCGTGTTGGACGCCGTCCCTGACATCCTCGACCTGACCCACAAGATCGAAGGCGCCATCGACTGAGACCCACACCCATCGCAGTCCTCGACCGACCTTGATATCCGGCCATGCCGCTGTCAGGTTGCGACGCGGTGTTGTTGTCCACGGTCGGGCGGCGTACCGGGACCATGGGGTGGTGGACAGTCTGGTTGGATCGGCGTTCATGCAGATGGTGGAACACCCCTGGGGCATTACCGCGTTCGGCGCGGCGAGCGTGAAGGCCGTTCCGGATCTTGTGCGCGTAAGGTTCAAAGTCGTACGGATAGAGCAGACCCCGGCCGCCGCGTTCGAGGCGTCCCGCACAGCCGTGCGGGCAGTACGCGGCGCGCTACGCGAGCACGGGATCGCCGACGCGGCGGTCGAGGGTTCACGACTGGACCTGAAGACCGCCACCGAATACGCGGACGGGTCACGCAAGTTCATCGGCTACCAATGTCAGGCCGCCTTTGCGGTCCAGTCCGGCGTACTGGACGACGTCGAACCACTGCTGATCGACATCGTCGCAGCGGGCGCCAACGAGATCGAGGGCGTCGACTTCGACGTCACCGGCAAGCGCGAACTGCGGGCCGAGGCTCGGCGCCAGGCAGTGGCCGCAGCCCGCGCAAAGGCCGACCTGTACGCCGCGGCCGCTAGCGTACGCATCGGCGCGGTCCTGCACATCGAGGACGTCGACCCGGAACAGCCGGGTGCTGCCCGCTACCGCAGCCACGCCGAAGCCGCCGCGACGAGCGCCCAGGACCTCGCCCCAGGCCACGTCGTCGTGTCCGCCGCTGTGGTCCTTGGCTACGCCGTAGCCCGCCACTGACCAACCGCGCTACCGCGCACGCGCAACATCACGTGCACGCACATGCCGCAACCGGCGTACTACCCTTGCTGCTCCTGCTTGCCGTGGTCCGCGAAATTGGCGACTGGGTTCGTAGCGGTCGGTGACCAATCCTCGTCCTGGCGCTGGGCAGCGTGAGCTGGCCAGGTCGACCGAAGTGTCGCGGGGCGTACCGCTGCGGAAGCCTTTCAGCTGGCCCGGCCCAAGGTCACGGTGCGAGATCCGGGTGCGAAGTCACTGAAGGACTGTTGCCAGGACTCGCCGGGCCAGTGGTACGTCACACGGCCCTCGATGGGCTGGTAGCGAGCTGTGTAAAGCGTTCTCGATCCCTGCTCGTCGACGGATCGATACAGCGGCGGCTTCAGCATCGCCGCCACGTCGTCCGCGCCCGCGGCGCGGATGGCTCGCAGCCGCTCCTGCGTACGCATGGCCTGTTCCTGCTCGTCGGTGACCGGCAGGTGCTGGTGATTGGCGGCGCAGGCGTCCGGTGCCACCGTCGGCGGCATATCCGGTCCCACGAACACCGTCATCGCCTTCTCGGGATCGACAAGGGTGAGGTTCTGGGGGACGGCGACCGGCAGGGACCGCAGCCTGTCGACCGCCTCATCGACGGTGTCGCACGTCTCCAGCAGGTAGCGCACGAGGATGAGAATGGCGAAGCCGCGTCCGTAGACGGAACGTCCGCCCCAGGTGAGCGAAACCGCCAGACCGGCGTCGTTCATCCCGTCCAGCAAGCCCCACAGCATGTCCTGCATCCCGATCACGGGACGCAGGAAGCACGAGGAGACGATGGTCCCCTCGCACTGATCGGGCCGCAGGTCATAGTTGCGCAGCAGAGTGCCGCTCTGGCCGATCTGGGTGCACGCCTGGGAGAACGGCCGCAGTGCCGCGTGGGTGAGGAAGACCTCCGCCTCGGGCCGGTCGAGTTGACCGGCCAGGCGGTCCAGAACCGGAACCAGTTCCGGCATGTGCGCACGGAACAGCGCCCGAACACGATCCGCGCCCTCCGGAGTCCGGCCCTCCTCGGTCAGCAGGCCCTCCATCTCCTGCCACAGGCCCCGGGCGTAGGCGGCCCACCGCCCGTCGCCGCCGTCGCCGACCTCGATCGCCTGGAAGGTCTTGTGCTGTTGCCACACGGGCTGCCACTCCCCCTGCGAGGATCGGATGAGGTGAGCGTCGGCGACGCCCTGGACAACGCGCTGATGGAGTCCATCATCGGCCTCTACAAAGACCAAGCTGATCAAACCCCGAGGCCGTGGCGAAGCCTCGCCCAGGTCGGTGCGGAGTGCGGCGCCGGCCAGCGGATCCTGAAGATGTCAGCGACGACTCCGCGGCCGACAAGCCGGTCGCCCAGGTGAGCGAACGCGCGTTCGAGTTCCGCGCGCCCCATGAGGACCCCGTCTGATCCGCTCACGCCGCGGCCACCCGGGATGAGCGTACATATGAGGCGACCAGCGCGGCACCGCCGGCCAATCGGACCGACGTGCTGAGATGGACCTACTCAGTGCCGAGTAGAGTCCGTGCCGCGAACTACAGGATGAGGCCGAAGGATTTGATGAGCCGGAGCAGCGTGACTCCTCGGATCGCGAGGGACGATGACCTCGCGGGCTTCACAGCCGGCCAGTTCCTGGCCGTGACGAAAGCCCTCACGATGATATTGGCTCTCCCGCCGTCGGCCGGCGACCACGTCGATGCGCTCGTCATCGCCAGCGGCCAGGGCGAAGAGTGGCGTTTCACCCATGCGATCCGCAGTTGGGAGGCGAATCTGGATCTCCGTTACCTCTTGGTGGCCAACGGCAATCCGACCGAGAAGACCTACGTCGAGATCACGCTCGGTTACCTGCGCAGCCTCGGTCTCCGCCGCACCAACGGAGTCCACCTCCAAGCCGAGCCGGCGCCCAACACGGCCCTGCAGGCCGCGTGGATCGTCAGCCAGGTCAAGGACCACGGCATCACGAGCCTCGCACTCGCCGTCTCGCCCTACCATCTGCCCCGCGCCTACCTCACGCTCCTCAAAGCGTTCAACGAGGCGGGCGTTCGACTTCCCATCATTCCGGCGCCGGTGGCCGTTGCCCCGGACAGACTGGTCCCAGAAACCGGCGCCACCGCCTACGACCTCGTACCCGGGGAGGTGAAGCGCATGCTCACCTACACGGACGAGGGATGGATCGCGACGCTCGAGGAACTGCAGCAGTACCTACGGTGGCTGTGGAGTCACCACGAGTCCCTTCTCAGAGCGCCTTCGCGAAGGTCTGTTGAGCATCGCGTGAGGGCATGACAGCCCTCACCGGAACGCCCTCGCCCACTGCCTCGGAGCCGGAGGGCCGGGCGGCACGGCGACGCTCGGTGAGCCGTCGCGCCTTCACCACGTTGCCGCAGTCCGCCATGCGACACCAGCGGCGGGAACCGTTGCGGCTCCGATCGAGGAAGAGCCAACCACAGCCACCTTCGAGCACCGGGCATCGGCGCACCCGGGTCAGATCGGCCGTCAGCATGACATCGTAAGCGGCCTCGGCGATCCGGTCGGGCACCAACATGGCCGGCACCGTGTCGTAGGCCAGCCGCACCCGCGACGAGTCGAGCACGAATCGTGCCCGGGCGACCGCGCCGGACCAGCGCTGATGTAATGCGACAAGCGCGGCGCCGGCCGCGACAAGGTCGTCCGCCGTACCACCGTCCGCGTCGATGATCGCCGCACGCAGCACGAGATAAAGCCCTTCACGGATGTCCCGCACCGCGGCCAGTCCCGCGTGCGCCGCCGCAGGCTCGTCGCGCCACGCCCGGTCAACCTGCTCAGCCTCCACGTCGCTGATCGTGCCCACCAGGACCGACCAACGCAGCAGAGCGGAAGTGTCGGACAGGAAGTCGTGAGGCGAGGTGCCCCCTCGCTCGAGTGTGTTGACCAGATCGAGTGCAGGGTGCCCGCCGACCAACGGTAGCTGACTGACGTCGGGTGGCATGCCGACAAGGCTACCACCTAACCCGTCATTGGGGGTTGTGCTCTGCCCCGGTCCACGCCGTCATGCCACGCGGGCATTGCCGGTCGGAACCGGAGCGGACGGTCCACCTTGATCGGCACATGGCTGTTGAGGTCACGATCACGTAGGCCGATGCCCTGGTCACGAGGCAGGGGCGCCGGCGGCATCGAGTCGCTCGACGTGTGCGGCGTCGACCTTGATGTCGAGCGCCGACATGGCGGCCGCGTACTGGTCGAGGGTTCGTGGCCCGATCAGCGGCACGGTACGCGGCGACGTCTGATGCAACAGCCACGCGAGCACCAGTTGGTTCGGCGTGACACCCAACTCGGCGGCGAGCACGATGAGCTCCGCCACGCGCGCCTCGGCATCCGGACCCTCGTACGGAGCCATGATGTCGTGGCCTCGCCGCTTCTTCGGATCGTCGTAGACCCCCTTGAGGATCGGCGAGTACGAGACCAGCGTCAGATCGTCGTGCGTCCGCAGGTAGTCGAGCTGCTCGTCGTCCACGATGGAGACGCTGCTGAGCCCGGCACGACGACGGAGGTAACTGTGTTGTTGCTGCAGCGCAACCGGTGCCGGCCAGCCATGCCGGTCACAGAGCTGCCGGACGCGCTCCAGCCGCCAGGTTCGCACGTTGCTCCAGCCGACGTACCGTGCCTTGCCGGCGCGCACGATTTCCGCCAGGACGGACAGCGTCTCGGCCAGCGGCGTCGACCGGTCGTCGACGTGCACGTAGTACAGGTCGACGTGGTCGGTGCCAAGCCGCCGCAGGCTGTCGTCGATGCCCCGGCGCACCGTGTCGCCACTCGCACCCTCGAAACGAGCCTGGACCTCCTCCCACGTCTTGCCACGCGCCTCTTCAGGATCGGGTATCCGCGCACCGCACTTGGTAGCGAGAAAGATCTTGTCGCGCCGACCACCATGGGCGAGCCAGCGGCCTATCAGTTCCTCACTCTCGTCACCGGTGTTGCCTGGCGATGGCCACCACGCATAGCAGTTGGCGGTATCAACGAAGTTGCCGCCGGCGTCGAGGTAACGGTCCAGCATTTGGAACGACGACGCCTCGTCGGTCAATGTACCCATCAACATGCACCCGAGAGCGATCTGGCTGACCTGCTCACCCGTGTGCCCCAATTCGACAGTCCTCATGGCCGAGAAGCTATCCGTCCGAATGCACTCGGCGTCAACCCGTTGAGCTACTCGAAAGCCACTTCCGTGGTACGTCCTAATGGGGCAGCGATCAGGGTGAGTCGCACAGATGTTGGGGCATGGCGATTGGCCGGCGGCGCACAACTCGATGCCGACCGGCACTCCGCGACGCGGCACCGATCCCATCGATCAGATGATCCCGACCATACGATGGCAGCCTCTTGCGCAACCACTCAGCTCTGGAGCGCGGGGCGGCCGGGCGCGTAGTACTGCCATCCTGCCCGCTGCCACTCCTCGGCGTTGAGCTGGTGCCGCGCGTCCACGATGCTCCGGCTCCTGACCTCCTTGCCCAGGACCCGTGGATCGAGAGTGGAGAACTCCTCCCAGTCGGTCAACAGGGCCACCGCGTCGGCGCCTCGTGCCGCGTCCAGCGGGCTGGTCGCGTAGGTCAGGTGCGGGAAAGCCCGCCGCGCGTTCCCCATCGCCCGCGGGTCGTAGACGGCAGCCACACCGTCCTCACGGCTGATCAGCTCGGCCACGTGCAACGCAGGCGAGTCGCGGATGTCGTCGGTGTTGGGCTTGAAGGCGGCGCCGAGCACCGCGACTCGCCGTCCGGTGAATCCTCCCCCGCACTGCTTGCGGAGCAGCTCCACCACCCGGTCGCGGCACCGCAGGTTCACCGCATCGACCTCGGCCAGGAAGGACAGTGCGTGGCCGACGCCGAGATCGTGGGCGCGGGCCTGGAAGGCCCGGATGTCCTTGGGGATGCAGCCACCGCCGAAGCCGAGCCCAGCTTTGAGGAACTGCTCGCCGATGCGGGGGTCGCGGCCGAGTGCCTCGGCGACGATCGTGACGTCGGCACCGCTCGCGTCGCAGAACTCGGCGATCGCGTTGATGAAGGAAATCTTCGTGGCCATGAACGAATTGGCCGCGGTCTTGATCACTTCGGCGGTGGGCAGGTCGGCCACCACCACCGGAACGCCCGCCTCGATCAGCGGCGCATAGACCTCGCGGAGCACCTGCTCGGCGGAGGCGTCGGACACGCCGAGCACGAGACGATCCGGGCGCAGGGTGTCGGCCACGGCCGTACCCTCGCGCAGGAACTCCGGGTTCCAGGCGACCGAGACCCTTTCGCCGTCGGGCGCGAGATTGCGGAGCATCTCGGCCAGGTGCGCCGCAGTGCCGACCGGCACTGTGGACTTGCCGACGACGAGGCAATCCTGCACGAGCGACGGCGCCAGCCCCTCGATGGCCGCGTGTAGGTGGCTGAGATCGGCTGCGCCAGCGTCGCTGCGCTGCGGGGTGCCGACGCAGATGAAGTGCACGTCGGCCGTCGCGGCGTCCTCGTACGACGTGGTGAACCGCAGTCGCCCCGCGGCGAGATTGCGACTGATCAGCTCGTCCAGCCCAGGCTCGAAGAAGGGCACCCGACCGTCTGCCAGCGCGGAGATCTTTTCAGGATCGATATCGACCCCGATGACCTGGTGCCCCAACTCGGCCATACCGGCGGCGTGCGTGACACCGAGATACCCGCAGCCCAGCACGGAGATCGTAAGCACTGTGCCTCCTATTTCCAGTCCGGTGATTGCTTGCTGGCGGCCGCTACCGTCCGCCGTAGGCCCTCCTCGAGGGCGACCTGTGGCCGCCAGCCCAGTTCACGCTCCGCCCGACTGATGTCGGGGCAGCGCTGCCGAGGGTCGTCCATGTCGGCCTCGATGAACTTCAGTGGTGACCTGCTCCCCGTCGCGTCGAGGATCATCTGAGCCAGGTCACGGATGGTGACCTCCTGGATGTTGCCGATGTTGACCGGCCGCCCGTAGTCGCTTTCCGCGATTGCCAGGAGGCCCCGCGCGGTGTCCTCGACGTAGCAGGGCGATCGCGTCTGGTTGCCGTCGCCGTGGATCTCCAGGGGGACGCCGTCGAGGGCCTGGGCGATGAAGCCGGAGATCACCCGACCATCCGGCCGCATGCGCGGCCCATAACTGTTGAAGATGCGCGCGATGCCCACGCTCACCCCGTGCTGCTTGCCGTACGCCGTCGTGAGGGCCTCGGCGTACCTCTTTGCCTCGTCGTAGACCGAGCGCGCGCCGATCGGGTTGACGTTGCCCCAGTACTCTTCGTCCTGCGGGTGCTTCAGCGGATCGCCGTATATTTCCGATGTGGATGCCAACACAAAGCGGGCGCCAAACCGGCGCGCGATACGCAACGCGTTATATGTGCCGTGGCTGCCGACGAGCAGGGTCTCGATCGGCAATCGATAGAATTCGGGAATCGACGCAGGCGACGCCAGGTGCATCACGAGATCAACCGATCCCGTGACTGGGAATTCCTCGGTGACGTCCGCCTCCACGAGCGTGAAGCCCGAACGGCCCATCAGGTGCTCGACATAGCTGCGGTGCCCGGTGGAGAAGTTGTCGACACTGATCACCTCCACTCCGCAGGAGAGGAGCTGCTCGCAGACGTACGAGCCGAGAAATCCTCCACCGCCAGTGACCAAGGCCCGTCGGAATCTGCTGGTGTTCGGCACGGGAAGCCTCCTATCCGGGGCGAAAGTGGGTAGGACCTCGGCTGCGCAGAGCCTTGTCGCACCAACGCGTCAACGCTGCGACGGCTGAGCCCACTCTCCGGTGGGATGAACGTACTGTCGGCCGGGTACTCTGCACGCGGCTCGACCGGCACTCAATGGGCCCTTGGGCCTACGGCTGAGACGGACGGGCACTACTTCGGAGAGCCGGCGGAAGGGCAGCATGTTCGCGCAGGCCATGCCGCCCAGCTGCTTCATCGCGAATCTGCCCGAGTAGCTCGTCGGCCTCCAGGCGACCCAACAGTGCATGGAACTGGTCGAAGATCTCGAGGGCCTGGGAAGCCCACTCCAGCGCAGATGGATAGTCCCGTCGGGCCCGGTGCAGCCGGGCCAGTGCCAGGCAGAATCGCGCGGTGGCCAGCCGGTCACCGTTGCGGCGGGCGATCGCGTACCCATGGTTCAGCGTCACCGCCGCCTGGTGGTGCTGGTGCTGCCGCAGCTTCACGAGACCGAGCCCGTGCAGCACGTGCGCCTCGCCTGCCCGATCGCGGCCTCCGCGCACCAGTTTCAGCGCCTTGGTCAGCTCTTCCTCAGCCTGGGTGAGGTCGCCGTCCTCGAAGTGCAGTTCGCCCAGGCGGTGTAGCACCATCGCCTGGACACGCGTGCTGTTGACCTCGGTGACCTTCCGCAACGCCTCGGCCAGGAGTTCGGCGGCGGAGCCGCGTTCGCTCCATTCCAGCTTGATGCGCGCCATCCCGCTGAGGATATGAGCGGCGCCCGCTGCGTCGCCGAGCGGACGCAGCGCGGCAAGCGCCTCGCTATAGCGCGCCCACGCCTGATCGAGGTCGCCATGTACCCGGTCGAGGAAGGCCAGGTGCCGCAGGGCAAGCGCGCGACCGCGGGCCTCACCGATCTCGTCGAACACCTGGAGCGCCTGGTTGAGCCGGACACGAGCGTCGTCGAAGCGCTGCTCGGCGATGTTCACTGCGCCTAGCGAATACAGCATCGCGGCCGTGCCGAGTCGATCGTCGGCCTCCCGCGCGCTGAGCAGGGCGATCTCGTGAGTAGCACGCCAGTCGTCGAGATAGCTACCGTTCTCGAAGAGTGCAACCAAGGTGATCGCAAGGTCCCAGCAGTAGTCCGGTGCGCCAGCTTGGGATGCCTGACCCACCGCGGCGACCGCAGCGGCACGCTCGCCCTCGAACCACATCAGCGGATCGCGCAACAGGTCGTCAACGAGATGTCGAGGCAACTCCCAACGCTGTGCCCCGCTGTGGATGACGGTGTAGTCACCGCCGTAGAGGACGCGGTGCGCCTCATCGGCAAGGAACAGCCACGCGCCGAGGAGACGCCGGGCGGCCTCGAGCCGGGCCGGCGCGGTCTCCTCGGCCGCGAGCCGCTCACGGGCGTAGACCCGGACCAGGTCGTGCAGCCGGTAGCGAGTGTCGACGCCGAACCCACCCACCACTTCCAGCAGCTGTGCGTCCACCAGCGCATCGAGCGTGTCCGAGGCGGTGGCCACGTCGATGTCGAGCAGCGGCGCTGCCGCCCAGCTCGGAAAGTCATGCGTCTCGAGCAGGCCGAGCCGCCGCAACAGCCGCTGCGCCTGCCCGTCAAGGCCCTCGTAACTGACCGCGATGTTGGTCCGCACGTCCAGGCCGCCGTGCGCCAACTCGTCCAGACGCCGGCCCTCATCCTCGAGTCGCTCGGTCAGCTGCGCCATCCGCCAGTGCGGACGGGCGATCAACCTCGCCGCCGCGATCCGCAGCGCCAGCGGCAATCGGCCACACAACTCGACCAGGCGTAGGGCCTCGCGTGGTTCGGCGGAGGCTCGCTCCGAGCCGACCATCCGCGTCAGCAGCTCAACGGCATCGCGCTGCTCGAGCGCACTCACCTCGACCAGCCGGGAGCCGGGTATCCCGGCCAGGCGGCGTCGGCTGGTCACGATCACACCGCAGCTGGGGCTGCCCGGCAGGAGGGGGTACACCTGCCGCTCGTCGACCACGTCGTCCAGGACGATCAGCACCCGGGATGCGGCGATCTGACTTCGGAAGGTCGCCGCGCGAGCTTCCAGCCCCTCGGGTATCGAGGACCCGGGCATGCCGAGCGCGCGGAGAAAGCCGTCGAGGATCTGGGAGAGACCACCGCTGTGCGACCGCTCCGGGCCCAACCGGCTGAACAGCTGCCCGTGCGGAAATTCGGCGGCCAGCCCATGGGCCAGATGCACGGCGAGCGTCGTCTTTCCGGCGCCGCCGCGGCCGGTGATCGCCAGGACCGGCACGGAGTCCCGGTCGGGGCGCCCGCCGCCGTAGCGCAGGAAGTCCCGTAGCTCGCTGACGAGTTGGCCGTATCCAGTGAAATCCGGAATGTCAGCGGGTGCCATGCGGGGCACCGAGGGAGCGGGCTCGATCGGAGCCGGCCATTCCAGCTCCACGGCCGGGCCGGGCTCGAGTTGTCCGTTCAGGATTGCCCGCTCGAGCAACCGCAGCGGCTCACTCGGCTCCAACCCGAGGTCGTCGATTGAGGCTTGCCGCGCCGAGCGGTACGCCGCCAGTGCCTCCGCTTGCCGGCCGGCCCGGTACAGCGCGGTGATCAGCTGTTGCCATAGCCGTTCCCTCAACGGGTGTTCGGTAACGAGCGCCATCAGTTCATCGATGGTCTCGCGATGCCGACCGAGGTGCAGCTCCAACTCGAGGCAGTCCTCAACTACAGCGAGCCGTCGCTCGGCGATCCGAGTCGCCGCCGCCTCGACCAGCCGGCTGTCCACGCCGCTGAGCGGAGTCCCGCGGTACAGCGTCAGGGCCTGCCGAAAACTCGAGGCAGCGTCCTCCAGCCGTTGCTCGCGCAGCGCGGCGCGGGCTTCGGTGAGAAGTTCGTTGAAGATGTGCAGGTCCAGCTCACCCTCGGCGACTCTGATCTGATAGCCGGCCGGGTTGGTGATGATCCGATTATCGAGACCGGTGTCTCGCAGCGCACGTCGTACCGCCGATATGCAGATCTGAATCTGACTCTTGGCCGTCGATGGCGGGGTGTCCTCCCATACCGCATCGACAAGCCGGCCCAGCGGAACCACATTATTGGCCTCTAGCAGCAGCATGGCGAGCACTATCTGCTGTCGGGAGGCGGTGATGGTGGCGTTCAGCACGTGCAAGGGCCCCAGGATGCGGAAAACCTGCAAATTTCCTCCCCCGTCAACAACGACACCTCGCGCCAGCCCAACGGTGCCCCCCGGAGCAGGCCGGCGTGATCGTTTGACGCCCCGTATGGAGAACGTTTTTCATGGTAGCCAAGCATACCGGCGGACACCAGGTGAGATTCGGGGTGGCCGATGTTCCAGAGTTGTTTCAGAGAAGGGTTATCAGGTCCAGGTGAACGTGCGGCGGGCGGGTTGTGCGCGGTGATTCGGCAGGTCATGTGGGTGATGGCTTCGGGAAGCGCGGTGGCGCCCATAGCTGCGGGTGAGCCGACCACAACGGGGGTCCAGGCCAGGATCCGCTCACGATTCACAGACACGGGGACACAGGGCCCCGGCAAAGTCGTGACGGTGTCTGACTTGTGGGGCTTGGAGTAGAAGCGCCGTTGGTGGTGGCAGCAAGACGGGCATGACCGGCTCGGAAGATCATCAAGGTTCCTACGCCATGCTGATCGCCGAAGTGAGTCATGCCCGCGCTGCCATCATCGCTGATCTCGTCCCTGTCGGGCGCACCGGCTCTGACCGTTGCCGAAACCGCTGGTGGGCTGTCCGAAGCACTCGCCGTTCTGCCTGATCCACAGGCCCGGCGAGGCGTCCGGCACCGGCTGACAGTCGTGGTCACCGCAGCCGTGTGTGCCGTGGTCGCCGGCTACCGCTCGTACGCCGCGATCGCCGAGTGGGTCGCCGACGTGCCGACCGCGACGGCTCTCGCCCTGGGCATGACTGCCGACCGGCGTCCATCGGAGGCGCCGGTCGGCCTCCGGCCGTTGATCTTCTTCCGGGCGTCCGACCCACGGCCGTCCCGACCGACGGGGTCGATGCACTCCACGCTCTGGGGATCAATGATCGCCGCTCACGGATGCGGTTGACGGACCCTGCCACACCCACCAGCGCCGGCAACAGCGCCCACTGGCATCGGTCACGCCCCTCACGGGTAGCCCTATCCACGTTCTCCGTATACGGCGAAACCCGCCGCGTTGAGGTACACAGCCATCCGCAAGTCGAGTTCGATCTCGCGCACCTGAATTTGCACAGTGAACTCACGGTACTCGGCGACAGCGCCGAGTCCGGCAAAGTAGCTGGAGGGATCGAACATGAGCTGATGCGCGCCGCGCCTCACCTGAAGTTCCTCCAGCGCCGGCAGCCGGCCGTCATTTACCGTGAACCCGGACATCAGTGGTGCCCAGCCTCGATCGTCGCGGCCGTCCAGCCGCACTAGCACGCCTGGGACAGGCCGGCCCGACGCGCCGTCAATGATGCGAACACCAATCATTTGATATCTACATCCCTCCATTTTGGTCAGTACTCGCGTGAACGTACACGTGGGCGCTGTCATCCGGCTATCGAACGGCAAACGTCATTCTTAGTTTGCGGTAAGCGCATCGACAACGGATCGACAGCCATCAGATATCAGGTCGACAGTGGCCGCTGGTGAACTCGGTTCATGGTCGAGATCGAAGGGGGAGCGAGATTATGAGCCGTGACACCAACTGGGGCTAGCGATCAGGCCGAGCGCTACGACAAAAGGTGGTCCCCCGAGTCGGAAGACGACTCGAGGGGCCACCTTCACGTTGCGCGCAAAACGCCTAGAAGCCAGATATTGCCAACCGGGCAGCCGTCGTCAACACCCGCTCGATCAACGGATCGAGTATCCGGTCATATATCGGCACCCCGACGTCGTACGTCAACTCGAGCAGCACCTCACAGCCCTCGGACGCGGGAACTGTCCGCCAAACGCCGGACAGGCTCCGGAAATCGCCAACGGTCTGGGTGAACGAGATGCGACGCCCGCTCGGCGCCGGTTCAGACCGCTGCCGCCAATGGATCGACGCACCCCGGAACGGCACCGTCCACTCGTCATCGAACTGCCTGATCCGGTCGAACGCAGCGTCCGCCGACAGTGCCGTCCGGACCTCTACCCGAATCGTCCTCATGAGCCTTCCCTCAGTGAGACCGCCTGCAGATGCGTCGTCCGGATCATCATGTAGCTGGCTTCACCGAACACTCCGCCCGTAAGGCCGGTGCCGCCGTGGGAAGGCAGGTAGGGAAAGAAGCCGGAGTGCGATTCGTCGTTCACCTTGATGACGCCGCCGTTGGTCACGGCACCCACGAAGCGCTCCACGACCGTTTCGTCCTCCGACCAGAACGAGTTACGCAGGCCGTACGCGTTGGTGTTGACGAAGTCGAGTACGTCCTCGAGCAGCGCGTCGTCGCTGCGGCCCGACTCGGGAACCACCACCGGCAGCAGCGGGAAGAAGGTCTCCGCGCGGACCGCCGCCAACTCGCGGCTACGCGCCAGGCCGTCGATGCGTAGCACAGTCGGTTCCAGGAAGTAGCCGGTGTCGGACGGTGACCCGTCCACCTCCAGTTGGCGTCCGCCGCACACCAACTGGGCTCCCCCAGCCAGCGCCTCGTGGAGCACCGCGAAGAAGCTCTCCCGGGCCAGGACCGGGGTGAGCTCCACGCCGTCATCGTCGGGGTAGCCGGGCCGGACGCGCCCGGCGGCGATCCGTAGCCGATCGATCAGTTCGTCGGCGATCGCGGGATGCGCCACCACCTGGTTGGGAACGTTGCAGATCTG
Source organism: Micromonospora endophytica (assembly GCF_003236305.1). Lineage (GTDB taxonomy): Bacteria > Actinomycetota > Actinomycetes > Mycobacteriales > Micromonosporaceae > Micromonospora > Micromonospora endophytica. The sequence goes on along the minus strand of NZ_POTX01000003.1, from coordinate 25,077 downwards.
CCCGGAGGCGTTGAACGCCTCGGTCAGCGCGCGGACCGCCACGTCCAGGTCAGCATCCCGCCACACCACGGCGCAGTCGTTGCCGGCCAGCTCCAAGATGGGCTTCTTGCCCGCGGCGATGCAATCGTTCTGGAAGATCAACCCTTTCTCGCTGCCCCCGAAGTAGATGATGTCGTTGACGTGCGGGCTGGCCAGCCAGTCATCGAGCATCGGCGGTCCGCACACGACATTGACGGTGCCCGGTGGCGCACCCACGTCGTCAAGGGCGGGCGCGATGATCTCCCGGATCGCGTACATCACGCCCAGCGGCAGACTGCGCGGCGCCCGGATCACGGCGGCGTTGCCGGAGAGCAGCGCGGCCGCCCCGTAGATGGCGTTGGAGTGCGGCGCGTTCTGCGGCGGTGCCACGCAGACGACCCCGTCCGGACGGCGGCGCAGGACGATTCGCCTGCCGCCGTACGAGAACTCGCGGTGCAACAGCTCCGCGCACCAGGACAGGGTCTGCTCGCTGAAGATGTGCAGCAACCCGTCGATCTCGGCGTGCGACGCGGTGCGCGGCCGCCCCTCGGCGACCATGAGCTCCACGAACTCGTCGCGGGTCGCGACCAGCCGCCGGCGGATCGCCTCGCCGAGGCGCAGTCGGGTACGCAGGGGTGTTCTGCCCCACTCCGACTGGGCGGCGGCTGCCGCAGTCAGTGCCTGCTGGACAGTCTCCGGGTCGGCCAACGCGCACCGTCCGACAATGCGCGGGTCATCCTCCTCACCGAGCTGACCGGACTCCAGCCGCCGCTTCAGGCTCAGCGCGCCGAAGGTGTCCTCCAGCGCCGCGCGTGCCGAGATGCCGTAGACATGCCGGGCGGATTCGACGTCCTTGCCGGCGACCCAAGACGGAAAGTTTCTCATGGTGCGTACTCCCGCCCGAGCAGTTCACGTGCCACGACCAGCTTGGTGGCGTTGGCGGTGCCGTCGGCGAGTTGGGTGCCGATCAGGTCACGGAGCCGCTGCGCGATCGGTTGCTCCTCGCTGTAGCCGAAGTGACCAAGCGTCAGCAGCGCCTGGTGCGCCGCATCGACGGCAGCCTTCGGCGCCCACCACTTCGCCATGTTCGCTGCCAGACGGTGCTCCAGCCCGGCGTCGTTGCGCCACAGCGCCTCGTACGCGAGGAGTCGGGCCGCATGTAGATAGGTGGCGCACTCCGCGAGTGGAAAGGCGATCCCCTGAAAGTGGCCCAGCGGCTTCTCGAACGCGCGCCGGTGCCGAGCGTGCGCAAGAGCGTCGTCCAGCGCGGCCTGTGCCGTGCTGACGGCCATGAGCGCGATGAGCGCCCGCGAGTAGTCGAAGCCGCGCATGCCCTGGGCAAAGCCGAGTCCGGTTTCGCCAACCACGTCGGACACCCGGACCGGCAAGCCGTCGAAGACCAGAGTCGATCGGCCACCGGACCGGCTGCCAAGGTCACGCAGGGGCGAACGCACCACGTACTGGTCGTCGAGCCGGGCGTAGAAGGCGGTGACCCCGCGGGCACGTGGCGCATCGCTGGTGCGGGCAAAGATCATGCCGTGGGTGGCGTACGCGCCCAGCATGATCGAAGTCTTCTCGCCGACGAGCCGCCAGTCGTGCGGACCGCTCGGTTCGGCGCGAAGCTTCACGGCGGCAGCGTCGGTCCCGTGGCCCGGCTCGGTCATGCAGAACGCCACCACCGCGTCCCCGCGAGCGATCGCCGGCAGCCATTCCGCGCGTTGCTTGGCAGTGCCGTTGGCGGTGATGATGCCGGCAACCAGGGCGGCGTTCAGCACTGGATAGCACGCGGTGAGATCGCCCCGGGCCAGTTCCTCCAGGGCAACGCCGGTGCTGACCGCATCCAACCCCAGCCCGCCGTACTCGACCGGGACGCGCAGCGCGAACAGGCCCTCGGCGGCCAACTCGCGCAGCAGCTCCGGGCGGAACTGTCCCTGCCGGTCGCTGTCCTGGTAGAACGGCACGATTCGGTGTTCGGTGAAGGCGCGTACCTTGTCGGCCAGCGCACACTGCTCAGCAGTATGAGAGAAATCCATCACGCAGCTCTCAATCGTTCCCGCAGAACGAACTTCTGGACCTTTCCCGACGGCGTCTTCGGCAACTCGTCAACGGCACTGATCCGCTCCGGCCAATACGGCTTCGCCATGCCCAGATCGGTGAGATGAGCACGCAGTTCGTCGAGGGAAGGCGCCTCGCCGTCCGGTACGATCACCGCGCACGCCCGTTCGCCGAGCCGCGGGTCCGGATACCCGACGACGGCCACCTCCCGGATCGCCGGGTGGCGCAGCAGTGCTGCCTCCACCTCGACCGCTGGCACCTTCTCGGCTCCACGGACGATGACGTCCTTCACGCGGCCGACCATGCGGACGCCGCCGTACCCGTCGTCGCGCGCCAGGTCGCCGGTGTCGAACCAGCCGTCGGACGTCAGCGACTGGCGATACAGCTCCGGACGGTGGTAGTAGCCCAGGCACTGGTTGTCACCCCGTACCTGGAGCCGCCCGACGGCACCCTTGTCGACAGGGTTGCCGGTCTTCTCGTCGACGATGCGAATCTCCATGCCGGGTACCGGTGTGCCGTCGCTCTCCGCCGCCCGCATCAGCGGGTCTTCCGGGCGGGTGACGGTGACGCAGCCGTTCTCCGTCATGCCCCACACCGCGTAGACCCGGCAGCCAAGGACCTCGTGCGCCTCCTCCACGAGGACCGGTGGCACCGGCGCGCTTCCCGTGCCGAACGTCCTCAGGGCGCCGACGTCCCGCCGACGGCGCCGCTGCTCGTGGATCAGGTCGCTGAGAACCGTCGGCGCCCCGTAGAAGAACGTCACCCGCTCCGCCTCGACGATCCGCAGCATCAGCGCCGGGTCCCACGAGTCCACCTGCACCGCGGTCGCGCCCAGCATCAGCGGCATGACGAAGTTCCAGGTGTATCCACCTTGCAGGGTGGTCGGCGATCCCATCGCCGTGATCTCGTCCCCGGTCAGCCCCAGCACCTCGATCTGCCGCCGGTTGATGGCGTAGAGCGTCCGGTGGCTGTGCATCACGCCCTTCGGCTCACCGGTGGTGCCGGACGTGAAGATGACCTGGGCCAGATCGTCGGGGCCGGCTTCGCGGCCGTCCAACTCACCGCGCGGCACCTCGTCCTCCCACGCCCGATCGAGCAGGTCGGCGGCGAAGTCGAGCGCCCCCGTAGTGCTCGGCTGACCGATGAGGATGCGATGACCAAGGGAGGGCACCGCGGCGGCCACCTCCGCGCTCATCTCGTCGTACGAGAAGCCACGATGGGACGTCGCCCCCACGTACACCGGACTCTTCGTGAGTCGGGTCATGAATTCCAGCTCGCGTCGGCGCATGACCGGCGCCACCGGCCCGGCGACGGCGCCGATCCGCGCGCAGGCGAGGGCGAGCGCGACGAGCTGCCACGAGTTGGGCAGTTGCAGTGTCACCACCTCACCGCGCCGGACGCCGAGCCTGGCCAGCCCCGCGGCCAGCCGCTCAACCGTCGCAGCCAACTGGGAATAGGTCAGCCGCTCGGTCGGCCGTCCGTCGGTGTGCCAGCAGATCACCGCCGCCCGCTGTGGATGCCGGACCACGGCCTCCCGGAGATGGTCGAGCATGGTCTTGTCGTCATGCGGTCCGGCGGGTTCGAGCCGCCGGACCGCCGTACTCGCCTCCATGGTCACGCCGTCCTCCGAGCGCTAGACGCCGGCCGGGGTGAACTGGTCGAGCTGCCCGATCGGCCGGGTCGGCTGCCAACTCCCCGGCACGAGGTGTGCGTTGATCAGCTTGCCGTCGGCGCGAAGCTCGGAGTAGGACGGGTGCCGCATGTGCAGCAGCGGCTCGTCGAAGGCGTCGTACGCCGCGTCGAATCCGAAGCGGTAGTTGAACTCGATGTCCTCGCCGCCCCAGCCCTGAAAGCGCTCGTCCATGCCGCCGGTGCGGTAGTACAACTCGGCTCGGGCGAAGAAGCACAGACCCGGCCCACGACGCAGGGTGAAGGCGCGCAAGCGACGCGGGTCGGGCGCCGCCGCACCGCCGTGCAGCCGTTCGCGGATGGCCCGCCAGGTGGCGGGGTAGTCCATCGCCACCATGTCCCGGTACGGCAGGTGCCCCATCGTGCCGGGTTCGCGCATGCGATCCACGTTGCGCGCGAGGAAGTCACGGTCGGCCAGCACGTCGGCGTCCATGTGGCAGATGATCTCGGTAGGCCCGGGCGTGTTGGCGACGCCGACGTTCATCGCCCAGGACTTGTTGAACACGCCGTCCTTGGGGGCGAAGATGTAGTTGTCGGCGAACCGGCTGATCACATCGCGCCAGCGGGACTGCTCGTCGCTCTCCACGACCGTCACCTGATACTGCTCGCGCGGCAACGACTGGTCACGCAACGACCGCAGACACGCCAGGAGGTTGCGCAGCCTCTCGCCGCCGCCCTCGAGCCGGCTGTGGAACGGGATCACGACGAGGACCTCCGGGGCGGCGCCCTCGGGCAACCGCAGCCCCGGGTCGAACGCGGCCATCTCCTCCACGGTCACCGGAACGGCGTCACTGGTGTAGTCCTCGTTCAGCACGTGGCCGAGGCGCGAGTTGCACTCCGCCCGCCAGCCAAGGTGCATGAGGTCGTCGACTGCGCAGTCGTGGCCGTGCCGCTCCACCAGCGCCGCGTGCAGAGCCCAGTACCGCAGGTGATCCGTCGGGTCGGCCAACAGGCTCTCCCCCAGCGTACGGATCGTCTCGGCCGCGCACGTCCGCGCCGCATCGACGACCTTGTCCCGCCAAGGGCGGGAAATCTCCCAGTAGTAGAGACCCGAGGCGGGCGCGTCGGGATCGGCCGCGACGACGAGGTTGTCAGCGACGGCCTTCGCCAGTACGGCAGGATCGGTCGGCTTCAGATACGACATTATCGCCCCAATTCACGAGAGCTGATTCTGGACGGGCTTGCCGGCAGTGGCGACGATACTGTGGAACCACTGCGGGAAAGAATTGCTCTTCGCTACCGGGTTACCACGACGAAGTACTCAGCCCGTCCGCCATTCAGATACGCAGGGACCGCGATCGGTACTCAGGACCGCGCCGGCTTCGGGCAGCGACGGTGCGCCCTTTCGGGTGATGGCTGAACGACAGCCGTTCGATAGCAGTCAATAAGACAGTTGACCGGTGGAATCCGCCGAGATAACCATCAGGGATCGCGTCCGAGATGTCTTCGCTGGCAGGCACACAGAGTTGCGGCGCATCGCCGCGGCGACCGACCGGCGCGGATCCGCCGGCATTGCGTTGATCGGCGCGGAGGGCGTGGGCAAGAGCCGCCTGCAGACCGAGGCTGCCCATCGGGCCGATCCGGCAAGACACCACGTCATCCGGGCCGTCACCACTGTGGCGACCGCCAACGTAGCGTTCGGCGCGCTCGCCGAACATCTGCCGTCCGGGCTGCTCCGCTCACCGTTCACGGGCGACGCGCTCCGCACCGCGGCCGAGGCGTTGCTCAAGCCGGCCGGCAAACGCCGCCTGACGCTCGTCGTGGACGACGCCCACCTACTGGACGAGGCATCCGCCGCGCTGGCGGTTCAACTCGCCCGACGTGGCGAACTCTTCCTCCTCACCGCGGTGCGTCCCGACCGGCGGCTGCCACGCCCGATCGCGGACCTGTGGACCGATGGGCTGGCCGAGTGGATAGAGATCGGCCCGCTCGGCCGCGCCGACGTCCACCAGATCCTCGGGGAGGCGCTGTGCGGTCAAGTGGAAGGCGCCCTGGTCCAGCGGTTCTGGGAGGCCACCGCGGGCAACGCGTTGCTGGTGCGCGAGCTGCTGACCGCACAGCTGGAGGCGAACCGACTGGTAGCCGAGGACGGCAGGTGGATGCTCCGTGGCCCGTTCGCCATCCCGACCTGGCTCGCGGCACTGGTCAACGAGCGGCTCGCGGCAGCGCCGCCGGAGTGCCGTTCCGCCATGGAGCTGCTCGCCGTCACCGAGCCGATCGGCCCGGGCGTGCTCGGCGAGCTGGTGCCCGCTGACGTGCTCGAAGCAGCGGAAGCGCACGGTTTCATCAGGATCGAGCGAAGCGGCGGCCAGGACCTCGCGCGCCTGGCGTACCCGATATACGGCGATGTTCTGCGCGCCGTCACGCCACGGCTGCGGGCGCGGCGTTGGCTCAGCCAGTGCGCCAGCCTCATCCAGGCAACCAGCCACGATCCGGTCGACCTCGCACGGGCCGTGCGGTGGCAGCTGGCCTGTGGCGAGCGGCCGTCCCCGGAAAACATGGCCGTCGCCGCTCGGACCGCCCAGTCCGCAATGGACTTCGAACTCGCCGGCCAGCTCGCCGGACGCGAGCTGGCCGCAGGTCGCGGGGCGGCGGTGATCGAGTCGCTCGGATACGGTCTGCTGTTCGCCGGCCGGCCGGCAGAGGCCGAGTCCGCGCTGTCCGGTCTCGGCCGGTTGGACGGCGACCTCGACCGCGCCCGGGTTGCCCTGGTGCGCGCGTTCAACCTCTACTTCGGGCTCGACCGCCAGGCACCCGCCGAGCTTCTGCTGGCCGCGGCGATCGACGAGGCCGTCGACCCGGTTTCCCGTCGACGCCTGGTCGCGCGGCAGGCGTTGCTTCGTGCGCTCTCCGACGCACCGAAGGAGGCGCTGGAGCTCGCCGCCGGGGCCCCGGACGAGCCGGAAGCCCAGGTGGCCACCGGCCTGGCCATGGTCTTCTCCGGCCGGCCGCACGAAGGGCTCGACCTTTTGGCCGGCGAGTGGCCTGCCGAGGCGCCGTGGCTCTCGGTCTTCGCGGACCTCGGAACGGTCCACGGTCTTTTGTGGACCGCGCAGCTCGCCGCAGCGGAGGAGCGGGCCCGTACCGGCTACGACCGGGCACTCGCCACCCGGTGGCAGTTCGCGACCATCGTGTCGTGCCTGCTGCGCGGCCTGGTCGCCCGGATGCGGGGTCAGCTGCGAGACCAGGCATCCTGGTGCCGTGAGGGCATTTCCATCGCCCGTGAGCAGGGTTCGAACAATGTGCTGGCCATCCTGCTGGGGCAGCTCGCGCACGGCTACGCGCTGACTGGCGAGGCCGACGCGGCGGTCCGCACGTTGGACGAAGCCGACCGGTTGGGCGAAATATCCCTGCGGCTCCTGAGCCCGTGGACGGAGCTCGCCCGCGCCTGGGTGATCAGCGCGCGACACGGAGACGCCGCTGCCCACGCACAGTGGACCGCGCGGTTGGCCCGTGACCGAGGTGCGGCGGGCTTCGAGACGCTCGCCCTGCACGACGCGGCGCGCCTCGGCGCCCCGAAACACGCCGCCGACCGGCTGCGGGCGCTCTCGGGCCAGTCCCGTCGACTCCTCGGGAATTCGTACGCCCTGCACGCCCGAGCGATGGCGGAGGGTGACGCCGCAGCACTCGCGGAGGTGTCCGCCGACTTCGCCGAAATGGGTAGTCCGCTGCTGGCCGCGGAGGCCGCCGCCGAGGAGTCCGAGTGGCATCGGTCGCACGGCCGCCTGGCCATGGCGTCCACGGCCGCCGCGCGAGCCCTCATGTTCATGGGCCACTGCGAGGAGATCCCCCGCTCGCCCGCGCTGTCCGCGCTGGCGCCGCCACGCCTCACCCGCCGGGAGGGCGAGATCGCCGAGCTCGCCGCCGGAGGGCTGTCCAGCCGCGAGATCGCCCGCAACCTCGTGCTGTCCGTGCGGACTGTGGAGAACCACCTGCATCGTGTCTACCGCAAGCTCGGCATCAACAACCGCGGGGAACTCAACGCCCTGAGCGTCCTGCTCACCAGGCCGCAGAGCTGAGCCTCCGAGTGGTGCTTCTCGCGGTCCGAGCCCGCAGCCGTCCCCACCGGAAACCCCCGGTAGGAACGGCTGCGGGCTCGGACGCTGTGCGGGACGTCAGTTGATGACGCCGGCGCCAACGGTGTGATTCGTCTCCTCGTCGATGAGGATGAAGGAGCCGGTGAGCCGATTGCGCGAGTACGGGTCGCACAACAGCGGCTGGGTCACTCGCAACTCGAGCCGACTTATCTCGTTGCATTGCAACTGGGTGGCACTCAGGTCACGACGCAGCGTGTTGACGTCGAGCCGGTAACGCAATTCTCGGACGACCGCACGAACGGTTCGGGTCGTGTGTTTGAGCAGCAACCGAGCCGGCGGTCGGAGCGGCCGCTCGCTCATCCAGACGACCATGGCGTCGATGTCCTGGGCCATGGCCGGCGCGTTGTGTGGCCGGCAGATCATGTCCCCCCGGGAAACGTCGAGGTCGTCGGCGAGCCGCAGTGTCACCGACATCGGCGGCGTGGCCTCGTCGACCGGCCCGTCCGGACCGTCGATGGCGGCGACCCGGGTGGTCAGCCCGGAGGGTAGGTGCATGACCTGGTCACCGGGGCGCAACACACCACCGGCGACCTGGCCGGCGTAACCGCGGTAGTCGGGGACCGCAGTGGACTGCGGGCGAATCACGTACTGCACCGGGAAGCGGACGTCCACCAGATTGCGGTCCGAGGCGATGTGCACGTTCTCCAGGTGATGCAGCAGCGAGGGACCCTCGTACCAGGGCATCTCGGGCGATCGACTCACGACGTTGTCGCCGTGCAGCGCGCTGATCGGCACGAAGGTGACGTCCCGGGTGGCCATCCTCGTGGTGAACGCCGCGAACTCGGCCCGGATGCGATCGAACACGCCCTGGTCGTACCCGACCAGATCCATCTTGTTGACGCAGACCACCAGGTGCGGCACGCCCAGCAGCCCGAGCAGGAACGTGTGCCGACGGCTCTGCTCGACCATGCCCTTCGTCGCGTCCACCAGGACAATGGCCAGGTCTGCCGTGGAGGCGCCGGTCACCATGTTCCGGGTGTACTGGGCGTGGCCCGGAGTGTCGGCGAGGATGAACGTTCGCTTGGGCGTGGCGAAGTAGCCGTACGCCACGTCGATGGTGATGCCCTGCTCACGCTCCGCTCGCAGGCCGTCCATCAACAGTGCGAGATTTGTGTATTCGTCGCCGCGTCGGCGGCTGGCGTCCTCGACCGCGGCGAGCCGGTCGGTGAAGGTGGACTTGGAGTCGTAGAGCAGTCGCCCGATCAGCGTGCTCTTGCCGTCGTCCACCGAGCCAGCGGTGGCGAACCGGAGGATGTCCATGATCAGAAATACCCTTCCCGCTTGCGGTCCTCCATGGCGGCCTCACTGGTCCGGTCGTCCGCACGGGTCGCGCCGCGCTCGGTGATCCTGGTGGTTGCCACCTCCTGGATGATGTCGGCGACCGTCTGCGCGCCGGAGAGGACCGCGCCGGTGCAGGTCATGTCGCCGACCGTCCGGTACCGGACGGTCGCCTCGGACACCACTTCCGAAGGGTCCGGTGACTGGTACGGGTTCTCGGCCAGCAGCATGCCGTCGCGCTCGAACACACGCCGTCGGTGCGCGAAGTAGATAGGCGGCACCTCCAGCTCGTCCCGGCCGATGTACCGCCAGACGTCCAGCTCCGTCCAGTTGGACAGTGGGAAGACCCGGATGTGCTCGCCCGGCCGGATTCGGGTGTTGAACAGGTTCCACAGCTCCGGGCGCTGGTTTCTCGGGTCCCACTGGCCGAGGTCGTCGCGGAAGGAGAAGATCCGTTCCTTCGCCCGGGCCTTCTCCTCGTCGCGTCGCGCGCCGCCGAAAGCCACGTCGAAGCGATGCTCGGCGATGACATCCAGCAGCGTGGTGGTCTGCAGCCGGTTGCGGCTGGCCCGCCGCCCGGTCTGCTCGACCACCCGACCGGCGTCGATGGAGTCCTGCACCGAGGCCACAATCAGCCGTACGCCCAGCTCGGCGACTCGCTTGTCGCGGTACTCGAGGACCTCCGGGAAGTTGTGCCCGGTGTCGACGTGCACCAGCGCAAAAGGCATCGGCGCCGGCCGGAACGCCTTCTCCGCCAGGCGGAGCATGACGATCGAATCCTTGCCACCGGAGAACAGCAACGCGGGCCGTTCGAACTCGGAGGCCACCTCGCGGATGATGTGGATCGACTCTGCTTCCAGCATTTCCAGACTCATGTGACACCTCGCGTGTTTCCGCCGTCCACCAGCAGCACCGTGCCGGTCACGAAGCCGGCCTGCTCGCTGGCGAGGAAGGCAGCGAGCGCACCGAAGTCCGCAGGCTGCCCGACCCGACCGAGCGGCACCTCGGCGATGATCTCCTTGAGCGCCGCCTCGCGGTCCACGGCGGGCCGCGCCGCCACGAAGCTGTCGAAAGCCGGCGTCTGGTGGACGCCGGGGGCCAGCACGTTCACCGTGATGCCGCTGGCGCCGACGGCGTGGACCACACCCTTGGCGAAGCCGAGCACGCCCAACCGGGCGGTCGCGGACAACGCGGTGCCGGGGAGCGGCTGGCGTACGGCCTCCGAGGTGATCAGCAGGATCCGCCCCCAACCGGCCCGCCGCAGGTGCGGCAACGCGGCCATCGTGATCGAGATGTGCGGCAGCATCGACCCCTCGACGGCCCGGCGATAGTCGTCCACTGTGAACGCGTCGGCCCTGCCGTGCGGCACGCCGGGCGAGTTGGTGACCACTACGTGCAGCGCACCGAACTCCTCGGCCGTCTGGTCCACCCAGCGCGTCACGCCCGCGTCGTCGCGGACGTCCACCTCGACAGCCAGCACCCGGCCGGGGCCGGCCTCGTCGACGAGTCTGTGCGCCGCGGCCAGTCGCTGCGGATCGCGGGCCGCGATGGACACGTGTGCGCCCTCGGCCGCCAGCGCGCGAGCGACGGCCAGCCCGAGGCCGCTGCTGGCGGCGGCGACCAACGCCGTCCGTCCGGACAATCCGAGATCCATCAGGCCACCTTTCCCGCCAGCAGCGGATATCCGTAGCGGCGCAGCAGGGGCAGGGCGAGCGCCGTGGTCGTGGCAGTCGGCAGTGCCGGCAGTTCGGTGCGCCAGCGCTCGTCCGGCCGGATCAACACAGTGCCCTGACCGAGCCGGTCCGGGTTGCCGGTGACCGTGTGGTTGATGCCGAGGGTCACCTTGCCCTCCTCGGTCACCGGCGGCTCGTCGTCGAGCCCGGCGAAGCGCAGCACATCGGCCACCACCTCACGGGGCCGTCGGGTCAGGTCCTCGTGCCGGATCCGGAGATAACGTCCGTCCGCGGCGCCGCCAACGTACTCGGAGGCAACGTTGAAGCCGACCCAGTTCGCCGTGCTCTGCGCCGGGCTCATCGGCTCGATGTAGCGCTTGCCGCGTTGGTACGAGTAGGTGGTGGCGCGCGGATCCCGGACGATGTGCAGTACCCGCACATCCACGTCGGAGCGGCTGAGCAGGGCAGCGGCCTCGGCCGGGTACTTGGAGCTGTCCACGACCGCCCGCTCCGCTCCGCGCCGCGTCAGTTCCCGATACACCGCGACGGTGCGGTCCAGCACCGCCGTGACGTGGTCTGGGGTGCTGGCGAGGCGGGCGCGGGTGTGCCGGGTCCGGAGGCCGGCCTGCTGCCACGACATCATCTGGCGCGCCAGCCGGGTGGGCTCGTCGTCGCCGAACGTGGCGATCACCGACGACCACAGCGCGCACTGCCGGATCTGCTGGCCGCATCCGCACAGGGTGTTCGTGCCGCTGGCCAGCAGGCCGTTCTTCCACAGGTAGTGCAGCTCGCCGGCGTGCAGCACGCCGGGCAGTTCGTTGAGGACGTTGCCGAGAATGGTGCTGCCGCTACGCAGCCAACCCGTGATGTAGATGACCTTCATCGGTGACCGTCCGACAGCAGCAGGAAGTGCTGGGGCAGGTGAACGGCCAGGCCCACTGACGTACGGGCCTCCACCACGTCGCCACGCAGCGTCAGCGCCGACCGGCTGGGGTCGAGCAGCGTCACGGCGGCCCGGAAATCCCCGAGCAGCGCCTGGCCGCGCGGCATCATCCGGGTACGCGAGACCTTGATCCCGGCCTCGGCGAGTCGGCCGAGTAGCCCGTCGCGGACCAGCTCCCAGTAGTGGATCGGGTGCACGACGATGCCGTCGCACGAACCGCCGGTCTCCTCGACCTCCCCCGCCGCGGCTGTCAACGCCGCACCGAGGTCGCCGGAAACTGTCGACCTGCGCATCTCGGGCAGCATCAGCAGTCCCGAGATCCGACCGTCCGCGGTGCCGTGCAGCAGGGCCTGGTTCTCCACCACGCCCATCCGGACGAGCACTCGGTAGTCGATGAACGCGGCGAGCAACGCGGGCTCGTGCCGCAGGTCCGCCGGCAGGGGCACCGACAGGCTCAGCTCGGTCAGCTCGGCGTATTCGACGGTGGGCTCGAAGGCGGCCTCCGGAGTACTGGCGTACGCCGTGCCGGCCGACGCGTACTCGCTCTTCGGCGCCTCGCGTACGTAGGCGAGCGTCTGGTCGGAGACGGAGGCCACCTTCAACAGGTGCCGCACGGTGTAGCGCGGGCGGCTCTTGAACAGTGGGAAGGAGGCGGTGAGGTGCGCCCGGATCGGCACCACCACGTCGGCGCCGTCCTGCACCCGGGCAACCGACATGGAGAATTCCTCACCCGGGCTGCGTCGGGTCAGCGTCGGGTCGGCGAACGTCTGCCGGGTCACTTCCAGAGCGCTGGCGCTGGGTTGCATCGTGGTCGTCATTTCTCTCCCTCCAGAACGGCGTTGAGAACCGCGGATGTCGTGAGCCCCATCGCGGCGAGTGTCTCGTCGTGGTTGCCGCCCTCGGTCGGCCAGTCGGTGCCGGCGTTCACCCCCCGCACCTCCCGGTCGGGTAGCAGCAGCGCAAGGGTGGATGCCACGCTGCCGGCGGGGCGGTGCTCCTCCACGACGACCACCCGCCGCGCGCCGGCCAGGTGGGGTATGGCGAGCGCCAGGCTCTCCGCATCCACCCAGCACAGGTGCGCGTGGCCGACGTCCGGCCGGCTCTCGGTGACGGCCTGGCACAGTGCTGTCGGCTTCTCCCCGATGGAGACGAGGCAGGTGTCACCGCTGATCTGGTTCAGCCAGGTGACCGCGCCGCGGCCAGCCGGCGCGAACGAGGCGTCGAACACCTCGTTGCGTCCCAGCCGCACGTAGCACGGCCAGTCGCCGGCCGCCGCGACCCGGATCGCCTCGCGGGTCTCGGCCTCGCCCGCGGGTACGGCGATCCGGACGCCCGGCAGGCTCTGCATCACGGCGAGGTCCTCCAGGCAGTGGTGGGTCGGCCCGAACCAGGCACCGGACACCCCGCCGTACGGGCTGACCAGGACCACGGGGGCCGCGAGGTACCCGAGTCCGAGCTTGACGCTCTCCCCCGCGCGGAACGCCGCGAACGAGGCGAAGGTGTTGACGAACGGCCGTAGCCCGGCGGAGGCGAGCCCGACCGCGATGTCCACAGCGGATGCCTCGGCGATGCCGAGGTTGAGGAACCGGTCGGGAAACCGGTCCCGGAAGCAGTGCGAGGCGCCACCGAGGTCCGCCTCCAGGCACACGATGCGCGAGTCGTCTGCGGCGAGCTCGGTCAGCTCGACCCGATACGCCTCCCGTGCCGAAACCGTCGCGGTCGTCATCGGATCGCCGCCTTCCACTGCCGCGCCCGAGCCGGACTGATCTTCACGTAGTGCGAGCCGGCCTTGCCCTCGGTCGCCGGCACGCCCCTGCCCTTGACGGTGGTGGCCAGCACGGCGAGCGGCCGGTCAGTCGGCACGATCGTCGCCACCAGCTTCTCGATGTCGTGCCCGTCCACTTCGGCCACCGAGAACCCGAACGCGGCCAGCCGGGCCGGCAGGTCGGTCATCGGCGAGATGTCCGAGACGTGGCCGTCGTTCTGGCCACCGTTGAGGTCCACCACCACTGTGAGTCCGGCGACCCGCTTGGCCTGGGCCACCTGCAGCGCCTCCCAGACCAGGCCCTCCTGCAACTCGCCGTCACCAACCACCGCGATGGCCCCGCCGGGCAGGTTCAGCAGCCGCCGGGAGAGGGCCCAGCCGACCGCGTACGCGAGCCCGTGGCCGAGGCTGCCCGTGGGGAACCGGACGCCTGGCACCTTGGGGCCGGGGTGCCCCGTGTAGGGCGAGCCGGCACGGCCGTACCGGGGTGCCGGGTTCTCCTCGATGACGCCGTTCTCGTGCAGCACCGCGTAGAGTGCCGCCGCCGCGTGGCCCTTGCTCAGTACGACGTCGGTGCCCGGCCGGGACCGGGCGACCGCATACGCGGCGACCAGGATGTCCACCACCGAGAGGCTGCCGCCGAGGTGACAGCCGACCTCGCTGGCGGCCATGTCCACCACCAGCCGGCGGGCCCGGCTGGCCTGTTCACGAAGCAGGTCGATCTCGTCCATCACCGCACACACCAATCCCGTACGGCCGCGGACAGCACCGCCCGCGCCCTCCGGTACTCGTCGGCTGACAGTCGCTCGTCCGGCGTGTGGTCCAGGTGCGCATCTCCCGGTCCGTACGCCACCATCGGAACGCCACGCCACCTGGTGGCGAGCGTGTTCATGTCGCTGCTCCCCTTCTTGGCCAGCAGCCGTGGAGCACCGCCGGTCACCGCACGCAGGGCCCGGGTGAACGCCCGCACCAGCGGATCGGTCCGTGGCGTGCTCACCGGGGGCGTGGCCAGCAGCGGCTGCCCGTCGGCGAAGGCGGACAGCACCTCGTCCACCTCGGTGCCGGGCGGCACCCGTACGTCCAGCACCGCCGAGGCGGTCTGGGTGCCGCCGGAGCCGCCGGTGGTCAGGTCGAGCACCGCGAACAACGCCTCCGGGCTGCGCTTGCCGACCTCGGCCTCGACCTCGCCGATGACGTCGACCAGGCGGCTGGCGGCCGTCCGCCGATCCTTGCCCGCGGTGTGAGCGGTGGCCTGGGCCACGTTCATCCGCACCTTGCAGACGCCGTGGTAGCCGATGGTCACCGAGCCGGCGCCGCTGGGCTCGCCGATGATGACCGCGTCCGCGGGGTAGTGGTCACGCGCGTAGAGCGCACCGGACGCGGTCCGCTCCTCCTCTACCGTGCCGACCACCCGAACCGTGACACCATCGGGTGGTTCGAACTCGACGAGCGTCTGCAGGAACGCGGCCAGGCTGGCCTTCGCGTCCACGCAGCCGCGGCCGGTCAGCACGGCGCCGTCCCAGGTGACAGGCCAGCGGTAGGGGACGGTGTCCAGATGGCCGAGCATCAGCAGCCGGCGTGGCCCATGCCCGCGCGTGGCGACCAGGTTGCCGGCCGGATCGATCACCGCGGGTACGCCTCGGTCGGCGAGCCACTTCAGCAGGAACAGCGCCAGTTCGCGTTCGCCGCCGGAGACCGAGGAGATCTCCACCATGCGGGTCAGCAGATCCAGGTCGGGCTCCGGCGCGGCGGCACGCCAGAAACGGGTACCGCCGTGGGCGTTGACGGTGTGCGGGCCGGTGATGGCGACGTCGGCGGTTCCGTTCAGGGCAAGCTCCGCCGCCCGGACCTTCTGCCGCATTCGCCCGCCGGCATACGCCATTCCCTCGCCGCGGCACAGGTGCGGCAAGGTGCTGCTGTGATCGGACGGGTCGGCGAGCAGGCCCGGGGTGCCGGTCACCAGGCGTAGGTGATCGGCGTCGAGCGCGTTTGCCAGCTCGGCGGCCAGCACGTCGGCGTCCACGTTGATCGGCGCCCCGCCGTCGGCCGCGGCCACCGGGGGTGACACGCAGACCACGTCGAAGGCGCCCAGGAGTGAACGCAGCCGCGCCACGTTCACCGCGGAGACCACACCGGCCCGGTGGTCGCGGACCAACCGCTGCCGGTCGCCCTCGACGACCCGGAGCGGACGGTTCGGGGTACCCGTGACCAGCCCCTCCGGCGTGGCCGTCGCCGCGAACACCGTCATCCCCCGCTCGACCAGGTTCGCTCGGATCCGAGGGAGGGTCAGCCGCTCGTACGCGTCGACGATGTGCGGCATCTCCTCGGGCGGGCAGTACCGCACCTCGTCGCCGGAGGCCAGTCGCAGCATCCGCATCGGACGCTCGATGCTGGCGTAGTAGTCGGCGATGTCGGCCGCGCCGCCGGCGACCAGCAACAGGCGGGCACCGCACGCGTTCAGCGCGGCCAGGTCGTCGTAGGCGGACGCGTGCCGCAGGCTTGAGCTACCCACCTTCACCACGTACAGCGGCGCGTAGGGAGAGACCCGCGCCAACGCCTCGTTGTTCATCATGGCCATCCGCCGGCTTCCGGAAGTCCCAGCCGTTCGTCAAACCCGTAGATCCGGTTCAGTGTCTGCACCGCTTGGCCGGCGCCACCCTTGATGAGGTTGTCGAGGGCGGACACCACCACCCAGCGGTCGCCGGCCACCGCCGCTCCGACCTCGGCGACGTTGGCACCCACTACCGTCTTGAGCATCGGCATCCCCATCGGGGTTCGCCCACCCGCCACCCGTACGAACGGCGCATCGGCGTACGCCCGGGCGAACGCCCGGCGCACGTCGCTGCCATCCACACCAGGCTTCAGCCGCCCGTACGCCGAGACCATGACGCCGCGCGCGACCGGCAGGCTGAACGTGGAGAACTGCAGCTGCGGCGCGCGACCGGTCAGGTCGGTGAGCGCCTGGCGCACCTCGGGTGCGTGCCGGTGGCCGTGCAGCCGGTGCACCCGCACGTTTCCGTCGCGCACCGCCGGATGCTCCACGCTGCCGGTGCCGCTGCCGCTCGATCCTGACTTCGCGTCCACCACCACGTCCTCCGTTGCCAGGTCGGCCTGGTACAGCGGATAGAGCGCGTAGATGGTGGCCGCCGCCATGCAACCCGGCAGGTTGAGCACCGGTGCCGTCGGCTTGGGCGCGAACTCCGGAATGTAGTAGGGAATGGGTTGCCGCCAGCCGCCGGCCGACGCGGGATAGTGACGCTCAACCTGGTCCGGCTCACGCAACCGGTAGTCACCGGCCAGGTTGATCACCACGCTGGCGCGGTCGGACACCTCGTCGAGCACCGACGGCAGTACACCGTTGGGCAGGCAGGCGAACGCGACGTCCACCGTGGGCATTTCGTCGAGCTTGCGCATGTGGTGCCCGCCGATCGGCAGGTTACGCAACCCTGGCACCACCTGCCCGACGCGCTGACCGGCATTCTTGGCCGAGGACACGAACGTCGGCCCCACCTGTGGATGGGCAGCCAGCAGTCGGATCAGCTCGGCTCCGATGAAGCCGCTGCCACCGAGGACCGCCACGCTGATTCGCTCGTTCACGCTGCAACCCCCGCCCGGGCGAACACCGCGTCGTGCACGTACGCGGCGACGTGGCCGGCGATGTCGACGCCGTGAACCTTCGAGGACTGGGCGAAGTCCGGGTTGGTGTTGACCTCCAACACGTACATCTCGCCGGTCTCCCTGGACTCGGCCAGGTCGACACCGTAGAAGCCGGGCCCGAAGCACGCCACGACCCGGGCGCACAGTTCGCGAGCGCGGTCCGAGATCGGGATGGGCTCCACCGCGCCGCCCTGGTGGGTGTTGGTGCGCAGACCGGAGCCCACCTGGCGGTAGGCCACGATCGGACGATCCCCCACCACGTGCACTCGCTCGTTGAAACCCGGCTTGGGCACGTACTCCTGCACCACGACCGGGAATTCCTTACCGGCCGGGTCCAACGCCTCCCGACCGCCGACCCAGGCGTCGAACTGCGCCTCGTCCGCGATGCGGACGATCCCGCGACCCCACGAGCCGCTGATTGGCTTGACGACCGCGTCCCCGCCGAGAGCGTCGACGTACGTCCGAACCTGCTCGACGGTGAACGCGACGTGTGTCCTCGGGTGCGGGACGTCGTGTCTGGCGAACGCGATCGCCTGAAGGTCCTTGGCGAGGCACAGACGCACCGCGTGCGGCGTGTTCAGCGTCTCGACGTCGGCGTGCTCGAACCGGGCCGCCATGGCGGCCAGCTCCCGATGGGACACGTTGCGCAGCAGCACCATGCGAGGTGGTGACGCGGCGTTGTTGAGCACGGCTGCGGTGTGCCGAGGCATCGCCGACTGCGCGGTCAGCCCGGTCGCCCGAAGCGCCCCCAGGAGCAGGCGTTCCTCCGGGCGCACCATGGTCACGCAGACCAGCACATCGGCCGTCTCACTCACCCCAGTCCTCCTCGACCTCGGGTGCGCGGTCGAGCCGGATCGTCGGCGTAACCTCGACTACCTCGTGTTCCTGGCCGCAGCCGTGGCACGACAGGATGTCGCCCAGCTCCGCCTCGGTCGATACGGCGACCTCGGTGTCGCATTCCAGGCAAGCCGGTGCGGTGGTCAGATTGGACATGGGATCCCTCCGGAAAACTAGGCCCGCTCGAAATCGATGATCAGCATGTCGCGGGTCGCGGTGGTCGCGCCCTCGGGTCCGATGGGGGTGACTTCGTGCTCCATTGCGCGGTCATCGAGCACGATGGTCTCCATTGGATTCACCATCGTGTGCTCGAACAACGGCTCGTTCTCGCCCTTGCGGAAGACGCGACTGACGCCGCCGATGCAGTTCTGCCGGCCAACCAGATGGATAGCCACGTAGTCGTGACCGTCGCTGTGGCGACCCTCCGGAGCCGGGGCGGAAGTGGCCTCACCGTCGGCCGTCACCCGAATCATGTGTACGGTTATCAGCCAGTCGCTGTCGATTCCGCTCGCGCGGCTGATAAAACTCAGGTCGTGTGCGATGGTGGCCTGGAAGTTGGTATTCTCGTGCGCCTCTGGGGTGATCGGCGCGAACTTCCTGACCTGCCCACCGTAGACCCGGTTGACGTCCGTTGCCTGGTAGAACGGCTCGACGGGCAGCGTCTTGACGTCACCCTGGGAACGACCCAGCAGCCGCCCCAACCGTCGGTATCGGCGGGTCCGATGGCTCGGCTGGACGTACGGATCGACTGGGAGATCGTCCCAGAACTTCGCGAATTCGTACCACCCGTTATTTACGGAAACGTGCAGTTGTTCATGGGCCCACCCATTCTCCACGATGTCCTGCGCGCCGTGCAGGACGAAATCTTTGATAGGCATTGCGTGCCTCCCTTCTTATCCAGGAGTGAACGTACTAGCGGGGCGGTACTCTGGACCTGACCGAGCTCCACTCAACACATCGGAAAAGAGCACCCAGAAATCGAATTAGCCCTCACCCACGTGATGCGGATCGGGCTGATGGGTGGCGGTGCCAGCACCCGCCTCAGTACGGGCGAAGGTGCGACCCCGCGTAAGGCCTGGCGTGCCGGCGGACCGTTCGGCACGCCCCACCTCCGCGGATGTTGGGTGCGCTGCCGGCGGTGTCGGAATCGCCGCTACGACAATCGCGCTGCCGCAGCTGGTCCACATCAAACACTGGCGCCTACTCCCGCGCCGCCCTGGCCGCCCGCCGTACCCACACCGGGCGTCTCCGACCGGTACGGGGATCGGGCGCTACGACGCCTGCCTAGCTCCCTGTGAACCTGCTTTCGGCAGTAGCTCTCCCGACTGGATTCGCCTCCGTTGCGCCACACCGCACCGCACCGAAGTGCGGGAACAGCTTCTAGTATGGACAGGGCCTGAGATGTCAGATCGTCTATGCTACCGTCAAAACGCAATTAGCCGGGTTCACGCGAGCGGCTCTGCGATTGAGTAGCGCCATCGAGATGATCGAGTGTCTGCGGCGCACCGCTTGCGTGGCGGTTTCTTGCTACACCTTGTTCCAGGATTTGGGAGGTAGCCCAATGGTGCAGCAACGACGCGCGGTCTATGCCCTAGCCGCGTTGTCCGCCGCCACGTTCTGTTACGTCACCACCGAGGTGCTTCCGATCGGGTTGCTCACGCTGATCGCGCCAGACCTGGGACGGACCAGGTCCGAGGCCGGCCTGCTGGTGACCGGGTACGCCGTGGTGGTCATGATCGTGGCGCTCCCACTGACCCGGGTCACTCGGCGAGTGCCCCGGCGCCCGCTGCTCGCCGGCGCGCTCGGGGTGTTCGCCGCGGCGACGGCGGTGTCGGCCTTCGCAACCTCCTACGAGGTGTTGCTTGCCGCGCGGCTGGTGTCCGCCACCACGAACGGTGTCTTCTGGGCGGTGGTGTTCCCGGTGGCGATCTCGATGTTTCCCGCGAACATCCGCGGCCGCATCGTGGCTCGCCTGTCGATCGGCAACGCTCTCGGCCCGGTCCTCGGCGTGCCGCTGGGCACCTGGTTGGGCGGGCAGGCCGGGTGGCGGGCCGCCTTCATCGCGATGGCCATCTTCGGCTTCGTCACCTGCGTCGCGGTCGCCCTGCTGCTGCCGAGCATCACCCCGCAAGAGAGCGCCGCCGAAACCGGGCCCATGCCGGATCGGCACCGCTTCGTCGTCCTGCTCGTCGCCACCATCCTCGCGGTCACCGGCGCCATGGGCGCGTTCACCTACATGACCGTCTTCCTCCTCGACGTCAGCGGGTTCGCCGCAGCATCGCTCGGCATCCTGCTCTTCGTCCAAGGCTCGTTCGGCGTCGCCGGAACCTGGGCGGTCGGTAGGGTCCTGGACCGGTTTCCGCTCGGTGTCGTGCTGGGTCTACTGGGGCTCATCACCGCTGCGATGCTCGGCCTCTACGGGGGTGGATCGAGCAAGCTACTGACGATTCCGCTGCTCGCCGTGGCAGGGATGTCGTTCAGCTCGCTGATCGCGGGAATCCAGCACCGCATCATGCAGGTCGCCCCGTCGACGACCGACATGGCGTCAGCCAGCCTCAGCGTCGCGTTCAACTTCGGCCTCGCGGCCGGCTCGTTCATCGGCGCCGGCCTGCTGGCGACGGCCGGGGTGCGCGTCATCCCGCTGTTCGGTGGCCTGCTGACGGCCGCCGCGTTCGCGCTGCTCGCCGGCCACGAAATGTCCCGCAAGAGAAGGAGAGGCCATGAAACTGTCCGTCGTAATCCCGACCTACAACCGGTCGGACATTCTGCAGCTCACGCTTGAGTCCCTCGTCCATCAGGATCTGGACCACGACGACTACGAAGTGCTGGTAGTCGACGACGGATCGTCCGACGACACCGCGGATGTCGTGAAGAAGTACATGGACCAGATGAACCTGCGCTACTTCTTCCAGGAGGACGAGGGCTACCGGGCCGCCGGGGCCCGTAACCTCGGCATCAGCCATGCCCAGGGCGAGGTCACCGTCTTCATGGACGCGGGTGTGATGGCGCACTCCAGCCTCCTGCGCGTTCACCTCGCCAGCCACGAGGCTTCAACCGAGCCGATCGCGGTATGTGGGTACGTCTTCGGCTACAGCCTCAACAACGAGAACGCCGACGAGGTCCTGGCCGACCTCGATGTCAACAATGTGGATGCCACGATCGAGCAGTGGCGCGAGAAGGGCCTGCACCCCGACATCAGGGAGGACTTCTTCATCCGGGAGGGTGACGACTTCTCCGCCGCGCCCGCGCCCTGGCTCATGTACTGGACGTTCAACGCCTCGGTGCGGACGGAACAGCTGCGGCGTGTCGGCATGTTCGACGACGCGTTCCGCGCATGGGGTGGTGAGGACGTCGACCTCGGCTACCGGCTGCACCGCGACGGAGCCCGCATGTTCCTGGACCGGGACGCGATGTCGCTGCACTGGCCGCACGAGCGCGATGGCGAAGGCGCCGACGCAGTCGCCAACTATCGATACATGGCCCGGAAGTACGACACGCCGATCACGCGTCTGCTGGACATCGTCCCGACCATCAACTTCTTCGTCATCAACGATGTCATCCGGGGCCGGAAGCTGACCCACTGATCGAACCGCAGCTGCTGTGTGGTCCCACGGACCACACACCAGCGCAGCGCGCCCGCGCGCCAGCCACCGTCGATGCGACCCAGGCCGGCGCGCTGCGCGTCGTCAACGATCCTGCGCGGTCTGCACCAGAGGCGATTCCGCGAATACCACGCGTCGATGATGTCGCCCTGACACTGCGCATCGTCTTGCGCGCCACGCTCGCCGACGACCGGTGTGCCGGCCAGGATCACGGGCGACCGGCCGTCGTTGGGCGGCCCGCCGCCGCGTCTCGCGCAGCACGGCGTCCGCACGCCGACAACTGCGGCCACCGGCACGTCGACCCCAGGGCCCGGCAAAGTCGTCAGGTGAT
Source organism: Micromonospora endophytica (assembly GCF_003236305.1). Taxonomy (GTDB): domain Bacteria; phylum Actinomycetota; class Actinomycetes; order Mycobacteriales; family Micromonosporaceae; genus Micromonospora; species Micromonospora endophytica. The sequence continues at coordinate 3,132 of NZ_POTX01000003.1, read as the reverse complement.
GCCGAGTAGTGCCAGCGGGCGGGTGCTGTCGCGGGCGTGGTGTCGGTGGTGCGGGAGCCGCGCAGGCCCTTGCCGTCGACGGCGATGGCCCGGCCGGCCGCCGAGGTGGTGGCGGCGGCCCGGCCGGCGAGCCAGACACTGATCGCCGCGGTCAGTAGCTGCGGGTCCATGGCCTGCAACAGCCGACGGATCATCGCCTCCGATGGACGCCGGTCGGCAGTCATGCCCAGGGCGAGAGCCGTCTCGGCCGGCACGTCGGCGACTCACTCGGCGATCACGGCGTACGAGCGGTACCCGGCGACCACAGCACACACCGCTGCGGTGACCACGACTGTCAGCCGGTGCCGGACACCTCGCCGGGCCTGTGGATCAGGCAGAACGGCGAGTGCTTCAGGCAGCCCACCAGCGGTTTCGGCACCGGTCATGCCCGTCTTGCTGCCACCAAAAACGGCGCTTCTACTCCAAGCCACACAAGTCAGACACCGTCACGACTTTGCCGGGACCCTGACGTCGACCCTGCCGCGACAGTCAATCACTGGATGCCAACTCGACGACGGAATCCTGTCGCAAAGACCGGCCCATCGATGGTCCACCCTGACCCGGGAATACCCGAACCGACCGGACGCGAGCCGAGCGGACCACATTGCACCGACGACTCTCGTCGAGCTCACCTCAGTAGTAAATCCCCGTTCTGATGAGCAGCTCCATGATTGTATTGAGTAACCGGGAGAACACTAGTGCGGTACCGCCACGGGAGTACGTTGCTGCTACGAATATAAAGGAACTGCGAAAGGACGGGATCGCATTCAACCAACCGGGAGAGCGGACACGAATCGTGCGCTCTCCCGTCGCTGGTTTCAACAAGTCGAGTAGCAGGCGCGTAAGAGATGGTCCGAGGCCCACCAGGAGCCGGCACCGGCAATCGGCCAACAGAAGGTCGACCTCTTGGCCGCGAAACTTTCCACCGGCAGGTCTGGCGCACCGAAAGGAGCCCGGGCGCAGCCGGCGCGCGGCCCGGTCGCGGCTTACGCGGACCGGCGGACGGTAAGAAGTCTGGTCGAAATGAGGCGGTCATGGGACAAAAATCGGTTACCTCCATGATATTGGACGATGCTCGGTCGCATCTGTCTTTCGAGAAGGACTACTCACCTACCTCAACGGAGGATGGATCAACAGGTGAGAGCCCTCGCGTGTCGTATGACTTGGCGGTGATTGGTCTTGGCTATGTTGGTCTACCTCTACTGAAAGAGGCGGCCGCTGCCGGACTGCGTGTCATCGGCGTGGATATCGACGCCAGTCGCGTGAATATGCTGAACAGCGGTAAATCCTATGTCGACGACATCTCCAAAGACGATCTCGGTGAGATGCTTGCGGCCGGCTTCCGGGCCACGACCGATCCGGCGTCACTTGCCGAAAGCGCAGTCATCACGGTCTGCGTGCCGACGCCACTCAGCGACGATCATGGGCCTGACCTGTCGGCCGTGCGAAGTGCCGCACGCATGATCGCCGGCTGCCTGATGCCGGGCACACTGGTCGTCCTGGAGTCCACCACCTACCCCGGAACAACCGAGGAAGTCGTCCGGCCGATCCTAGAGGAATCGGGCCTCACGGCGGGACGCGACTTCAGCCTGGCGTACTCGCCGGAGCGCATCGATCCCGGGAACGGCCAATTCGGACTGCGGAACACGCCAAAGGTCGTCGGTGGTCTGACCGAGAGCTGCCGTGACCACGCTGCCACCTTCTACGGCAAGTTGGTCTCCCGGGTGGTGCCCACCTCGGGCCTGCGCGAGGCCGAGATGGCGAAGCTGTTGGAGAACACGTATCGCAACGTGAACATCGCGCTGGTCAACGAAATGGTGATCTTCTGCGAGGAGTTGGGCATCGACCTGTGGGAGACCATCGAGGCCGCCGCCACCAAGCCTTTCGGCTTCCACAAGTTCCTCCCCGGCCCGGGAGTAGGCGGTCATTGCATCCCAATCGACCCCTCCTACCTGTCGCACACCGTCCGCAAGCTCGGCTACAGCTTCCGGCTGGCCGAAACAGCCGACGAGATCAACGGACGTATGCCGAAATACGTCGCCAGCCGCCTGCAGCGGGCGCTCAACCGGGAGCGGAAGTCCGTCAACGGCGCGCGCGTGATGCTGCTGGGTGTGACGTACAAGCCGGATATCGCCGACGACCGCGAGACCCCGGCACTGCCACTGGCCCGCGAGCTGCTCAGCCTTGGCGCCGAATTGTGTTTCGCCGATCCTTACATCCGGAGTTGGTCCGTCGACGGGGTGAGCATCCCCGCGGTGGAGGCGCCCCTCTACGCGGTCCACGATTGCGACGCCGTCGTACTGCTCCAGGCGCACTCGGCGTTCGACCTCGCGGCCATCACCCGGCACGCCCGGCTGGTGCTCGACACAAGTGGCCTCGTGGGGCGTCACGAGAACGTCGAGCGCCTCTGAGCCGCGCTTCAGGAGACCTTCGGACGACCTACGGAAACGGATATCCACCATGAATTTCACCTGGGCGCAGCAGCGCATCCTCATCCTATCGCCGCATCCCGATGACGAGATCCTCGGCTGCGGCGGATTGATCCACAAAGCGAAGTCCGCCGGCGCCGAGGTCTTCGTCCAGTTCCTCACCGTCGGCAACACCACCGACCAGTCCTCGTCCGTCTTCTCCAGCCCAACGGAGCGCAACGACGAAATCAAACGGGTCGCGGATTACCAACGATGGGACGGCTGGCACATGGCTTTCCCGGGCGACGAGTATCACCTACGGCTCGATCAGATTCCCCGACTCGAACTCACCAACATGGTCGAGCAGGAAAGCCCGCTGGCCATCGCCAGACTGCGGCCTACGATGTTGATCGCTCCGCACCGTTCCAGCTACAACCAGGACCACCAGGCCGTGGCTGAGGCGGCCCACACCGCGACGCGACCGTCAAACACCCGGCTACGCCATCACCCGGATCTCGTCCTGGCCTACGAAGAGGCAGCGGACCAGTGGCGCGCTGATGGCCTTCCCCCTGAGATGTGGACACCCTGAGACTGGATGTTGGTCCAGAGGAAGGGGTGTCCCCGTTGGGGCGTCCATCGAAGTACACGGAAGAGTTTCAGCGTGACGCGGTTGACCTGGTTCACT
>NZ_POTX01000039.1 GCF_003236305.1 Micromonospora endophytica | reverse complement strand
GTGTGGGCCGCTTCCCGGCCGGCCAGGCCGTGCAGGTACGCCGCCGCCGCGGCGGCCCGCTCCGCCGGCAGCCCGGCGGCGAGCAGCGAGCCGAGCAGTCCGGCCAGCACGTCACCGGTGCCCCCGGTGGCCAGCGCAGGGGTGCCGGTCGGGTTGACGTACGCCCGGCCGTCCGGCGTGCCGATCACCGTACGGTCGCCCTTGAGCAGCACCACGGCGTTCATCCAGGCGGCCAGCCGCAGCGTCGCGGCGACCCGGTCGCCACCGGGCTCCTCGCCACAGAGCCGGGTGAACTCCCGATCATGCGGGGTGACCACGATCGGCGCGTCCCGGCGGCGTAGCTGGTCCGCGAGCGAGCCGTCCACCAGCAGGGTCAGCGCGTCGGCGTCGAGCACCACCGGCACCGGCGCGGCGAGCACGGTGCGTAGTTCCGTCGCCGCCCGCTCGTCGGTGCCCAGCCCCGAGCCGCAGACCCAGGCCTGCACCCGGCCGGCGTCGGCCACCCGCCCGGACGCGATCACCGAGGGGTGCTGCCGCACCACCTCGTCCCGGGCGCTGCCGGCGTAGCGGACCAGGCCGGTCGGCCCGGCCAGGGCACCGCCGACGGAGAGCACCGCCGCGCCCGGGTACGTCGCCGACCCGGTGGCCACCCCGACCACGCCCCGGGTGTACTTCTCCGAGGACGCACCGAGCCGGGGCCACCAGTCGACCACGTCCGACCATTCGACAACCCGCAGCGCGGGAGTGCCCCGCAGCCACGGCCGCAGCCCGATGTCCACCAGTTCCACCTGCCCGGCCAGCGCCGCGGCGGGTCCGACCGCCAGCGCCGGCTTCAGCGCGCCGAACGCCACCGTGACGTCGGCCCGGACGGCGTTGGGCCGGCCGGCGGCGTTCAGTGGCACCGCGCCGGTGTCCACCGCCACCCCGCTGGGCACGTCCACCGCCACCACAGTGGCCCGTTCGCCGTCGCGTCCCCGGTGCCGCAGCAGGCTCGCCGCCAGTTGCTCGGCGGTCTCCCGCAGTCCGCCGCGGCCCCCGATGCCGACGATCCCGTCGAGCACCAGATCGACAAGGGTCGGCGGGCGGTCGACGGTCCGGCCGCCGGCGGCACGCAGCGCGGCCAGGCCCTCGGCGTGTGCCCGGTCCGGGTCGAGCAGCAGCGCCGACACGGCCGCACCGCGTCGGGCCAGCCGGGCACCGGCATACAACGCGTCGCCGCCGTTGTCACCGGAACCGACGAGCAGCAGCACCGGCGCGGCGTACACCCCACCCCGGTCGGCCAGCAGCAGCGCGCAGCGCCGGGCCAGCCCGGCGGCGGCGCGCTGCATCAACGTGCCGGGCGGCAGCGTGGCCATCAGCGCCTTCTCCGCCGTCCGGATGTCCGCGACCCGCCAGACCGGTGTCATGCGGCCCACCCTACCGGCGCAGGGGCCGCAAGATAGCCGCCGGCCGCGCACCGGGCAACACCTGTGGACAGACCGGGTGTACGCCCACCGCCCGTTGTCCACAGGGCACTCCCGGCACCGCCGGTACCACCTAGCGTCGGTCGGTGTGGGTCTCAGGAGACGGGGAGGGCGGATGGTCGAGGAGGAGTTGACAGTGCAGCCGGAGCTGCTGCGCCGGGTCGGGCGCGGGCTCGGCGACACCGGCCACCGGCTGGCGTACGGGCTGCTGGCCGGCGTGCCGGGGCTGACCGCACCGGCACCGCAGTGGTCGGCGGCCGGATCGCTTGCCGCCCTGGAGGAGGCGGTGCACGGCTGGTCCGGCCGGCTCGGTGCCCGGATCGTGGAGACCGGTGCCGCCCTGCGTGCCGCCGCCGGGGCGTACGACTCGGTGGACGCGCGGGCCGCCACCCGCCTGTCGGGCCTGCCGCGGTGACCGGCTCGGCGTCGGCCCGGGCCGGCTACGCGCAGCTCGCCACGGCCGACCCGGCTGCCTGGCGCGCCACCGGAACCGCGTGGGCCAGCCTGACCCGGCCGACCGGGCAGCGGGCCGACGAGCTGGTCGACAGCGCGACGACCCTGCGCTCGGGCTGGTCAGGGCCGGCCGCCGGATCAGCCGGCGCCCGCCTCTGCGATCTGCGGGGCGAGTTGGTCATGCTGGTGCCGGCCGTGATCGAGACCGATCAGATCCTCGCCGAGTTCGCCGCCCGACTGGCCGCCGCGCAGGCCCGGCTGCGCGCGGCGGTGGCGCTCGCGGACACCGCCGGTGTGCTCATCGACAGGTGGGGACGGGCCCGCCCCGATCCGAGCCGGGTGCCCGCCGACCGGGCCGGACCCACGGTGGTCCCGGTGGCCGCGGCCATCCACGACGCGCTCGCGTTGGCCACCGCCGCCGACCGCGAAGCCGCCGACCGGCTCGGGCAACTGGCGGCGGACGCCGGGAGTGGCTGGGTCGCCCGGCCGCCACCGGATCGGCCCGTCGCGGGCAGCGATCCGGCGCTCGTCAGTCGCTGGTGGGCCGGGCTCACCCCCGCCCAGCGGCGCTGGCTGGTGGGGCACGAGCCGGAGTCGGTCGCCGGCCTGGACGGCGTCCCTGCCGCCGCTCGTGACCAGGCCAACCGGTTGCTGCTGGGCCTGCGGCGGGAGGAGTTGCGCGCGGAATGGGGCCAGCTGCTGGGGCGGGTGCCGCGCGGGCCCGCCGAGCTTGCCGGGCTGCGTCGTGTCGATGCCGCCCTGGCCGGCCTGGACGCGCTCGCCGCCCGACTGGACTCACCCGATCCGCCCCGGGCCTACCTGCTCGGGCTGGAGGTCGGCGGCGAGGGGCGCACGGTGGTGGCGCTCGGCAACCCGGACCGCGCAGCCGGCGTGCTGACGTACGTGCCGGGGATGACCGCCGGGCTCGACGACGCCACCGACGAGCTGGGACGGGCGGCTCGGGTGCTGTCCCGCTGCGCCGACCTGGCGCCGGGCGAGGAGACCTCGGCGGTGCTGTGGCTGGACTACGACGCTCCGGACTTCCTGCCCGAGGCGGCGCGGGACGGGCAGGCCCGGGCGGCCGGCGACCCGCTGCACCGGTTCCAGGAGGGGCTGCGGGCCACCCACGACGGTCCAGCAGCCCGGCAGACCGTGCTCGGGCACAGTTACGGCTCACTCGTGGTGGGCACCGCCGCCCGCGACCACGGCCTCGCCGCGGACGCGCTCGTCTTCCTCGGCTCGCCCGGGGTCGGCGTGGCACACGCCACCGAGCTGAACCTGCCAGCGGGGCAGGTGTGGGCCAGCACCGCGCCGGACGACGTGATCCGGCTGACCCGTCCGCCGGAGGATCTGGCCCGGCAGGCGGTGCTCGGTGCCGCCCCGGTCAACACCATCGCCGGCCTGCTCGCCGGGCCGGGTGACGAACGCTGGTTCGGCCGCGACCCGACCGCGTCGACCTTCGGCGGCCGCACCTTCCCCAGCGGCCGGTACGGCCACACCGGCTACTGGCATCCGGACAATCCCGCGCTCGACGGCATGGCGCGCGTGGTGCTGGGCCAGTGACCAGGTCACCGGCCCAGCACCACAGCGACCGGTCGCTACTCGACGGTCACCGACTTGGCGAGGTTGCGTGGCTGGTCGACGTCGTGTCCCCGGGCTGCGGCGATCTCGGCGGCGAGCACCTGCAACGGCACGGTGGTCACCAGCGGTGCCAGCAACGTCGGCGTACGCGGCACGTAGATCAGATGGTCGGCGTACCGGACGACGGACTGGTCGCCCTCCTCGGCGATCACGATGGTGCGGGCGCCCCGGGCGCGTACCTCCTGGATGTTGGAGACCACCTTGTCGTGCAGCAGACCGCGACCTACCGGGGACGGGACCACGCAGATCACCGGCGTGCCCTTGTCGATGAGGGCGATCGGGCCGTGCTTCAGCTCGCCTGCGGCGAAGCCCTCGGCGTGCATGTACGCCAACTCCTTGAGCTTCAGCGCGCCCTCCAGCGCCACCGGGTAGCCGACGTGCCGCCCGATGAACAGCACTGTCGGCTCGGCGGCCAGCTCACGGGCCAGCTCACGGACCGGCTCGATCCGCCCGAGCAGCTCCCGCAGCTTCCCTGGCACCTGGTGCAGCTGCTCCACCACGGCCGCCACCTCGTCGGCGAACTTGACGCCCCGCACCTGGGCCAGGTGCAGGCCGATCAGATAGCAGGCCACCAGCTGGGTGAGGAACGCCTTGGTGGAGGCGACAGCGATCTCCGGCCCGCCGTGGGTGTAGAGCACCGCGTCGGACTCGCGCGGGATGGTGGATCCGTTGGTGTTGCAGATGGCCAGCACCCGGGCCTTCTGTTCCTTGGCGTGCCGGAGCGCCATCAGGGTGTCCATGGTCTCGCCGGACTGCGAGATCACCACGATCAGGGTGGACCGGTCCAGCACCGGGTCGCGATAGCGGAACTCGCTTGCCAGCTCCACCTCGCAGGGGATCCGGGTCCAGTGCTCGATGGCGTACTTGGCGACCAGCCCGGAGTGGTAGGCAGTGCCACAGGCCACGATGAAGATCTTGTCGACGTCCCGCAGGTCCTGGTCGCTGAGCCGGACCTCGTCGAGCATGATCTCGCCGCTCTCGGTCAGCCGGCCGAGCAGCGTGTCGGCAACGGCCTGCGGCTGCTCCTCGATCTCCTTGAGCATGAACCAGTCGTAGCCGCCCTTCTCGGCGGCCGAGGAGTCCCAGTCGATGTGGAAGTCCTTGCCGCTGGCGGGCTGGCCGTCGAAGTCGGTGATCTCGATGGTGTCGGCGGTGATCAGGACGATCTGGTCCTGGCCCAGCTCGACCGCGTCGCGGGTGTGCTCGATGAAGGCGGCGACGTCGCTGGCCAGGTAGTTCTCCCCGTCGCCCCGGCCGACCACGAGCGGCGAGTTGCGCCGCGCGCCGACCACCGCGCCGGGCACCCCGGCGTCCACCGCGAGCAGCGTGAAGGCACCCTCCAGTCGCTGGCAGACCACCCGCATGCCGGCGGCGAGCAGTTGCGGCCCGTCCGGCTGGCCGGCGGCCCGCAGCTCGGCCAGCGCCTTGGCCAGCAGATGCGCGGCGCACTCGGTGTCGGTGTCGCTGGTGAATTCGACGCCGTCCTCCTCCAGCTCGGTGCGGAGCTTGGCGAAGTTCTCGATGATGCCGTTGTGGATCACCGCGACCCGGCCGTCGGGTGACACGTGTGGATGAGCGTTGCGGTCCGTGGGTCCGCCGTGGGTGGCCCACCGGGTGTGGCCGATGCCTGTGGTGCCGTCACCGATGCCCAGCGGACTGGCACCGCAGGCAGCCGGGTCCTCGGCGGCCCGCTCGGAGAGCACCTTCTCCAGGTTGGCCAGCTTGCCGGCCTTCTTCTCGGTCAGCAGTTCACCGTCGCAGACGACGGCGACGCCTGCCGAGTCGTAGCCGCGATATTCCAGCCGGCGCAGCCCGTCCAGCACGATCCCCAGCGCCGGTCGACCACCGGCGTACCCCACGATTCCACACATGGGTGGCAGCCTAACCAGTTTCGCTCAACTTATCTGCGCGAAAGCCGGGTAAATAATCACTCAATCTGAGCGATCGGGCGTCGTCGGGTGTTGCGGGTCACGAACCACGCGAGCGGTGCCGGGGCTCGCACCCGTACCCTGACGGGCGTGACGAGCATCGAGGTGGACCCCCTGGTGAGCCGGATGCGCCCGTTCGGCACGACGATCTTCGCGGAGATGTCCGCGCTCGCCGTCCGGACCGGCGCGGTCAACCTCGGGCAAGGCTTCCCGGACACCGACGGCCCGCCGGAGATGCTCGCCGCCGCGGCCGAGGCGCTGCGCTCCGGCCGCAACCAGTACCCGCCCGGCCCCGGCATCCCCGAGCTACGCACGGCCGTGGCGGCACACCAGCGCCGGTTCTGGGGCCTGGAGTACGACCCGGACAGCGAGGTGGTGATCACCGCCGGTGCCACCGAGGCGATCGCCGCCGCGATCCTCGCCCTCTGCGAACCCGGCGACGAGGTGATCTGCTTCGAGCCCTACTACGACTCGTACGCCGCCTCCATCGCGCTGGCCGGCGCGGTGCGGCGACCGGTCACGCTCCGTCCCGACCCGGACGGGCGGTACGCCTTCGATCCGGCGGCGCTGCGGGCCGCGTTCGGCCCGCGTACCCGGCTGGTGCTGCTGAACTCCCCGCACAACCCCACCGGCAAGGTCTTCACCCGGGCCGAGCTGTCGCTGATCGCCGAGCTGTGCCAGCAGCACGGCACGTACGCGGTCACCGACGAGGTGTACGAGCACCTGGTCTTCACCGACGCCGGGTCCGGGCACGTGCCGCTCGCCACCCTGCCCGGCATGCGCGAGCGGACCCTGCGGATCTCCTCGGCCGGCAAGACCTTCTCCTGCACCGGCTGGAAGGTGGGCTGGGCGAGCGGCCCGGCGCCCCTGGTCTCGGCGCTGCTGCGGGTGAAGCAGTTCCTCACCTTCGTCAACGGCGCGCCCCTGCAACCGGCGGTCGCGGTGGCGCTGGACCTGCCCGACGCGTACTTCACCGAGTTCCGCAGCGGTATGCAGGACCGCCGGGACCAGTTGATCAGTGGACTCACCGACGCCGGTTTCGACGTGTTGGTGCCTGAAGGGACATACTTCGTCACCGCTGACGTCACCGCCCTCGGCGGCACCGACGGCGTCGAGTTCTGCCGCGCGCTGCCCGAGCGGTGCGGTGTGGTGGCCGTACCCACCCAGGTGTTCTACGACGATCCCGAGGCCGGCCGGCGGCTGGTCCGGTTCGCCTTCTGCAAACGCCCCGAGGTGCTCGCCGAGGCGGTCACCCGGCTCCGCGCTACCTGACGGCTCGTCCCCGCGCGCCAGCTCGTCCCGCACGCCAGCTCGTTCTCGCGTGACGCGTGTTAATAGGGGGCCCCTGCTCTACCTGAGGCGTTAACAGGGGGCCCCTCCTTACACCTCGGGGCTGGCGGTGCGGACGTGGGTGGCGATGCGTTCGGCGACCTCGCGGGCGGTCGCCTCGGTGGCGGCCTCGACCATCACCCGGACCAGGGGTTCGGTGCCGGAGGGGCGGAGCAGCACCCGGCCGGTCTCGCCGAGTTCGGCTTCGGCCCGCTGCACCTCGACGCGGACGGCGGGCGCGTTGGCACCGACGGTACGGTCACCGACCGGCACGTTGATCAGCACCTGCGGCAGCTTGGTCACCACGGAGGCGAGGTCGGCCAGGGTACGGCCGGTGGCCGCCATCCGGGCCATCAGGTGCAGCCCGGTCAGCACCCCGTCGCCGGTGGTGGCGTACGCCGGCATCACGATGTGTCCGCTCTGTTCGCCACCGAGGGCCAGTCCGGAGGCGCGCAGTTCCTCAAGCACGTACCGGTCGCCGACCTTGGTCTCGACCAGCCGGATGCCTTCGGCGGACATGGCCAGCCGCAGTCCGAGGTTGCTCATCACGGTGGCCACGAGCGTGTCTTCGGCGAGGGTGCCGGCCTCCCGCATGGCCAGCGCCAGAATCGCCATCACCTGGTCGCCGTCGACCTCGTCGCCGTCGGCGGTCACCGCGACGCAGCGGTCGGCGTCACCGTCGTGCGCGATGCCCAGGTGCGCGCCGTGTTCCACCACCGCCTGGCGCAGCGCCTCGATGTGGTTGGACCCGCAGCCGTCGTTGATGTTCAGCCCGTCCGGCTCGGCGTGGATCGCCACCACCTCGGCGCCGGCCTCCCGGTACGCCGCCGGAGCCACCTCGGCGGCGGCACCGTTGGCGCAGTCGACCACGACCTTGATCCCGTCGAGGCGGTGCGGCACCGTGCCGACCAGGTGTTGCACGTAGTGGTCGGCGCCATCGAGCAGATCGTGCACCCGGCCCACCCCCGCGCCGACCGGGCGGGCCCAGGCGGTGGTGGCGTTGGCTTCGATGGCCGCCTCGATCCGCAGTTCGATCTCGTCCGGCAGCTTGTGGCCGCCGGCCGCGAAGAGCTTGATCCCGTTGTCCGGCATCGGGTTGTGCGAGGCCGAGAGCATCACGCCGAGGTCCGCCTTGGCCTCGGCGGTGAGGAATGCCACCGCCGGGGTGGGCAGCACGCCGACCCGGACGACAGTCGCACCGGCGCTGGTGAGGCCGGCGACCACCGCCGCCTCCAGCATCTCGCCGCTGGCCCGCGTGTCGCGGCCGACCACGGCCAGCGGGGCGTGGCTGCGGTCGGACTCGGCGAGGGTGTGTGCGGCCGCGACCGCCACCGAGAGCGCCAACTCCGGGGTGAGATCGACGTTCGCCCGCCCGCGTACGCCGTCCGTGCCGAACAACCGGCCCATACCCGCCAACCTCCGATGAAAATGCCGATGAGAAAGCGAAACGGCCGGCCCACCTCTGCCCCGGATGAGGGGAGGCGAACCGGCCGTTCGTCAGAAGTACAAGATGTGGCTGAAGATCAGCGCTTCGAGTACTGGGGAGCCTTACGGGCCTTCTTGAGGCCGTACTTCTTGCTTTCCTTCTCCCGGGCGTCGCGGGTGAGGAAGCCAGCCTTCTTCAGCGCCGGGCGGTCGTCCGGCTCGTTCACGATCAGCGCCCGGGCGATGGCCAGCCGCAGCGCACCGGCCTGGCCGGTGGTGCCGCCGCCGCGCAGGTTGGCGATGACGTCGAAGGCCTCGGGCTTCTCGGCGGTGACCAGCGGGTCCTTGATCAGCTGCTGGTGCACCTTGCTCGGGAAGTAGGCCTCAAGGTCGCGGCCGTTGCAGGTGATCTTGCCGGAGCCCGGCACGATGCGGACCCGGACGATGGCCTCCTTGCGCCGACCCACGGTCTGGATCGGGCGGTCACCACGAGGCGCGCGGGCGACGGGCGCCGGCGCCTCGGTGGCCTCGGGGGCAACCTCGGTGGCGGTGATGTCGGTCATGCTGCTTCCTTCGCCCGCGCTCACTGCGCGATCTGCTTGATCTCGAACGGCACCGGCTGCTGCGCCGCGTGCGGGTGCTCGGCACCGGCGTAGACCTTCAGCTTCTTGATGAGCTGCCGGCCGAGCTTGTTGTGCGGGAGCATGCCCTTGACCGCAAGCTCGATGGCCCGCTCGGGGCGCTTGGAGAGCAGCTCCTCGTAGCCGACCTGCTTCAGGCCACCCGGGTAACCGGAGTGCCGGTAAGCGATCTTCTGCTGGCGCTTGTTGCCGGTCAGCGCGACCTTGCCCGCGTTCACGACGACGACGAAGTCGCCCGTGTCAACGTGCGGCGCGAAAGTCGGCTTGTGCTTGCCCCGCAGCAGCGTGGCGGCGTGGGTGGCCAGACGGCCCAGCACGACATCAGAGGCGTCGATGACGTGCCACTGACGCTCGATCTCACCCGGCTTCGGGCTGTACGTACGCACAGGTCTACCTTGTCTCGTCGTCGGTCTGGGGTCGCGCGCCGAGGTGACCAGGATTCCCAGCCGGACCAGCGCGCACGAACGACCAAGCGTACCTCAGGCGGCACGCCCACAGATGTCGTACAACAGCAGGCAACGATACCCGCAGCCCCACCGGCCGGTCAAAACGGGGTCCGTATCGCTGGGAAGCGGGCTACGGATGAGCCAGATCACACCCCGGCCCGGGCCAGCCGGGCCCCCCGGCGCAGGTACGTCGCCCAGGTGACCACGAGCAGGAACAGGAAGAACCCGACGTAGAAGCGCAGTGCCGGCTCGATCCCGCCGTATGTCGACTTCGCCCAGGCGTAGCAGATCGGGACGAGGAAGCCACCGAAGGCACCGACCGATGAGATGATGCCCAGCGCACCCGCCGCCTGCCGGCGCATCGCCAGCATCACCTCCGGCGAGCCACCCGCCTCCTCCCCCTTCACCTGGAAGATCCTGCTGATCATCCGGTACGTCGAGCCGTTGCCGACGCCGGTGGCCACGAAGAGCAACAGGAAGGCCACGAAGAACAAGGCCATGCTGCGCCGCTCGACCGACCAGAGCGCGGCCAGGGCGCCGACGGCCATCAACACGAAGCTGGCCACCGTGACCCGGGCGCCACCCACCACGTCGGAGAGCCGGCCGCCGAAGGGCCGGCAGACCGAGCCCACCGCCGCCCCGAGGAAGGCCCAGGACAGTGCGACGTCCGGCCGACCGAAGACCGAGGTGAGCAGGGTCGGGAAGGCCGCCGAGTAGCCGATGAACGAACCGAAGGTGCCGATGTAGAGCAGGGACATGATCCAGGTGTCCCGGTGCCGCAGCGACGCCCAGACCGGCTTCACGTCGGCCTTCGCCTCGGCCAGGTTGTCCATGAACAGGTACGCGCAGACCGCCGCGATCACCGCGAGCGGGATGTACATCAGGCCGGCCCGGGCCAGCGCGAGCCCGCCACCGAGCACGATCACCTGCGGCACCAGGAACTGCACCACGGCCACGCCGATGTTGCCGCCGGCGGCGTTCAGGCCCAGCGCCCAGCCCTTCTCCCGTTCTGGATAAAAGAAGGAGATGTTCGCCATGCTGGAGGCGAAGTTACCGCCGCCCAGACCGGCGGTGGCGGCGATCAGCAGCAGCGGCAGGAAGCCGATCTCCGGATGCTCGACCGCCCAGGCCAGGCCGGCGCAGGGCACGATCAGCAGCAAGGCGGAGACGACCGTCCAGTTCCGGCCGCCGAACAACGGCACCGCGAAGGTGTACGGCAGCCGCAGCAGGGCGCCGACCCCGCTGGGTACGGCGGTGAGCCAGAGCGCCTGGCTGGTGGTCAATTGCCAGCCGGAGTCGCCGAGCCGGACGACGACGATGCTCCACAGCAGCCACACCGAGAAACCGATGTGCTCCGCGAAGATCGACCAGATGAGATTGCGCCTGGCGATCCGGCTGCCCACCGTACGCCAGAATCCCGGATCCTCAGGCGTCCAGTGCCCGATCCAACGGCCGCGCCGCCGGTCCAGGTCGATCTCTTCGATTACCTCGGGTCGCGTGCTCGTGGTGGTCATGGGCCAGAAGCTAGGAAGCGACGGTTACCGCGACGTTCGTCGTAGGGGTCGAGGCGGCAACGGGGACCGCACCACCGGCGCCGGCCGATGGTGAGGAATCGGCCGCTCAGAGTTGCTGGATGATGCGCAGCGCCCGGTCCACCCGCCGCATGGTCTCGACATCTGCCACGTCCACGCACTCGGTGAACCACTTCTTCATCGGTGACGAGATGCGGTCGGGCATCACCACCCAGCCGCCCATCGGCACCGCCAGCGGCGAGTCACGCAGCAACGCCGCCTCGACCACCTCGGTGACGATCACGATGGGCACCGCTGTCGAGTTGTAGACGTCGGAGCTGATCACCAGCCCGAGACGCTCCCGCGCGCCCTCGATCCGCCAGACCTCACCCCTACGCAGCACGCGGGCGACCACCGAAGAGCACGTCGTCGACCATGCCCACCTCCTGGGCATCGGCAAGTGACGCGGACTCCAGGTCCAGCCCGGCCTGGCTCACCGCGGCGGCGTGCGCGGCGAAGACCTCACGTAACGCCTTCTCCCGGGCCGCCTGATCCATCCAGGCGGAGAGCGACAGCCCCTCGCGCTTGGCGAAGCGCCGCGCGTCAGCGATCGTCTCGTCGGAGAACGACAGGGTCACCTTGGCTGTCATGCTCCTCAGACTACCCAGCGGTATGACTGTCAGTCATCCTCCGAACCTTCCGGGGCGCGACCGCCGAAGACGGCGAACCGCCACGCCTTGAAGAAACAGTCCACCTCCACCAGGCCGGCCTCGGTGAGCCAGCGGCACTGCTCCGCCACCGGCGCGGGCCGGTCGTACGACATCCGCTGTTCGGCGGCGGCGATCTCGGCGGCGTCCGAGCCGAGCGCGGCGACCTGCGCCAACCAGACCTGGTGGTATCGCCGGTCCAGTTCGGGGGTGGGACCGGCGACCTGCTCGGCGTTGACGAACACCCCGCCGGGCCGCAGCACCCCGGCCACCCGCCGGTACAGCTCCCGCTTACCGGCGTCGTCGAGATGGTGGATGGCCAGCGCGCTGACCACCGCGTCGTAGCGGCCGGCGGGCAGCGGGTCGGCCAGGTCCGCGACGACCACCCGGTGCGCCACGTCGCGCGCGGTGAGCCGCTCGGCGGCGACCGCCAACATCTTCGGGGCGGCGTCGACAAGGGTCAGCCGGGCCTCGGGCACGGCGGTGGCCAGCAGCGACGACAGCAGGCCGGTGCCGGCACCCAGGTCCAGCAGATCGGGCGTACGGCCGGCGGCGAGGGCGGCCCGCAGCGGCGGTTCGGCCACCTCGACCGCCGTGCCGTAGAACCCGTCGAAGCAGGGCACCAGCCGGCGCCGCGGCGCGTCGTAGTCACCGGCCACCGCGTCGAACACCTGAGCGACATCCACGCGAACCACTCCCTCGTCCCGAATAATAGGAAATTTGTTCCACATTCTAGACCCGACGAGCCGGCCCGCAGCCATCGTGCGGTGTGAGCGGCTCTTGACAGGGCCGAAACAAACGGGACGCGGACCGGAAACCGCCCAACGGCACGCTTTGCCGACATGACAGACGGTGCACGAACGGCGACGCTACCGGGGCCCGCACCCCGCGAGGTGGCGACGCACTGCCCGTACTGCGCCCTCCAATGTGGGATGACGCTGCGTGAGGAGCACGGCCAGGTGACCGTGCTGCCCCGGGAGTTCCCCACCAACCGGGGCGGGCTGTGCCAGAAGGGCTGGACCTCGGCCGAACTGCTGACCCACCCGGACCGGCTGACCACCCCGTTGCTGCGCGACCCGGTCAGCGGCGAGCTGCGCCCGGCGAGTTGGGACGCCGCGCTGGACCGGATCGTCACCGGCCTTCGCGACACCCAGCAACGGCACGGCCGCGACGCGGTCGCGGTCTTCGGCGGCGGCGGGCTGACCAACGAGAAGGCATACGCGCTGGGCCGGTTCGCCCGGGTGACGCTGGGCACCCGGAACATCGACTACAACGGGCGGTTCTGCATGTCCTCGGCGGCCGCGGCGGGCATGCGTGCCTTCGGCGTCGACCGGGGACTGCCGTTCCCGCTCTCCGACCTCGGCCGGGCGGACACCCTGCTGCTGGTCGGCGCGAACCCGGCGGAGACCATGCCGCCGCTGATGCGCTGGCTGACCGAGCAGCGGCAGCGAGGCGGCAAGCTGATCGTGGTCGACCCTCGGCTGACCGCCACCGCCCGGCAGGCCGATCTGCATCTGCAACCCCTGCCCGGCACCGACCTGGCGGTGGCCAACGCGCTGCTGCACATCGCGTTGACCGCCGGCTACGTCGACGAGTCGTACGTCGCCAACCGCACCACCGGCTTCACCGCCGTACGCCGGACCGTGGCGGGTTGGTGGCCGGCCCGCGCCGAGGCGCTCTCCGGCGTACCCGTGGCCGACCTGGAGGAGACGGCACGCGCCCTCGGCACCGCCCAGCGGGCCATCATCCTCACCGCGCGCGGCGCGGAACAGCACGCCAAGGGCGTCGACACGGTCACCGGCTTCGTCAACCTGGCGCTCGCGCTCGGCCTGCCCGGCCGCCCCGGCTCCGGGTACGGCTGCCTGACCGGGCAGGGCAACGGGCAGGGCGGCCGGGAGCACGGGCAGAAGGCCGACCAGCTCCCCGGGTACCGGAAGATCGACGACCCCGAGGCCCGCGCCCACGTCGCCCGGGTGTGGGGGGTGTCCGCCGACGAGCTGCCCGGACCGGGCGTGCCGGCGTACCAGTTGCTGGACTCGCTGGGCACCGCCTCAGGCCCACGGGCGTTGCTGGTCTTCGGCTCCAACCCGGTGGTCTCCGCACCCCGCGCGGCCCGGATCGAGGGCCGGCTACGCGACCTGGACCTGCTGGTCGTGGCCGACTTCCTGCTCTCCGAGACGGCCGCGTTGGCCGACGTGGTGCTGCCCACCGCGCAGTGGGCCGAGGAGGACGGCACCATGACCAACCTGGAGGGCCGGGTGCTGCGCCGCCGTGCGCTGCACCGCCCCCCGCCCGGCGTCCGCACCGACCTGCAAATCCTCACCACCCTCACCACCCGCTTGAAAGGAGGGGCCCCCTCTTACCGCCTCGCGCATAGGAAGGGCCCCCTGTTAACAACCATCGAGCACGCGGCAGACGGCGCGGACGCCACAGACGGCGAGCACGGCGCGGATCCGCGGGCGGTCTTCGACGAGTTGCGGCGGGCCTCGGCCGGTGGGCTCGCCGACTACGCCGGGATCAGCTGGGAGCGGATCGACGCCGCCGACGGGGTCTTCTGGCCGTGCCCGGACGAGGACGAGGCGGACTCCCCCCGGCTCTTCGCCGACCGGTTCGCCACCCCGGACGGGCTGGCCCGGTTCCATCCGGTCGAGCACCGGCCGGCCGCCGAGGAGGTCTGCGCCGAGTATCCGCTGTACTTCACCACCGGGCGGGTGCTGGCCCAGTACCAGTCCGGCAACCAGACCCGCCGGGTGGGCGCGTTGCGGCGGGCCGCGCCGCAGGCGTTCGTGGAGCTGCACCCCGACCTCGCCGACCGGCTGGAGGTGACCGAGGGCGAGCCGGTGCGGGTGGTCTCCCGGCGCGGCGAGTTCCACGCGCCCGCGCGGCTCAGCGCGGCCATCCGGCCGGACACCGTCTTCGCCCCCTTCCACTGGGGTGGGGCGGCGCGGGCCAACTCGGTCACCAACGACGCGGTAGACCCGATCTCCGGCATGCCCGAGTTCAAGATCTGCGCGGTCCGGGTGGAGAAGGCGGGCACGTCATGACCGAACAGATAGTGGTGGTCGGCAACGGGATGGCGGGCGCCCGGCTCGCCGGGGAGCTGTACGCCCGGGGCGAGGACCTGAAGGTCACCGTGCTCGGCGCGGAGCCGCACCGGGCGTACAACCGGATCATGCTCTCCACGCTGCTGGCCGGGAAGATCGGCGAGTCGGCGGTGGAGCTGGCGGAGGTCGCCGGGCGCGGCGTCGACGTCCGCACCGGAGTCACGGTCCGCGCGATCGACCGCACCACCCGGCAGGTACGCACCGACGACGGCGACACCATCCGGTACGCGCACCTGGTGCTCGCCACCGGCAGCCGGCCGGTGGTGCCGCCGCTGCCCGGCCTCGACCCGCGACGGCTGCCGGACCGGGTGGTCGCTTTCCGCACCCTCGACGACTGCCGGCGCATCCGTGCCCTCGCCGACGGTGCCCGGCGCGCCCTGGTGCTCGGCGGCGGGCTGCTCGGGCTGGAGGCGGCCCGAGGGCTGGCCGCCCGGGGCCTGGACGTCGGGGTGGTGCACCGGGTGCCGTACCTGATGGAGCGCCAGCTCGACCCGGCCGCCGGCGCCATGCTCGCCGACACGCTCGCCGATCTCGGCGTGACCGCCCACCTGGCCGTCGCGCCGGTCGCGGTCGCGGCCGACGCCGCCGGGGTACGCCTGGAACTCTCCGACGGTACGGTGCTCGACGCCGACCTGCTGGTGCTCGCCTGCGGGGTACGTCCCGACACCGCGCTGGCCGAAGCGGCCGGGTTGGCCGTGCGGCGGGGTGTGCTCGTCGATGACCAGCTGCGCAGCAGCGACCCGCGCATCTCGGCGATCGGCGACTGCGCCGAGCACGGCGGCGGACCGACCGGGCTGGTGGCGCCGGCCTGGGCGCAGGCCCGGGTGGTCGCCCAGCTGCTGACCGGCGAGGATCCCCGGGCCCGGTACCGGGCCCGGCCGGTGGTGACCCGGCTCAAGGCGGCCGGGATCGACCTCGCCGCGATGGGTGATCCGGCGGACGGCCCCGGCGAGGAGCTGACCTTCGCCGACCCGGCCCGCGGCACGTACGCACGACTGCGCATTCACGACGGCCGGTTGGCCGGGGCGATCCTGCTCGGCGACAACCCGTCGGTGGGCACCGTGATCCAACTGTTCGACCGGGGTCAGCCGGTGCCCGCCGACCGGCGCGCGCTGCTGCTAGGCCGGGCCGTCGGCGGCGACGTCGCGACCCCGGCCGCGTCGCCGGCGCTGATGCCGGACGCGGCCACCGTGTGCCAGTGCAACACGGTGAGCAAGGGCGCGCTGGTGAGCTGCTGGCGCGGCGGAGCCCGCAGCGTCGACGCGGTCGTCGCGGGCACCCGGGCCGGCACCGGTTGCGGCGGGTGCCGCGACGCGATCGCCGGCATCGTCGACTGGCTCTCCAGAGCCGATCCAGTGGAGGTGACGCGATGAGCGGCGGCAACGTGGTCGTCATCGGTAACGGCATGGTCGGGCAGCGGTTCGTCGACGCGCTGCGCGACCGCGACACGCAGGGACGATGGCGGGTCACCGTACTCGCCGAGGAGAGCCGCCCGGCGTACGACCGGGTGCGGCTGTCGGCGTACTTCGACGGGGTGGACGCCGACGAGCTGAGCCTGCACACCCCGCACGACGGGGTCGAGTTGCGCCTCGGCGAGCCGGCCACCGGCGTGGACCGGGCACGCCGGGTGGTGACCACCGCCGCCGGTGAGCATCCGTACGACGTGCTGGTGCTGGCCACCGGGTCGTACCCGTTCGTGCCGCCGGTGGCCGGGGTGGACCTGCCCGGCGTCTTCGTCTACCGCACCCTGGACGACCTGACCGCGATCCGCGAGCACGCCCAGGGCCGGAGTACCGGCGCGGTGATCGGCGGCGGCCTGCTCGGGTTGGAGGCGGCGAACGCGCTGCGCCTGCTCGGGTTGACCACCAGCGTGGTGGAGTTCGCGCCCCGGCTGATGCCGGTACAGGTGGACACCGCCGGTGGTGCGATGCTCCGCCGCTACGTGGAGGAGCTGGGCGTGACCTGCCACCTCGGGGTGGCCACCACGGCGCTGCGGGCCGGCCCGGACGGCGCGGTCGCCGCCCTGGAGTTGGCCGACGGCGCGGTGCTCGACGCCGACCTGGTGGTGGTGGCCGCCGGCATCCGGCCCCGCGACGATTTGGCCCGCGCGGCCGGGCTCGACGTCGGCCCGCGCGGCGGGGTGGCCGTGGACACCGCCTGCCGGACCTCCGACGAGCGGATCTACGCGGTCGGCGAGTGCGCTGCGGTCGAGGGCACCTGCTACGGACTGGTCGCCCCGGGTTACGCGATGGCCGAGGTGGTGGCCGACCGGCTGGTCGGCGGGGCGGCCACCTTCCCCGGCGCGGACACCGCCACCAAGCTGAAGCTGCTCGGCGTCGACGTGGCCTCGTTCGGCGACGCGCACGGCACCACACCGGGCTGCCTGGACGTGACCTGGATCGATCCGGCCACCCGGGTCTACGCCAAACTGGTCCTCTCCGACGACGCGAAGACGCTGCTCGGCGGGGTGCTGGTCGGTGACGCGGAGGCGTACCCGACGTTGCGCGCGAGTGTGGGCGGGCCGCTGCCGGCGCCGCCGTTGGCGCTGCTGGCCCCCGAGGGTGCGGCGGGTGCCACGGCCGGCGCGTTGCCCGCCGCCGCGCAGGTCTGCTCCTGCAACGCGGTCACCCGGGCGGACATCGACACGGCCATCGCCGGTGGCTGCACGGATGTGCCCGCGCTGAAGGCGTGCACCCGCGCCGGCACCAGCTGCGGCTCCTGTGTGCCGATGCTCAAGCAGTTGCTCGACGCGGCAGGCGTGGTCCAGTCGAAGGCGCTCTGCGAGCACTTCGACGTCAGCCGGCAGGAGCTGTTCGACATCGTCCGGGTACGCGGCATCCGGACCTTCTCCCGGCTGCTCGCCGAGCACGGCCGAGGGCGGGGCTGTGACACCTGCAAACCGGTCGTCGCCTCGATCCTCGCCTCGCTCGGCAACGGGCACATCCTCGACGGCGAGCAGGCGTCCCTTCAGGACACCAACGACCACTTCCTGGCGAACCTGCAACGCGACGGAAGCTACTCGGTGGTGCCCCGGATCCCCGGCGGTGAGATCACCCCGGAGAAGCTGATAGTCATCGGCGAGGTGGCCCGGGACTTCAACCTCTACACCAAGATCACCGGCGGGCAGCGGATCGACCTGTTCGGGGCCCGGGTCGACCAACTGCCGCAGATCTGGCGCCGGCTGGTCGACGCCGGCTTCGAGTCCGGGCACGCGTACGGCAAGGCGCTGCGTACGGTGAAGTCCTGTGTCGGTTCCACCTGGTGCCGGTACGGGGTGCAGGACTCGGTCGGCCTCGCCGTCGCCCTGGAGTTGCGCTACCGGGGGCTCCGCGCCCCGCACAAGATCAAATCGGCGGTCTCCGGATGTGCCCGGGAGTGCGCCGAGGCCCGCAGCAAGGACTTCGGCATCATCGCCACCGAGACCGGCTGGAACCTCTACGTCGGCGGCAACGGGGGCTTCCGGCCCCGGCACGCCGACCTGTTCGCCACCGACCTGTCCACCGAGGCGCTGATCCAGCTCATCGACCGGTTCCTGATGTACTACATCCGCACCGCCGACCGGTTGCAGCGCACCGCCGCCTGGATCGAGGCGATGGAGGGCGGACTCGACCACCTGCGGGCCGTGATCGTGGACGACTCGCTCGACCTCTGCGCGGAACTGGACGCCGCGATGGCGCGGCACGTCGCCGCCTACTCCGACGAGTGGCGGGACGTGCTTGAGGATCCGGAACGACTGCGCCGGTTCACCTCGTTCGTCAACGCCCCGGAGGTGCCCGACCCGTCGATCACCTTCGTCACCGAACGCGGGCAACCCGTACCCGTCGTCGGGCAATCACCCGCCGGCCGTCAACCGGTCGCCCTCGGGCTGCCGGAGGTACGGCGATGAGCATCACCACCACCACCATCGCACTGCGCTGGACCGTTGTCTGCCCGCTGGACCGGCTGGACCCGAACCGAGGAGTCGCTGCCCTGGTCGACGGGGTGCAGGTGGCGCTCTTCCGGACCGCTGACGAACTCTTCGCGATCGACAACCGTGACCCGGTCACCGGCGCGTACGTGTTGTCCCGGGGGATCGTGGGCAGCCGGGGCGGGCTGCCGACGGTCGCGTCGCCGCTGCACAAGCAGGTGTACGACCTGCGTACGGGGGACTGTCTCGACCTGCCCGGGGTCAGCGTGACCCGGCACGAGGTCCGCTGCCGGGACGGCATGGTCGAGGTGCGGCTGCGACAGGAGGGGTGAATGCGCGAGGAACTGGCCGGCTTCACCATCGGGGTCACCGCAGACCGGCGGCGGGACGAACTCGCTGCGCTGCTGCAACGGCGCGGCGCCCGGGTGGTGCTCGCGCCCGCGCTGCGGATCGTGCCGCTGGCGGACGACACCGAGCTACGCGAGGCCACCCGCGCCTGCCTGGACCGGCCACCGGACATCCTGATGGCCAACACCGGGATCGGGATGCGGGGTTGGCTGGAGGCTGCCGAGGGGTGGGGCCTGGCCGAGCCGCTGCGCTCGGTGCTCGGTGACGCGTACGTGGTGGCCCGCGGGCCCAAGGCGCGCGGGGCGATTCGCGCCGCCGGCCTCTACGACCAGTGGTCCCCCGCCTCGGAGAGCTGTGACGAGGTGGTCGATCACCTGCGGCGGCGGGGCGTGGCCGGCCAGGTGATCGCCATGCAGCTGCACGGCGATCGGCAACCGGAGTGCACCAGGGCGCTGGAGGAGGCCGGGGCGACCGTGATCGAGGTTCCGGTCTACCGCTGGGCGCCGCCTACCGACCCGGCGCCGCTGCACCGGCTGGTCGACCTGGTGGCCGGTCGGCTGGTCGACGCGGTCACCTTCACCTCGGCGCCGGCGGCCGAGGCGCTGATGCGCGCCGCGGGTGACCGCACCGAGGCCGTGCTGGAGGCGTTCCGCGGTGACGTGTTGGCCAGCTGCGTCGGGGCGGTCACCGCGGAGCCGCTGCTGCGGCGGGGGGTGCCGGTCAGTGCGCCGAGCCGGGCCCGACTCGGCGCACTGGTCCGGACGATCGTCGACGAACTACCCCGGCGGACCGTCACCATCAAGGCCGCCGGTCATCTGCTCACCCTGCGCGGGCACGCCGCCGTGGTGGACGGAGAGCTTCGCCCGCTCGCCCCGGCTCCGATGGCGGTGCTGCGGACGCTGGCCGCCGCACCGGGCCGGGTCCTCTCCCGTACCGCCCTGCTGCGCACGTTGCCGCGTGGCGCGGACGAGCACGCGGTGGAGATGGCGGTGGCCCGGCTGCGGGCCGGGCTACGCGCCCCCCGGGTGGTGCAGACCGTGGTCAAGCGCGGCTACCGGCTCCGGGTCGACTAAGCGCGGGCGCCGGGACGGTCCGGCGCCGGCTGGCGGTCGGCAGCGGTCGCCGCCTCGTCCGTTTCCGCCCCGCCGCCGAGGACCAGGTCGACGAGCGCGTTCAGGAACGCCGAGGCGTGCCGGGCCTCGTCGTGCGCGATCTCGGCGAAGAGCCCCGCCGCCTCGCCTTCGTCGACCGACGCGGCCTGGCGGCTGAACGCCGGGTACATGGTGGTCGCCTCGTGCTGCTCACCGGCGATCGAGGTACGCAGGTTCCTCTCGTTGCTGCCGACCAGGCCGTACAGGTTTGCCGTCTCGGCGAAGTGTTCACCGAGTTCCTGGCTGGCGGTGTTCTCCCAGAGCCGGGCCAGGCGGAGCCGCCCGGTGTCGCGCGCGTGCGCGGCGTAGGCCAGGTAGCTGGCGTACGCGAACGCCTCGCCGCGCAGCGTCGTCAGCAGGTTCTCCTGGGTCTGGCCGGTGCAGACCGGCTCGGTCGCCTCGATCGGCACCGGCGGAACCCGCACGCCGACCGGCACTCGGACCCCGGAGCCGGGGTTGGTGATGGCGAACAGCGCGATCCGGAACCGTTCGGCGTGCACCCCCTCGTCGGCGGCGAGTTCTTCCCAGAGCGCGGCGGCCGGCAGGCAACCGTCCCGGCGGGCCTGTTCGGCGAAGCCCGGGTAGGTGGTGGTGTGCTCCTCCGTCTCGCCGGCGATCGACACCCGCAGGTTCGCCGTGTTGCTCCGGACGAAGTCGATCAGCTCGGCCTCCTCCGTGAAGTGTTCGTCCAGTTCGGTGGCGGCCGTGCTGCGGAACAGCTCCGCGATGTCCAACTCGCCGGTCCGCTCCGCCTCCTGCGCGTACGCGAGGTAGGCGGCGTGGGCGAACGCCTCGCCCCGCATCGCGGTGAGCGTGTTGGCCCGGGTGGTCGGGTCGGAGACCGCCGCCTGCGCGGGTGCCCCGGCCAGTCCCACGCCGAGCGTCGCCCCCAGCACCACTGAGATGACTCTTACCGTCCGCATGAACTCCCCCTCTCGTCAGCGCACGGTGTGAATATCTATTCACGCAGCGTCACGTGCCGGAAGGATCGTACGTTGTCGCAGGTCAGGACGGTTTCCGCGACTCCGGGCAGCGGAGCGTCAAGTGGGGACGACGGTGCCAGAAACGACAAACCGCCGCTGAACGAGACCGGTCAACCGATCTCACTCAGCGGCGGTTCGCCGGCCCCGGCTCAGCCCACCGGGGTCGGGTGACCCCGGTCGTGCTCGGCCTGAAGGCGGCGCATGGCGTGCTCGACGACTGTCATCAGCACCTGCTTGACCGAATCCCGATGCCGCGCGTCGCACAACACCAGCGGCACGTCCGGCGAGATCGCCAGCGCCTCGCGGACCTCCTCCACTTCGTACTGCGGCGCGCCGTCGAACCGGTTGAGCGCGACCACGTACGGCAGCTTGCGACTCTCGAAGTAGTCGAGCGGAGCGAACGCGTCGGTGATCCGGCGGGTGTCCACCAGGACCGCAGCACCCACCGCTCCCCTGATGATCTCGTCCCACATGAACCAGAACCGGGTCTGCCCGGGTGTACCGAAGAGGTACAGGATCAGATCCTGCGCCATGGTGATCCGGCCGAAGTCCATGGCGACCGTGGTGGTCTCCTTGCCCGGCACCTTGGACGGATCGTCGATGCCGACGCCCGCCGCGGTCATCACCGCCTCGGTGGTCAGCGGCGTGATCTCGGAGATCGCGCCGACAAGCGTTGTCTTGCCGACACCGAAGCCACCCGCGACGACGATCTTCGCGGAGATGATTCCCCGGCTCTGGCGGGCCCCGGCGGGGTCATAGCTCGCGAAGTCCACTCAGCACCCTTCCCAGCATTTCCATCCGCTCCTCGTAACCTGTGGCGGGGGCGGCCGTCTGTAGCGTCAACAAACCCTCGGCCACCATGTCGGCGACCAGCACCCGGGCGACACCCAGCGGTAGCCGGGTGTACGCGGCGATCTCCGCCAGCGATTCGGGCCGGCCCTCGCAGACCATGGCGATGCGATGTTTGTCATGCCCGGCAAACCGCGACTCGTTGATCTGGGCGGGGCTGGCCATCAGCACCGCTTCCAGGGCGATGTCCTGGCGTGGCTCGGTGCGGCCCCGGGTGACCGCGTACGGGCGCACCAGCGCACCGCGCGGGTCACGCCGCTGCTGTTCCATCCGCGATCACCTCCTCTCCTTGTCCGCCGTCACGCCGCACCCGTCAGGACCGCACCGCGTCCCGGGGCAGCGGTACCAACGCCGCGCCGACCCGCTCCACCAGCAGGGCCATCTCGTAGCCCACCTGACCGACATCGCAGCTGCGGGCGGCCAGCACCGCCATCGACGAGCCGTCGCTGATGGACATCAGGAACAGATAGCCGCTGTCCATCTCGATGACTGTCTGCAACACCCCGCCGGCGCTGAACATCCGCGCCGCCCCCTCGGTCAGGCTGACCACGCCGGAGGTGATCGCGGCGAGCTGGTCCGCCCGGTCCGCTGGCAGGTCGCGGGAGGAGGCGAGCAGCAGCCCGTCCGCGGACACCGCCACCACGTGGGCGATGCCCGCCACGCTGTCAGCGAAGTTGGTGAGCAGCCAACCCATGTCCTGCATGGCCGCTGGCCTGTTCATCGGCTCGTCTCCTTGGTCGAGGTGCTGTTCTGACTCGCGCCGGCCGTCCGGCCACGCTGCACGCCGCGGTGGTACGCCGACAGCAGGCCGCGTACCTCGTCCGGCGTACGGCGACTGTGCTCACGTCCACCGCGCGGTTCGATCCCGCCGGGTACGAGTTGTGCCTGCGGCACCCGCTTCGGCAGACCGGAACGGGTGGTCCCGGCGGGAGTGGGGTCGGCCGCTCGGCTGGCCCGGGACCAGCCCTCGTCGGCTGCCGTCTGCCAGGCCTCGTCGGCCGGTCCACCGACCGGCGGGGTCGGCGATTCCGCTGGTCGCGGTGCCGGCCGTGCTGCCGGCGGCACCACGCCGAGCGGCGGAGCGCTCGCCGCAGGAGACGGCTGTGGTGTGACGCCTCCGGCCGCCGCGCCCGGTGTCCGGGTGGGCAGCGGGTTGCGTCCCCGGGTCGGCGCCGGACCGCCGGCGGCCGGCTGTGGCGGCGGGTCGTCGAACTGTGGCCGGCTGAAGATCGCGGTGGCGTCGTTGCCGTGTGCCCGGAACCAGACCGCCTCCATCTCCCGGAAAATCGGCGCCTCGGCCTGCGGCTCCGGCGCAGCGGTGATGGGCCCGGTGGACACCGGGACGGTGGCGGCCAGGCTGGCGCCCAGCCCGCCGAAGCCCGCACCGTCGTAGCTCCCACCCGGGTTCGGGTTACCGGCCGCGGCGAAACCCGCACCCGCGGAACCGGCGAAGCCGCCCGCACCCCCGGGACTGCCGAAGCCGCCCGCAGCACCGGGACTGCCGAAGCCCGCGCCACCGGAAGCAGCGACGCCGCCCGTGCCATTGGACCCGGCGAAGCCGACCGGGGCACCGGAGCCGGTGGCAGCGGTCGGAGTGCCGACCCCGGCACCGGCGACCGGACCCGCCGGGAGCACGGGCGCGGCCGGTTCCGGGTTGGCGGTGCGACGGGGCAGCGGATCGAGGGTCGGCTGGGCGACGGTGGGCGTACCGGCATTGAACCCGCCCGCGAAGGCCGGCGGCGGGGTGCTGACCGGTGGGCTCTGGGCCGGCGCCGGATCGGTCGACGGCCAGGGCGTGGCGGAGGGGGTGTTGCTGCGCCAGCGGTCGCTCAACGTGGCGGTGCCGGTGCGTCCCGCCCCACCGAACGGTTCGGCCCCGTTCGCCGGAGTGGTCGGGGCCTGCTCGACCGCCAACGGCTGGCGCGGCCGGGTGATCGCCTGGTCCCGGCCACGCGGATTCGGCAGCACCACGGTGGCCGCGGGCAACGTGACCTGGGCCACGGTGCCGCCCTCGACGTTGCGGCGCAGGTCGACCCGGATGCCGTACCGGGAGGCGAGTCGGCTCACCACGGCCAGACCCATCAGCCGGAACGCCGCCACGTCCACGTTGGGCGCCTCGCCGAGTCGCCGGTTGAGCGAGTCGAGCTGCTCGTCGGTCAGGCCGAGGCCGCGGTCCTCGATCTGGATCAGGACGTAGTCCCGGATCCGCCGGCCGTCGGCGACCACCGTGGTGTTCGGTGGCGAGAAGCGGGTGGCGTTGTCCAGCAACTCGGCCACCAGCCGTACGACGTCGTTCACCGCGTGCGCGGCCACCGAGACGTCCGTGTCGACGGTGCCGAACTCGATCCGGTTGTAGAGCTCCACCTCGGACTGCGCGGCACGCAAGACGTCCACCAGCAACGCGTCGTCCCGGCGCGGCGCGGTCGAGTCCGCCCCGGCCAGCACGAGCAGGTTCTCGTCGTTACGGCGCATCCGGGTGGCGAGGTGGTCGAGTTCGAAGAGCTGCGCGAGCCGCTTCGGGTCCTCCTCGCCACGTTCGATCGCGTCCAGCTCGCCGATCATGCGGTCGACCAGGGTCTGACTACGCCGGGCCAGGTTCAGGAACATCGCCGAGACGCTGCTCCGCAGGGCCGCCTGCTCGGCCGCGACCCGGACCGCCTCGCGGTGCACCACGTTGAACGCCGAGGCGACCTGACCCACCTCGTCGCGGTTGTCGAGCTGGATCGGATCCCGCACCTCGCGGACGATCTCCTTGACACTGCTGTCGTTGACGTTGCCCATCTCCTGCAGCCGCCGCACCGCGTCCGGCAGGTCACGGTTGGCCACCGAGAGCGCGCCCTCGCGGAGCCGGCGCAGCGAGTGGTTGAGCGAGCGGGCCAGCACCACCGCCAGGGTCACGGCGATGATCAGGGTGAGCAGCACCAGCGCCGTCTCGATGATCGCCTGCCGGACCACGTCCGAGCGGGCCTGCTCGGTCTGGCTGAGCAGGCGGTCCTGCAACTCGATCTCCGCCCACCGCATCAGCTCGTTCACCGCGCCGATCGCCGCGGTCGCCTCCGTGGCGGTGACCGGTGAGCGCTGGTTCACCGAGCGGCTGACATCGGTGGCGATCCGGTCGGCCAGCACCACGGCGTCGCCGGAGACGGTGCTCTCGACAAGCGCGCGTTGAACGGGGTCGGCGGCCAGCGAGAAGGCCAGCAGTGCCTCCTGCTGGCTGGTCAGCGTGGCCACGAAGGTGGAGAACTGCTCGTTGTCCAGCCGGCCGGCGGTGAGCGCGGTGAAGGCGACCGACTCCTCCTCGGCGACGGCCGCCTTGGCCCGGGCGAACGCGGCGACCGCCCGCCGGCTGTCCGCCAGGCTCTCCGAGCCGGGCAGCTGGGCCAGCCCGTCGCCGTAGGCGACCAGGTCGGCCACGACCACGCCGTAGCGCAGGGCCGCCTCGGCCACCTCCATCTGCGGCCGGCCGAGGATCTCCTGCCGGGTCACGTCGAGCGTGTCCAGGTGCCCGTCGATGGCCGCCAGGCGATCACCGACGGCGGCGGGGGCCTCCTCGATCTTGGCCCGCTCGGCGCGGTACCCGTCGACTCGTTCCTGGGTCCGACGCACCCGGGCGCTGTAGGCGTCGGCCTGCGCCTTCTTCGGGGAGGCCAGGTACGCCGCCGCCGCCATCCGCTCGGCGTGCAGGTCGTTCGCCAGCGCGGAGACGTCGACGGCGAGCGTGGTGAGGGAGCGGGCCTCGGTCGCGTCGTAGGCGCCCGCACCGACGGAGACCAGGCGGACCGTGGCCAGCGCGATGATCGCGGCGACCGGCACCACGAGGATCAACGCCAGCTTGGATCGGATCCGCACGTCCCGCAGCCGGAACAGCCGACGGCGGCCGGACTGGGCGGCATCACCGCTGGCGGGCAGGGTCGTCGGTCCGGTGCTCACGACATCGCCTCCGTCGGTTTCTCCACGCCTGACCCGTCGACCCGCGGGGGTAGCGACGGCCGGCGCCGTGCGCGGCCCGGCCGCGATTTCATCAGACGAGATCGTTTTTGGGAAGCCGCGGTGAGGCAGGAAACGGTCTGTGGGAGCGCATCCAGTGATGGAGACAACTAATACCTACATTTCGGCGGTGCCCTTGATCAGGGCAGGTACCTCCAGAGTGGTCATTCGTGTCGCGAGCGTGAGTATCGGAAAACATCTTGTTACCCCAACATGTGGGATCCCTGTCCCGAAACGCAGCCGATCGCCCCGCTTGACCACAGCGCCTGGCATTGGCAAGGTTTTGCAGGCTTCGCGCACACGGTACGGCAGGCGCACTCCGAATATCCACTGCGGATGGTCGCGCCACCGGTGACCGGCCCCCAGCGCCGCATCAGGAGGACAGAGTTGACCCCGTTCCGCTCCGCGACCGCCACCCTGGTCGCGTCGACCATGCTGGCCACCACCCTCACCGGCTGCCAGTTCGGCGGAGATGAGCAGGACACCTCCCCCATCGTCATCGCCGTCGACCTGGAGCTGTCCGGCGCCGCCGCTGAGGTGGGGAAGGCGTACCAGCAGGCGATGGAACTGAAGATCGAGCAGTTGAACGCCTCCGGTGCGCTTAACGGCCGATCGATCGAACTATTGCCAAAGGACAACCGCTCCGACGCCGGCGAGTCCCTGCGCAACATCGCCGAGTTCAGCAAGGATCCACGGGTCAGCGCCATCATCATGGGCGGCTGCCACGAATGCGCCGTCGGCGCGGCGAACACCATCAACGAGCAGAAGATCCCGACTGTCGCGCTGGCCGCGGCCGACGCCGTGGCCAACCCGGTGGCGGAGCGCCGATACGTGTTCAAGCTGGCACCGAACCCGGCCGACAACGCCAGCGCGCTCACCGTCGAGCTGCAGCGCCGCAGCATCGACACGGTCGGCCTGCTGCGCAGCGACGACACGTACGGACGCGAGGGCGCCCAGGCGTTGCGTCGCGAGTTCGCCAACGCCAACATCCAGGTGGCGGCCGAGGCGTCGGTCCGGGGTGGCAGCAACAACGTGGACCAACAGGTCACCACGCTGACCTCGGTCGCGCCCGACGCGCTCGTCATCTGGACCCCGCCGGAGCAGGCCATGCTGGCCACCGGCGCGGCCAGGCGGGCGGGCTTCAACGGCGGGCTGTTCCTCGACGCCCTGGCCGCCGGCAACCTCTTCCTCGGTGAGGCGGCCGAGGACGCCGAGCGGGCCCGACTGGTCTTCACCCAGACGATGGTGATCGACGACGTGATCGCCACCACGCCCGCGAAGGCGGCCCGCCGGCAGTGGTTCCAGGACTACACCGCCCGCTACGGCGGCTACCACGGCTCGTCGTCGTTCGCGGCCGACGCCATCCAACTCATCGCGGACGCGGAACTACGGGCCGGCGGGCCGGCCGGTCAGGTCGACCGGGAGGGCATCCGGAACCTGCTGGAGACCGCCCAGCTGGACGGGCTGTCCGGGCCGATCCGGATGACGCCGGACAACCACTCCGGGCTCATGCCGCAGGCACTGACCACGCTCGTGGCCCGCAACGGTCGGTGGCGACTGGCGAGCTGATCTCAGCGGCTGGACGTGGTTTCCCGCAGCCAGGGCAGGCTGCGGCGCTCGACGAGCACCAACACGCTGTAGAGCAGGATGCTGACCAGGGCGACAAGCATGATGGCCGCCCAGGCGGTGGCGGTGTCCCCGATGCCCGCGTACTGCTGGATGACGTACCCGAGGCCACCCTCACCGGCCTGGAACTCACCGATCACCGCACCGATCGCGGCCAGCGGCATGGCGACCTTGAGGCCGACGAAGATCTGCGGCAGCGCGGCCGGGAACCGTACCTTGCGGAACGCCTGCCAGCGGGAGGCGTTGTAGGAGCGGACCAGCTCGGCCAGCTCCGCCGGCGTGGTGGTGAGACCGGTCGCGGTGGAGAGCACGATCGGGAAGAAGCACAGCAGGAAAACCATGGTCAGGATGGGTTTCTGTCCCCAGCCGAGCGCCACCACCAACAGCGGCCCGAGGGTGATCTTCGGAACCGCGTTGATGGCGACAAGCAGCGGGGTGAACATCCGCTCGACCGTCCGGGAGGCGGCCAGCGCCAGACCGAGCAGTACGCCCGCCACCGCCGAGAGCGCGAAGCCCACCAGGATCTCGCCGGTGGTGGCGAGGGTGTGCTCCAGCAGCCGCGCCGGCCGCTCGGCGAAGGCGGTCCACACGTCGGCCGGCGGTGGCAGGGCAGCCGGATGGATCAGCTCCAGCCGGGCGACCAGCCACCAGAGGCCCAGGGCGATCAGCAAACCGGCGACCGGTAGCAGGGCCGCGGTGGCCGCCGGGCGCAGGTCGGCGGGGCGCCGCTGCCGGCCGCGCGGTGCCGCCTGGGACGGCGCCGGTCCGCGCGCCGCATCCGGCTGGCGTGGGCGGACGTCGGTCATCGGGTTCCTCCTGCTATTCGGGTGACGCTGGCGGGTGCGCGGGTCTGGCATGGCAAGGGGGTACGCCCCACCGGCTTGCCGGTGCGGCGCACCCCGTGTCGAACCGATCGGCCTCGGGTGCGAGTCTCGTCCTCAGGCCTTGGGCGTGAGGTTGAAGTCGATGACCTGGTCGGGGGTGAGGTCCGACTTCAGGGCACCGGCACCGCGCAGGATCGCGATGCTCTTGGCGACCCGGCCGCTGTCCAGCGTGCCCAGTGCGGTGCCGGAGTTGCTGGAGCGGACGTAACCGGCCATCAGCTGAAGCTCGGCGGCAGCTGCGGCGGGGTTGACGGCCTCGGCGTTCTTGGCCAGGATCTCGGCCGCCTCCTGCGGGTTCGTCAGGGCGTACTCCAGGCCCTTGAGCAGTGCCTCGGTGAAGCGCTTGACCTGCTCCGGCTTCTCGGTGGCGTACTGCTTGGAGGTGATCAGCACATTGCCGTAGAGGTCCTGCATCACGTTGCTGTACGGCAGCAGGACGGCCTTCTTCTTGGTCACCGCCTCGATGGTGGGCTGACCGACGACGAACTGTCCGATGCCGTCCACCGAACCGGAGGCGAGCGTGCCCATCAGGGTCTGCGCCTCACCGTTGACCCACTTCACCTTGGCGTAGTCGATGCCCGCCATCCGGGCGTACGTCGGGAAGAGGTTGCGGACCACCGAGCTGGGGGTGTCGGCGAGCGTCTTGCCCTCCAGGTCCTTCGGGGTGTTGATGCCCGTGCCCTCGACGGTGGCGATCGCGGCCATGGTGCGCTGCTGGATCGCGGCCACCGCGACGAAGTCCTTGGCCTCGCCGTTGCCGACCTGGAGCAGACCACCGGTCAGGTCGATCGGGCCGAACTGCGCCTGACCGCCGACGATGGTCTGGATCACGTTGCCGGTGCCCTGTCCGGCCTTGATGTCCACCTCGAAGCCGGCGTCCTTGAAGAAGCCCTTCTCCTTGGCCACCCAGGCGTAGGAGTCACGCCCGAAGTTGCCGAACGAGGTGAGGTAGGTCACCTGCTCCAGGGACGAGCCGACACCGCCCTTGTCGTCGTCGTCGGATCCGCAGGCGGCGGAGACGAGGGCGAGCGCGGTGGCCATGGTGGCCGCGGCGACCGTACGGGTCAGCCTTCTCATCAGTGCACTTCCTTTCCCACCGGGGCGTCCGTGCCGCCGGGAGGGGGTTTGTCGGGGCGGCATCGACGGCCGGAGGTGGAAGCCGACACCGCATACCAGGGGGACTCTTCGCGGGCACAGCGTACGAGAACCCCACAGTTGCGACGCCAGGCGTATCGGGTTGCGGAACGGATACAAAGTAGTGTCCACCCCGGACGCTCTGATCAGGGGCAGGCCGGATAACCTTTGCCGGACTCCTGATCGCTCACTCAGCGGAGGCCCCCGGAGATGATCCGTCTGTCCGAGGTGTCCCGCACCTTCGACGGCCGTTCCGGCCGGGTCGAGGCGCTGCGCGGCATCGACCTCGACGTGGCCGAGGGCGAGTTCGTCGCCGTGCTCGGTCGCTCCGGATGCGGCAAGTCCACCCTGCTCCGGCTGATCGCCGGCCTGATCCCGGTCACCTCGGGTGAGGTCACCGTGAACGGCACGCCGATCACCGGGCCACGCCCGGACATCGCGATGCTGTTCCAGCGGCCGGCCCTGCTGCCCTGGCGCACCGTGCTGGACAACGTCCTGCTGCCGGTGGAGATCTTCGGCTGGAAGCGGGCCGATCATCGCGACCGAGCCCGGCAACTGCTCGACGTCGCCGGGCTGGCCGGCTTCGAGAAGCGGCTGCCGCACGAACTCTCCGGCGGCATGCAGCAACGGGTGTCGCTGTGCCGGTCGCTGATCGGCGACCCCCGGGTGATGCTGATGGACGAGCCCTTCTCCGCGCTGGACGCGCTGACCCGCGAGGAACTCGCCGGCGAACTTCAGCGGGTGCACATGCGCACCGGCGCGACGATCGTCTTCGTCACCCACTCCATCGACGAGGCGGTGCTGCTCGCCGACCGGGTGGTGGTGCTCAGCCCGCGGCCGGGCCGGGTCCGCAAGATCGTCGAGGTGACGATTCCCCGGCCCCGTACCCTCGGCCGCAACGCGCACCTGGCCGACGTCGCCCAGGTCAGCGCCGACCTGCACGAGCTGCTGATGGAACGCGACCAGCCGGCGGGCGTGGGCGCGGAGGAGCGATGAACATGCGGATCGCCGTCTTCACCGAACCGCACCGAGGCGCCAGCTACGACGACCAACTCCGGTTCGCCCGGCTCGCCGAGGACGGCGGCTTCGACGGCTTCTTCCGGGCCGACCACTACCAGGCCATGGGCGACGAACCGTCGCTGCCCGGGCCCACCGACGCCTGGCTCACGCTCGCCGCACTCGCCCGGGAGACCAGCCGGATCCGGCTGGGCACGCTCGTCACCTCGGCGACCTTCCGGCTGCCCGGACCGCTGGCCGTCATGGTGGCGCAGGTGGACCAGATGAGCGGCGGCCGGGTCGAGCTCGGGATCGGGGCCGGCTGGTACGCCCGTGAACACCTCTCGTACGGCATCCCGTTCCCGGGTACGAGCGAGCGGTTCGACCGACTCGCCGAGCAGCTCGAAGTGATCACCGGTCTCTGGCGCACCCCGTCGGGCGGGACCTACAGCTACACCGGTGAGCACTACCGGCTCACCGACGCCCCCGCCCTGCCCAAGCCGGTGCAGCAGCCGGGCCCGCCGGTGATCGTCGGCGGCCGCGGCGCCAAGCGCACCCCGGAGCTGGCCGCCCGGTACGCCGACGAGTTCAACGTGCCGTTCACCGGCATCGCGCAGACCGGCGAGGCGTACGAGCGGGCACGGGAGGCGTCCGAGCGGGTCGGCCGCGCCGAGAGCGGACGCGCTCCGCTGCGGCTCTCCGCCGGCATCGTGGCGGCCATCGGGCGTACCGACGCGGAAGCTCACCGGCGGGCCGCCCCGTTGCACGCCAAGAGCGCCCTGCCGCCCGAGGCCCCGGTCGTCGGCTCGCCGCAACAACTGCTCGACCGGATCGGCGAGTTCGCGCAGATCGGCACCGAGCGGGTTCATCTGCGGTTGACCGACCTCACCGACCTGGATCACCTGGAACTCATCGCCGCCGAGGTGCTTCCCCAACTGGACGGAATCCGATGACCTCACCACCGCCCGACGCCCACTCGCCCGGGGAGGGTCTCGTCCTCGGCCCGGTGGGTCAGGAGATCGTGTTCGAGAACGACCGGGTCCGGGTCTGGCACATCCGGCTGGAGCCGGGTGAGGGCCAGCCGCTGCACCGGCACGACCACCCGTACCTGGTGGTGGCCGTCCAGGGTGCGAAGAACGTGATCCAGACCGTCGACGGCGTCCGGATCGACGCGGACGAGCCGACCGGCGGGGTGGTCTACCGCGATCCGGGTGCGGTTCACATGTTGACCAACGTCGGTGACACCACCTATCTGGCCCGCCTGGTCGAGCTGAAGTAGACCCGCTCCGAGCAGGTCATACGCCCTGCTCCGGCGTGCCGGTGGCGATCGGTGGCGACGAACCGTAACGTGCCGGACATGGCCCATCGGACCTTGAGCCGCCTGATGCTCACGGCATTCGGCGTCAGCCTGCTGGCCGGGGCCGGTCAGCTCGGCCTCGCCTTCGGCTTCGGCATCGTCAGGCTCACCGGCACCTTCACCGGTGCCGCCGTCAACCAGTGGCCGGCCCAGCTCGTCTGGGTCGGCTGGTTCGCGACGAACGCAGCCGTCGCCGCTGCCCTGCTCGTCGAGCGGCTGGCCCGTGCCGACGGGCACCTCACCGGCCTGCGTCGGCAGCTGGCCGTCGCCGGCAGTGCCGCGCTGGGCGCCGTGGTCGTGGCGCCGTTGTGCATGCAGCTGGCCCGCAGCGCGGAGACCGGGTCGGTGCACCCGATCTGGACCGTGGCCGTCTGCGCCGTGCTCGGCGCGCTGATCGGCGCCGGTGCCGTGCTGGCCGTGCTGGCACAGCCGCCCTTCGCCTGGAACGCGGTCGCCCTGGCCGGCGTGCTGTGGCTGGTGGCGCTGCTGTCGGTCGTACCGTCGCTGGGAGACAGCGGGCCGCTGACCCCGGTTCGCCTCGGCGTGCTGGAGCCGGCGTGGCTCACCGACGACACGACGCAACGGTTGGCCCTGCTGCTGTTGCCGATGCTGACCCTGCTGGCGGGCGCGGCCACCGGTGCCCTGGCCCGCCGGCACGGGTGTGCACCGCTGGTCAGCGGGGCGAGCGGCAGCGCCGGGCCACTGCTGGTGGCCTTCGCCTATCTGGCTGCGGGTCCGGGTCACGCGGGTGACCGCTACCAACTCTGGCCGTACTACGCTGCCCTGATCGCCGTCGCCGCCGGCGCGCTCGGATCCGCCGCCACCGCGCTGCTGCCCTGGCCGTCCGCCCGCACCGAGGCGACCGGAGCCATCGAGCCGACCGCGATCCTCCCGCCGCTACCCCCCACCCCGGCAC
>NZ_POTX01000399.1 GCF_003236305.1 Micromonospora endophytica | reverse complement strand
GGGTTCGGGCCGTCCAGGCGGGCCTCGACGTGCAGTGCGACGGCCTGGTCCGCGGCGATGGACGCGGTGAAGGCACCGCCGGAGACGGTCACCGCGCCGCCCGGGCAGGCTCCGGTGGAGCTGTCGTACGCGCCCCGGCCCACGTTGCAGTAGCGGCCGTCCGGCAGCGAGGTGCTGAAGCTGCGGCTCCACGCGCTGCCGGTGGCGTTGAAGGCGGCGTACCCCCGGTTGCCCCGGGCGAAGGCCAGCCGGCCGTTGCCGTCGGTGACCACCGATCCGATGCCGGTGCCGGCGACCGCGTTGCGGAAGCCCGGCATGCCGGCCACGCCCGGGTTGCGGTGCTCGCAGATCCACGCCCCGCCGGTGCAGTCAGCAGCCAGGGTGGTGCCGTTGGACGTGCTGGGCGGGCCCTGGCCGTGCACGGAACCGAAGGCGTAGCTCGACATCAGCTGCGGCCGGCCGTACGGGTGGGCCAGCATGAACGTGTCCGCCAGGTAGTAGCGGGCCCCGTTCTTGTACGTCAGCGTCGGGTTCTCCCGCTGGGTGTCGTGGTTGTCGACGAACACCACTGCCTGCTGCGCGGTCAATCCGCCGTAGTTGGGCAGGTTGCCGAGCTGGGCGATGTTGCCGTCGCGGAACGCCGACGACACGGCCCGCTGGTAGTCGAAGTTGGTCACCCCGCCGTAGGGGGCGTACGCGGTGTAGGGGACCGTGCCGTCGCCGTACACCTCGTGGAACAGGTCCGGTCGACCGCCGAAGCCGGGTACGTCGCGCAGCCGGTTGATGATGTCGGCCAGGTGTGACTCCTGGACGTGCTTGGCGGCGTCCACCCGGAACCCGGCCACGCCCAGGTCGATCACCGCGTTCATGTACTTGGCGATCTTCCGTCGTACCTCGGGGTCGGCGGTGTTGAGGTCGGCCAGGTCGAGCAGCTCGCAGTCCTGGACCTCCTGCTTGTTGCCCCAGTTGCTGATCCGCCGGTAGCAGGGCGCGAAGTCGCCGTAGCCGTAGCTGTCGCCCGAGCCGTCGTTGAACAGGTTCGGGTAGCTGTACTTGCTGTAGACGGTGCCGGCGCTGCCTGGACCGCTGCCGGCCGAACCGGTGCCGCTCATGTGGTTCAGCACCATGTCCACATAGATCTTGACGCCCTGCGCCCGGCAGCGCTCGACCATGTCGACGAACTGGGCCTTCGTGCCGCGCCGGGTGGCGTCCAGCCGGTACGACACCGGTTGGTAGTCCTGCCACCACGGGTAGGTCGCGCCCTCGGCGCTGGGCAGCACCACGTGTTCCTGCGGCGGCGAGACCTGCACTCCGCCCCAGCCGTTGGGGCCGAGGTTGGTCTCGCACTCGTTGGCCACGGAGTCCCATCGCCACTGGAACAGGTGGACTATCGCGTCGCCGTTGGCGCGTACCTCGGCGGCGCTGGCGGGTGCACCGGCGGTGACGGCGGTGAGGGTGGCCGCGACCATTGTCGCGGCCAGCGCCGCGGGTATCACGGCGCGAGGACGGGGGATGCGCACGGAGCCCTCCTCAGGGGACGGTCAGGTGCAGTCACGATGACGGCAAGGATTCCTGCAAGTGGTGCAAGAAGTTGCGGTGGTTGCGTGACCGTAACAGCGCGGTCGATGGTTGTGAACCTCTGTTTCATCCTCTGACTCAATGTCAAAGAGGCTCTTGCGGTCTCCTGCAAGACCTGCAACCATTTTCGTCCACCGCGCTGCCGGGTCGACCCGTCCCTAGCGGCCGTCGGTGGCGTCCGGCGCGGACAGCAGACGCGGGTCCGGCGCACTGCCGGCCATGGCGAGCATGCCGCGTACGACGCGCATCAGCGTGAGCAGATCGCGTGGCTTCCTCTTGTCCAGGTGGCTGATCACCTGCTTGAGGACGGAGAGCTGGTCGAAGTACACCCGCTCGGTGACCAGCTTCTCGTGTTCGTCGAAGATGAAGTAGGCGGTCATCCGGGTACGGTGCCGGCCACCGGTTGGTGGGATCTTGCCGAGCGGGCCGAGATGCGTACCGATCAACCAGAACTCGACGATCACCGCATCGTGGCTGTGCCGCATCGCGATGATCTCGTGATGCTGGTCCGGGAAGGCGACCCGGGTGTCGTGGTAGTAGCCGCGCACCGCGGCGTCTCCGTCGTGCACGGTCATCGAGGCGACCAGTTCGTAGTGCGGGTGCGGGAACGTGGTAAGCACGCTGTCCCAGTCCTGGCGAACCTCGTCGTCGAAGTGGTCGAGGACCAGCTTCTCCCGCGCCCGCAGCACGTCCTCGGTGGGAAGGGTGAATGTCGACATGGTGATCGACAGTAATGGTTCCGGCAGCGTCCAGCTCCGCCAGCCAAGCCCGGTCGCCTTACCTATGCTCGACCCATGGAACTGCGGATCTTCACCGAACCCCAGCAGGGTGCCAGCTACGACGACCTGCTCGCCGTGGCCCGCCGCGCCGAGGAAACCGGCTTCGGCGCCTTCTTCCGCTCCGACCACTACCTCAAGATGGGGTCGGTCAGCGGCGACCCCGGCCCCACCGACGCCTGGACCACGCTGGCCGGGTTGGCCCGCGACACCCGGACCATCCGGCTCGGCACCCTGATGAGCGCCGCGACGTTCCGGCTGCCCGGCCCGCTCGCCATCACCGTCGCCCAGGTCGACCAGATGAGCGGCGGCCGGGTCGAACTGGGCATCGGCACCGGCTGGTACGACGCCGAGCACCAGGCGTACGGGATCCCCTTCCCGGGGCTGGGGGAGCGCTTCGACCGGCTGGCCGAGCAACTGGCCGTGATCACCGGACTGTGGCGTACCCCGTCGGGCGAGACGTTCGACTTCACCGGCAAGCACTACCAGGTGAGCGACTCGCCGGCGCTACCCAAGCCGGTGCAGCGGCCACACCCGCCGATCCTGCTCGGCGGGATGGGCGCGAAGCGTACGCCGGCACTTGCCGCCCGTTACGCCGACGAGTTCAACCTGCCGTTCGTCTCCATCGCCGACACGGTCAGCCAGTTCGCCCGGGTCCGCGCCGCGTGCCAGGAGATCGGCCGCGACCCGGCCGAGCTGACCTGGTCCAACGCGCTGGTGCTCTGCTGCGGGCGGGACGAGGCCGAGGTGGCCCGGCGGGCCGCGGCGATCGGCCGGGAGCCGGCCGAGCTGCGGGAGAACGGTCTGGCCGGCACCCCCGCCGAGATCGTCGACAAGATCGGTCGGTACGCGGAGGTCGGCAGCCAGCGGATCTACCTCCAGGTGCTGGACCTGGGCGACCTGGACCACCTGGACCTGGTCGCCACCGAGGTGATGCGGCAGCTCTGACGCCCGGCCCGGCCCAGCCCCGGCCCAGCCC
>NZ_POTX01000398.1 GCF_003236305.1 Micromonospora endophytica | reverse complement strand
ACCCTCACCCGCCGAGCCCGCGGCGCAGCCCCAGATCGAGCCCGCCGGTCGCCCCACTGCCGAGCCCGCCGGGCAATCTGCTGGCGAGGCACCCGGGCAGCCCGCCGCCGAGCCGTCGCCGGTGGGCGACGGCAGCGACATCCCGGTGGTGGCACGAGGCACCAGCGACCGCGATGCCTCGGCCGCCGGTGGTACGGCCGGGAGGTCGCCGGCCGAGCCGACACCCCGACCCCGACGCCAGCTTCCGACACCCGACCTGACCAGCACCACCACGCCACCCGATCCGAGCGGATCGCCCGCGGCACCCGGTCCGAGCGGATCGCCCGCGGCACCCGGCCGGGGTGGGACGACGGCACCCGATCTGTCGGCGGCGTTCGCCGATGCCGAGCCACGCGTCTCCACCGACCCGGCGGCTGTGGTCCGCGACGTCTCCGCCGCCTTCACCAGGCCGCCCGCTCCCCGCACCGAACAGGTGCGGCCGGACGGCGACGACCCCCGCGACAAGGGCGGCCGGCGCGGCCTGTTCCGGCGTGGCAGGTCGCGTTCGCAGGCGACCGGCACCGAGGGCGAGGAGCCACTGCCGGCACAGGACGAGGAGTACGTGGACTGGGTGGCCGGCCTCAGCGGCGCCGACGACGACGCCACGTCGAAAAAGCGTCGTTCGCTGCGCTCCAACGGCCGACACCACCGCAGCTGACGGCAGGCCGAGCACCCACCCCACCCTTTGCTCTGCTTCACTCCACCCACCGACTTCCGGTCAAACCGTTGCGTCCGTTGAAGCAGAGCAAAGGATGCATGTGGGTGCCTGGTGGTCGGGCAGGCGGGCACCGGCTGTCACGATCGCGCCCGGTGGCACCTGAGCGCGCGACGGGACGGGGTCAGGCCAGCGGCAGGTAGACCCGGCCGCCGGTGGCGACGAACTCCTCCGACTTGTCCTTCATCCCGCGGGCCGCGTACTCCTTGAGATCCTGAGTGATCTTCATCGAGCAGAACTTCGGCCCGCACATCGAGCAGAAGTGCGCCGTCTTCGCCGGTTCGGCGGGCAGCGTAGCGTCGTGATACGACCGC
This sequence comes from Micromonospora endophytica, assembly GCF_003236305.1. Classification (GTDB taxonomy): domain Bacteria; phylum Actinomycetota; class Actinomycetes; order Mycobacteriales; family Micromonosporaceae; genus Micromonospora; species Micromonospora endophytica. The sequence continues at coordinate 2,275 of NZ_POTX01000398.1, read as the reverse complement.
GCGGTCTCCGGATCCAGCGAGAGGTTGAACTGGTCCTCCCACCGGAACTCGAACCGCGCCTTCGACAGCGCGTCGTCCCACGCCTGCGCGCCCGGGTGCCCCTTGGCCAGGTCCGCCGCGTGCGCCGCGATCTTGTACGCGATGACCCCCGCCTTGACGTCGTCACGATCCGGCAGCCCCAGGTGTTCCTTGGGCGTGACGTAACAGAGCATCGCGGTGCCGAACATGCCGATCATCGCCGCGCCGATGGCCGAGGTGATGTGGTCGTACGCGGGCGCGACATCGGTGGTCAGTGGACCGAGCGTGTAGAACGGCGCCTGGTGGCACCACTCCTGCTGGAGGTCCACATTCTCCTTGATCTTGTGCATCGGCACGTGGCCCGGCCCCTCGATCATCACCTGCACGTCGTACTCCCAGGCGATCCGGGTCAGCTCACCCAGCGTCCGCAGCTCGGCGAACTGGGCCTCGTCGTTGGCGTCCGCGATCGAGCCGGGCCGCAGCCCGTCGCCGAGGGAGAAGGTCACGTCGTAGCGGGCCAGGATCTCGCAGAGTTCCCGGAAGTTGGTGTAGAGGAAGTTCTCCTCGTGGTGCGCCAGGCACCAGGCCGCCATGATCGACCCGCCGCGCGACACGATGCCGGTCACCCGGTCCACCGCCAGCGGCACGTACGGCAGCAGCACCCCGGCGTGCACGGTCATGTAGTCCACGCCCTGCTCGGCCTGCTCGATCACGGTTTCCCGGAACACCTCCCAGGTCAGCTTCACCGGGTCGCCACCGACGGACTCCAACGCCTGGTAGATCGGCACCGTGCCGATCGGCACCGGCGAGTTGCGCACGATCGCCTCACGGGTCTCGTGGATCCGCTTGCCGGTGGAGAGGTCCATCACCGTGTCCGCCCCCCACCGGGTGGCCCAGGTCAGCTTCTCCACCTCCTCGGCCACCGAGGAACTCACCGCCGAGGTGCCGATGTTGGCGTTGACCTTGACCAGGAACGCCTTGCCGATGATCGCCGGCTCGCACTCCGGGTGGTTGACGTTGAGCGGAAGCACCGCTCGGCCGGCCGCTATCTCGTCCCGGACGAACTCCGGCGCCATCCCCTCCCGGATCGCCACGAACTCCATCTCCGGCGTGACGATTCCGGCCCGGGCGTACGCGAGCTGCGTCGGCCGTTTCCCCTCCGTCCCGCCCAGCGGGGTGCCCGCACCGCGCACCGGGGCCACGTCGCCCCGCTCGGCGATCCACGCCCCGCGCAGCGGGGGCAGGCCGACCTCCGGCTCGGAACCCGGGCCGGAGGTGTCGTAGAGCCGCACTGCAGGGTTGTCCCCGGTCAGCTCCACCTCCGCGAACGGCACCTGAAGGTCTGCTCGCGTTCCCTCGACATACACCTTGCGCCGTGCCTGCATGGCAACCTCCCTGCTCAGGCGGACCAGCCGAAGTGGTCCAGCGGGCCGCGTCCCGCGCCCAACTCCCAGTCCCGCGCACCGGTCAGCGCGCGGGTGACGTACTCCTTGGCCGCCGCCACCGCCGCCGGCACCGGATCCCCCAGCGCCAGCCGCACGGTGACGGCCGCCGAAAACGAACAACCGGTCCCGTGGGTGTGCCGGGTCGGCACCCGCGGCCCGCGCAGCACGGTGGTCCCGTCCGGACCGTGCAGCACGTCCACCGCCTCGTCCCCGGCCGCCACGTCGCCGCCGGTGACAACCACCCATTCCGGCCCGCCGGCCACCAGCGCCCGCGCGGCCGTCACCGCCTCGTCGACACTCGTCACCGGTGCACCGGTCAGAGCGGCGGCCTCCGCGCTGTTCGGCGTCGCCACCCGGGCGTACGGCAGCAGCCGCTCCACCGCCTCCACCACGCCGAGCCGGTGCCCACTGGTGGCGACCAGCACCGGATCGACGACCAACTGCGGCAGCCGGCCGGCCGCCGCCGCGTCCGCGATCGCACCCGCCACCGCCGGCGTACCGAGCATCCCGGTCTTGACCGCCCGCACCGCGAAGTCCGACAGCACGCTGTCGAGCTGGTCGGTGACCGTCTGCGGGGGCAGCGGCAATACGGCGTCCACCCCACGGGTGTTCTGTGCGGTGATCGCGGTGAGCACGCTCGTGCCGTACGCGCCGAGGGCGGCGAAGACCTTCAGGTCGGCCTGGATGCCGGCACCGCCACCGGAATCCGATCCCGCCACGGTGAGCACGGTCGAGGGGGTTGTTGGGGTCACTTCTCTTCCTCAGTGGTTGCGGGGGTTGCGGTGGGGGGCTGCGGCCGACCGTGCCCACTC
>NZ_POTX01000397.1 GCF_003236305.1 Micromonospora endophytica | reverse complement strand
GGCCGGCTTCCCCGCCTCGGTGCCGCCCGAGCCGGCAGCCGACACCGACTTCCCGCCGCTGCCCGCCGCTGCGGACCCTGCTCGTCCCTCCCCCACAACGCCATCATCGCCGCTACCACGACCCGACACCCCCGGTACGCCCTCCTCGGCGTGTCGAAACTCCCTCACCCGCCCTGTTGATCAAGAAGTTTGCGTCCACCGCAGGCGCGGATCCGGACGCAAACTTCTTGATCAACTCGACTGGTCGGGGTGGGGTCAGCCCATGTTGGCGAGGAAGTCGCTGTAGAAGAGGCCGAGGGCGATGGCTACGCCGATGCCGGCGATGATCCAGAAGCGGACCACGATGTTGACCTCGCTCCAGCCGGCGAGTTCGAAGTGGTGCTGGAGGGGTGACATCCGGAAGACACGTTTACCTGTGGTCTTGAAGGAGATGATCTGGATGACCACCGACATCGTGATGATCACGAACAGGCCGCCGATGATCAGCAGCAGCAGGATCGTCCGGGTCGACATCGCCATACCGGCGATCAGCCCACCGAGGCCGAGCGCGCCGGTGTCGCCCATGAAGATCCGGGCCGGCGAGGTGTTCCACCACAGGAAGCCCACGCAGGCCCCGGCCGCCGCCCCGGCGATCAGCGCGATCTCCAGTGGATCCCGGACGGTGTAGCAGTAGTTGTCCGGGTTGGCGGTGTACGACGGGTCGGCGCACCAGTGCCGGTACTGCCAGAACGCGATCACCGCGTACGCCCCGAGCACCATCACCGACGCCCCGGTGGCCAGGCCGTCGAGCCCGTCGGTGAGGTTCACCCCGTTCGTCGCCGCCATCACCACGAAGATGAAGATGATCACCGCGCCGATCTTGGTGACGTCGAGCGCCGGGATGTCCCGGATGAAGCTCAACGTGGTGCTGCCGACCGTCTCGGTGTTGGTCACCTCGCCGCCGGCGTCGGTCATGGTGGACGGGAACCAGAGCGCGATCACGCCGAACACCGCGCCGACCAGGATCTGGCCGAGCAGCTTGCCGCGCGCGCTCAGGCCGCCGCTGTGCCGCTTGCGCACCTTGAGGAAGTCGTCGATGAAGCCGACCGCGCCGCAGAAGACCATCAGCCCGAGCAGCACCAGCGCGGTGATGGTCGGCTCGACCTGGGCGATCTGCGCGTCCGGCAGCGTGGTCAGCGCCAGGTGGCCGGCGACGTACGCGATCACGGTGGCGAGGATGAACACCACGCCGCCCATGGTCGGGGTGCCCTTCTTGCCCTGGTGCATCTGCGGACCGTCGGTCCGGATCGGCTGACCCGCCTTCAGCCGGGTGAAGACCCTGATCGCGATCGGGGTGCAGAACAGCGAGACCAGGAAGGCCACTCCGATGGCCACGATGACGGCTCTCACGCCACGCCACCTCCGGCCGCCGGGTCAGCCGAACCGTCGGCGACGGCGTCGGCGCGCAACGCGTCGGCCACCTCCCACGTCCGGTACCTGGACCCCTTCACCAGGACGACGTCGCCCGGCCGTAGCTCGCTGCGCAGCACCTGAACGGCCGCCGCCTGATCGGTGAGCAGCACCGATTCTCCTCCCCAGTCACCTACCGATGTCGCACCGCTGTGGATCGGCGTCGCCGCCTCGCCGACCACGAGCAGCCGGTCGACGCCCAACTCGGCCGCGAGCAGACCCACCTCGGCGTGTCCCTGCGCCTCGAAATCGCCCAACTCGGCCATGTAGCCGAGCACCGCGACGGTACGCCGTCCCGCGCCGACCCCGGCCAGCGCCCGCAGCGCCACCGCCATCGACGCCGGGTTGGCGTTGTACGAGTCGTCGATCACGGTCACCCCGTCGGTACGCTCGAAGACGTCCATCCGACGGGTGGAGACCAGCCCCAGCGCGCCGAGCGCGATGGCCGTCTCGGCCAGCGGCATGCCCAGCTCCCGCGCCACCGCCGCGGCGGCGAGGGTGTTGCCCACCTGGTGCCGGCCGGTCAGCCCGAGCCGCACCGGCGCGCTGCCCTCCGGCGTCACCAGGGTGTACGCGGCCCGCCCGCGCTCGTCCAGCGTCACGTCCTCGGCCCGCACGTCGGCGTGCGCCGCCTCGCCGTACCGGATCACCCGGGCGACCGTACGCGTGGCCATGGCGTCCACCCGGGGGTCGTCGGCGTTCAACACGGCCAGCCCGTCGGCCGGCAACGCCTCCACCAACTCGCCCTTGGCCAACGCGATGTTGTCCTGGGAGCCGAACTCGCCGATGTGGGACACCCCGACGTTGAGCACCACCGAGATCCGCGGCGGCGCCACCTCGCAGAGGTAGCGCACGTGGCCGATGCCCCGGGCGCCCTTCTCCAGCACCAGATAGCGCGTGGACGGCCCGGCCTGCAACGCGGTGTACGGGTGGCCCAGCTCGTTGTTGAACGACCCGGGCGGCGCCACCGTCTCGCCGAGCCGCGCGGTGAGCTGCGCGATCAGATCCTTGGTGGTGGTCTTGCCGGAGGAGCCGGTCAACCCGATCACGGTCAGCTCGGGCAGCCGGTCCACCACGGCGCGGGCCAGCCGGCCCATCGCGGTCAACGCGTCGGCGACCAAAATCATCGGCACCCCGGGCACCTCGCGGGTGCCCAGTACCGCCACCGCCCCGGCCTCGACCGACCCGGCGGCGTAGTCGTGCCCGTCCACCTTCTCCCCGTCGAAGGCGACGAAGAGCCCACCGGGAGTCACCTTGCGGGAGTCGAACTCCACACTGCCGGTCACCTGGGTGGCGGGATCGGCGGCCAGCAGCCGCCCGTCGACGGCCGAGGCGATCTCGGCCAGGCTCAGCGCGATCATCGCCGACCCGCCAGACCGCCGCCGGCCTCGGCCCGCCCACCCTCGTCGCGCTCGCCCGCGCTGACCTCGACGCGTTGGCTGAGGTCGCCGAAGCGGGCTCGCAGCGCGTCCGCCAGTTCCGTGACGTCGTCGAACGGGTACACCTCGCCAGCGATCTCCTGGCCGCGTTCGTGCCCCTTGCCGAGCACCGCCACCACGTCGCCGGGTGCGGCCAGCGCGACCGCCTCGTCGATCGCCGCCCGCCGCCCGGCCACCTCGAAGATCCGGGCCGGCGTGCCGGCGTCGTGCGCCCCGGCGAGCACCTCGGCGCGGATCGCCGAGGGCTCCTCGGTGCGCGGGTTGTCGTCGGTCACCACCACCACGTCGGCTCCCTTCGCGGCTGCCACCCCCATCATCGGCCGTTTGCCCCGGTCCCGGTCGCCGCCCGCGCCGATCACGCAGATCAGCCGGCCGGTGCCTGTCTCTTATACAAATCT
>NZ_POTX01000396.1 GCF_003236305.1 Micromonospora endophytica | reverse complement strand
GGCGTCGGCTTTGGCCGTGGATCTCAGCCAGCGGCGGCGGGGTCGTGGCAGCCTGGGGGCCGGGCCTTTGCTGGCGGCTTCGGCACCTGGCGCGGCCGGCCGTAGGATCCTGCTCTCTTCGCCGTCTGCCACCGTTCGAGTATTACCCATCTGTCCACCAGCGTCAGGTCCGGTCGTACCCTGATGCCATGCCCCGGTACGAGTTTCGTTGCCGCGCCTGCGGCGACACCTTCGAGGTCAACCGCCCGATGGCCCGCGCTGGTGAGCCGGCGTCCTGTCCACAGGGGCACGCCGACACGGTGAAACTGTTGTCCACGGTCGCGGTCACCGGGCGAGGCGGTGGCACCACAGGCGGTGCGCCGGCGCCCACCGGCGGTGGGTGCTGCGGCGGCGGGTGCGGCTGTTGAGGTGACCGCAGGGCCGGGTGGTGCGCCGGGCGAGGCCGGTCTTGCCCGTACGCCGGTCCCAGTGGCACCTTGAAGCGGAGCCGCGACCGGCCGTTTTTACGATGCGTGATGATCTGGTTTCGTGAAGTATCACGTTGAGGCCAGGGGGGAGGTTCCACGCATGTCGGCACGGATCCACCTCCCGACCGGCTGGGTGACGTTCGTCTTCACCGACATCGAAGGCTCCACCCGGCTGGCGCAACTGCTCGGACCCGGCTACCGGCCGGTGCTTGCGGAGCATCGCCGCCTGTTGCGCCGGACGATCGTGGCGACCGAGGGCGCCGAGTTGCTGACCGAAGGCGACTCGTTCTTCCTGGCCTTCAGCGACGCCAGTGCCGCGCTCACCGCCTGCCTCACCGCTCAGCGTGCGCTCGGCGACCACGAGTGGCCCACCCCGGAGGCGGCCCCCCGGGTCCGGATGGGCCTGCACACCGGCTGGGCCGAGCCGCGCGACGGCGAGTACGCCAGCCCCGAGGTGCATCGGGCCGCCAGGGTCGCCGCCGCGGCGCACGGTGGGCAGGTCCTCTGCTCCGCCGCCACGGCGGGGCGCGCCAATCCGTTGCCGGTCGACGCGTCCCTGCTCGACCTCGGTCTGCACCGGCTACGTGGCTTCGACGACCGGGAGCGGCTCTACCAGCTTGTCGCACCAGGACTGGAGCGGCAGTTCCCGCGCCCGCGTACCGCCGACGCGGTGGCGCACAACCTGCCGATCCAGGTCACCTCGTTCGTCGGCCGGCAGGCCGAACGGGTCGAGCTGCGGGAACTCGTCGCCGGGCACCGACTGGTCACCGTGCTCGGGGCAGGCGGGGGCGGCAAGACCCGGTTGGCCGTCGAACTCGCCACCGATCTGGTCGAGCAGTACCCGGACGGGGTGTGGTTCGTCGACATCGCCGCGGTGACCGATCCCGGGTTGGTGGCCTTCGCGATCGCCGCCGTGCTCGGACTACGCCCCGAGCCCGGACGCCCGATGGTCGACACGCTTGTCGAGTACGCTTCCGCCCGCCGGATGCTCATCGTGCTCGACACCTGCGACGCCCAACCGTCGGCCTGCGCGGACGTGGTCTCCCGACTGCTCGCCGGCGGGAACGGGGTCCGGGTGCTGGCGACCACCCGCGAGCCGCTGGCACTGCCCGGTGAGGTGGTGTGGCGGATCCCGCCGCTGTCGGTCGATCCGTCCCCCGACGGCACGGAGAGCGACGCGGTCGCGCTGCTGCTGGACCGCACCACGGCGGCCCGGGGCGGCCGGGAGCCGGACCCGGCCGAGTCGGCGGACCTGCGCCGGGTGGTACGCCGGCTGGACGGGTTGCCGCTCGCCATCGAACTGGCCGCGGCTCGCCTGCGGGTGCTCTCGGTCGGGCAGCTCGCCGAACGCCTCGACGACGTGCTCGGCACCCTCGACGCCGGGCGGGAGGCGCGGGTGCCACCCGCGGATCCGGACCGGGCCGACGGTCAACGACCCGCCGATCGGGGTGCGGCGCAGACCGGAGCCACCGTGCCCGACCCGGCGAGCCCTGGCGCGCGGTCGGCGGTGGAGCGGCACCTGACCATGCAGGCGACTGTCACCTGGTCGTACCGGACGCTCGGCCCGCGCGCCGCGCGGCTGTTGCGCTGGCTGGCGGTCTTCGCCGGCCCAGTCGACCTGCCGACCGTGGAGTGGCTGCTCGGCGACGATCCACTCGATCCGCTCTCCGTGCTCGTGGACAAGTCCCTGGTGCTGGCGGAGCCGCACGTGGCGGGGTGCTCGTACCGGATGCTCGACCCGATCCGGGCGTACGCCGCCCGCAGGCTCGCGGAGGCCGGTGAGGAGCAGGCCGCCCGCAACCGGCACGTGGCCTGGTCGAAGCACGCCCTGGAACGGGCGCACCTCGGTCCGAACGGCCAGCCGGTGACCCTGTCGCTGTACGCGCTCGATCCGCTCGCCGGTGAGTTGCGCGCCGCCCTGCGCTGGTGCGCCACCGGCGGCAGCGCCCGCACCGGACTGCGGCTGGCCGGTGGGCTCGACCAGTGGTGGCGGGAGCGTGGGCTGGCCCGGGAGGGACGGCTCTGGCTGTTCCGGCTCTACGGCCGGCTCGCCGAGACCGGCGAGGCCATCCCGGAGGGGGAGCTGGCAGCGGCGTACCACATGCATTCCCTGCATGCCGGCGCGGACGGTGAGTTCGCCGAGGAGCTGAGGTACTCCCAGCGGGCGGAGGCGGCGGCCCGACAGGCCGGCGATGCCGGCCTGCTGGCCCGGGTGCTGGCGGGGCGCGCGGCGCCCCTGGTCGACATGGGACAGTTCGCCGAGGCGGAGCGGGTCTGTCGGGAGGTCATCGACTGGGCGTACGAGCAGGGCGTCGACTCCGAGGCGCTCTTCGCCGTGCTGCGGCTGGCCGAGTTGCTGTGGCGGCGGGGCGCGCTGGACGAGGCGGCGGAGCTGCTCGGTGCGGCCCGGCCGGTCGAGGCGTCCCGTCCGGTCGACAGGGGCCGCCGCTCGGTGGACATGCTGCTCGGCATGGTGGCGTTGGCCCGGGGCGACCTGGTGGCCGCGCACGAGCATCTGCTCGCGGCGTTGCGTTCCCGGATGAACCACGGCTTCCACGGGCGGGCCTGCGACACCCTCAACGCGATCGCGGTGCGGTGTGCCGCCGGCGGTGAGCCGCTGACCGCGGCCCGGCTCTTCGGTGCGGCGCAGGCGACCCGGGCCGGTCTGCGCTCAGCCTCCGGCATTTACGACGCCTACTGGACACAGCAGCAGACGGCGCTGCGCAGATTGCTGGGCGACGTCGTCTTCGACGAGGCGTACGGCGAGGGCAGCGCGTTGGGGCTGGATGAGGCGACCGCGCTGGCGCTCGGCGTCGAGCATCCCGACCTGGCCGCCGACTCGGCCCGGTTCTCGGCCCGGCCGGGCGGCAGCGGTCCCGGTACCGCCGGCACCGTGCCACGCCAACCGACCGCCACCGCCGACCGCCACACCGGACACGCCTGACCCCACCCCCTG
>NZ_POTX01000395.1 GCF_003236305.1 Micromonospora endophytica | reverse complement strand
CCCCCCGCCCCCGCCCCCGCCTCGGCGATCATGCAGTTGTGGTGGGTGACAAAGACGACTTTCCGTCTCGATTCCGGCACCACCACTCCATGATCGACGCAGGAGGCGGGGTGCGGGTCACAGGGTGATCGCGTCGGGGGGCAACCAGCCGTCGGCGATGACGACCCGGTAGTGGGCGGAGCGGGTGGTCGCGGCGGGGATGGTGGCGGTGTGGTCGAAGGCGAAGGCGACACAGACTCCGGGATACATGGTGGTGCGGACGAACCACCGGTCGCCGGGGCCCAGACCGGTGAAGATCAGGGTGTACGCCCCGCCCTGCGGCGCCCGGCCGTGCAGCGCCACCCACGGCGCATCGCAGCCGTTGACCGCCTCCTCGCCGGTCAACGAGTCAGTGAACACCTCGGGCGGTTCGGCGGCCACCGCCCGCCAGAAGAACCCGCCGTAGCCGGCCCCGCCGGGGCGGCCGTTGGTGGCCGGGCTGCCCAGCACGACATCCCGGTCGGCGGGGGCGGTGAGGGCACTGTCGATGTCGAGCCGCCAGGCGTCGCCGAGTTCGGGAGCGGCCGAGGCGGTGAGGATGCGCCGCTCGGTGAGCAGCACCGCGCCGGTCGGGTCGCACCAGTGCAGCCGGTGGTCGAGCCGGTCGGTCGACAGGTGTTCCCATCCGGTGTGCACGATCCGACCGTGGTCGGGGCGCCAGGTGTAGCCGACGTCGCGGACGTAGGTGCGCCCACCCCAGAGGTTGGTGCCGTTGACGTCCTGCACGGCGAGGGAGGCCCCGAGGTGCCAGACGTGGTCGGCGGGGAGTGCGTCGCTGACCGGGGTGCCCGCCAGCGTACGCACCGGGTGCAGGTAGGGGCGGGGCCCGTGGGTGACGTCCAGGTCGGGGGCGAGGACGTACCGGGCGACCGGCACTGAGTCGACGAGCAACTCCTGGTCGGCGTGATCGGCGTCGGTCATGACACCTCCGCCCGGGTTCCCGACAGCGCGTCGAGCCGGCGGGAATCGGTGGTCCGCAGCCCCCGGCGGGCGACGGCGTGCATGGCGGCCAGCGCATAACCGGCGAGAATCGGCACCGCGACCGGGGTGACCAGCACCCCGAGCAGCGCCGCGACCAGGCCGGTGCCGGCCAGGCCGGCCCAGGTCGCGGGGTGGTCGAGGCAGGCGCGGGCGGCTCGGGTGGCCGCCGACCACCACCCGGCACCGCCGGCGCGGCCCACCTCGACCACGATCGCGGCGGCGTACCCGAGCAGGCCCGCCGCGACGACAGTGGTCAGGCTCAGGGCCACCGCTCCGCCCGGCACCCGGCCGCTGGCCAGCGCGAGCAGGTCGAGTGCGAGCAGAATGACGACGGCGAGCCCGAGCACCGTCGCCGGCAACCCGGGCAGCAGGCCCCGGCCGAACCGGGACAGCGTACGCCGGGCGGTGGGCCAGGTGCCGGTGCTGAGCCAATCGTGCACTGCCGCGCTGGCGGTGCCGACCGCGGCACCGGCGGTCAGCACCGGTGCCGCGGCGAGCACGGTCAGGATCCCCAGCAGCGCCAGGTCGGCACCGTCGCGGACGGTGTCGCGCCAGTCGCGGCGCGCCGCTGAGACGTCAACCCTTGAGACCACTGGTGTTGATCCCCTCGACGAGCATCCGTTGGAAGGCGACGAAGAACACGAAGACCGGCAGCAGGGAGAGTACCGCCATGGCGAACATCGGGCCGACCGCGCTCTGGCTTGTCGAGTCGATGAACAGGGTCAGCGCCACCGGCACCGTGTAGTCGCTCAGGTTGGACAGGAAGACCAGTTGCCGGAAGAACTCGTTCCAGGTCCAGATGAACGAGAAGATCGCCGTGGTGACCAGGGCGGGTCGGCTCAGCGGCAGGATGACGTGCCGGAAGATGCCGAACGCGCCGGCCCCGTCGATCCGCGCCGCCTCGTCCAGCTCACGCGGGATGCTGCGCATGAACTGCACCATCAGGAAGACGAAGAACGCCTCGGTGGCGAGGAACTGCGGGATCAGCAGCGGCAGGTACGGCCAGTCGCCGCCGACCAGTCCGAAGGTGCGGAAGAGGATGTACTGCGGCACGATCAGCACGTGGCTGGGGAGCAGCAGCGTCCCGATCATGACGGCGAACCACACCTTGCGCAGCCGGAACCGCAACCGGGCGAAGGCGTACGCGGCCAGCAGGCAGCTCACCGCGTTGCCGACCACGGTCAGCAGGCTGACCATCGCGCTGTTGAGGAAGAACCGGCCGAAGCTGACGTCGAAGTTGCCCCAGCCGTCGGTGTAGTTGCCCGGGGTGAACTGCTCCGGCAGCAGCCCGATGTTGTTGACGATCTCCTGCTGTGACTTGAACGAGGTGCCGATCATCCAGATCAGCGGATAGAGCACGACCGTGACGATCGCCAGCAGGATGACCAGTCGCAGCCAGGAGCGGCTGCGCGGCCGGCGCGGACCGACCGCCACGGGCGGGGCCACGGTGTTCGCGACCATCAGCGGTCCTCCCCGTCGGAGTAGTGCACCCAGAACCGGCCGGTGCTGAAGAAGACGGCCGTGATCAGCGCGATGGCGATCAGGAAGACCCAGGCCATCGCGGAGGCGTAGCCCATCTGCAGCTCGGTGAAGCCGGTGATGTAGAGGTTGAGCGTGTACATCAGGGTCGAGTCGACAGGTCCGCCGGTGCCGTTGCTGAGCACGAACGCCGCGGTGAAGCCCTGGAAGCCGTTGATGGTCTCCAGCACCAGGTTGAAGAAGATCACCGGGGAGAGCATCGGCAGGGTCACGTTGACGAACTGGCGGAACTTGCTGGCCCCGTCGACCGAGGCGGCCTCGTACAGCTCGGTCGGCACCTGCTTGAGCCCGGCCAGGAAGATCACCATCGGGGCGCCGAACTGCCAGATGGCCAGCACCATCAGCGTCTCCAGGGCCCAGTCCGGGTCGTTGACCCAGGGCTTGCCCTCGATGCCGAACAGGGCGAGGAACGAGTTGAACGCGCCCTCGCGGTTGAACATGTTCACCCAGACGATGGCCAGCGCCACGCTGCCGCCGAGCAGCGACGGCAGGTAGAACAGGCCGCGCAACAACCCGACGCCGCGCCACGCCCGGTTGAGCAGCAGAGCCACCCCGAGCGCCGCGGCCAGTTTCACCGGTACGGCGATCAGGGCGAAGCTGAGCGTGACCCGTACCGAGTGCCACCACGACGGATCGCCGGTGAACATCCGTTCGTAGTTGGCCAGCCCGACCCACTCCACCTCTGACCAGGGGGTCAGGATGTCGTAGTTGGTGAAGCTGAGGTAGAGCGACAACAGCATGGGTATCGCCGTGATGGCCATCAGACCGATGAGCCAGGGCGACAGAAAGACGTAGCCGGCCAGACCTTCCCCGTGCCGGATCCGTCCGGTCCTGCCCCGGGGGGCGGGAGGGCGGACGGATCCGGTGC
>NZ_POTX01000394.1 GCF_003236305.1 Micromonospora endophytica | reverse complement strand
CTAGTCTCGTGGGCTCGGAGATGTGTATAAGAGGCAGGTGTTGTTGCGGATCATCAGGGCGCTGCGGAGGCCGGTGATGTCTAGGACGCGGATCAGGAAGTCGCCGACGTTGGTGAGGATCAGCAGGCTCTGGGCGTGGCTGGCCTTGCGACTGAGCACCACGAGCGTGCCGAGCCCCTGCGAGTCGCAGAAGGTCACCCCGCCGAGGTCGAGCACGATCCGGGGCGGCGGCTCGGTCAGCACCTCGTTGACGATCGTCGACAACTGGGCGGCCGTGAGCATGTCGATCTCACCGGCGAGGCGTAGTACTGCTTCGTCGCCCGTCCGGTGTACGGTGATGGACAGTTCGGCACGATCCACCCGGCCACCCTATCGCGATCTCGCACGCCCGGCCTGTTGAGGCGAGTGGTCCGCCGCCATCCGCGCTGGATGGTGAGCCTGGTAACCGTCATCCGGGGTGCCTGCTGGTCCGCCCCAGGGCGCTGACACAATGGCGACATCGTGACCGAGTTGTATCCCGCCGGATCCGACCGTTACCCGGTCGACGCCCCGGCCTCAGCGGCCCTGTTCGACCGCGCTCGCGCCATCGTGCCGGGCGGGGTGAACTCACCTGTGCGTGCCTTCCAGGCGGTCGGCGGCACACCACGTTTCATGGTCCGGGGCGAGGGTCCCTGGCTGCACGACGCGGACGGGCGGCGCTACGTCGACCTGGTCTGTTCGTGGGGTCCGCTGATCCTCGGCCACGCGCACCCCGAGGTGGTGGCGGCCGTGCAGGACGCCGCCGCGCGGGGCACCAGCTTCGGCACTCCGACCCCGGGCGAGGTGGAGCTGGCCGCCGAGATCGTCGCGCGTACCCCGGTCGAGCAGGTCCGGCTGGTCAACTCGGGCACCGAGGCGACCATGTCGGCGATCCGGCTGGCCCGGGGTCACACCGGCCGCTCGAAGATCATCAAGTTCGCCGGCTGCTACCACGGGCACGTCGACGCGCTGCTCGCCGCGGCCGGCTCCGGCGTGGCCACCCTCGGGTTGCCCGACTCGCCCGGCGTCACCGGCGCGGCGGCGAGCGAGACCATCGTGCTGCCGTACAACGACATCGCCGCGGTCGAGCAGGCGTTCGCCGCCGAGGGCCAGCACATCGCCGCCGTGATCACCGAGGCGGCACCGGGCAACATGGGCGTGATCGCCCCCCGGGACGGCTTCAACGGAGAGTTGGCCCGGATCGCCCACGCGCACGGCGCGCTGCTCATCATCGACGAGGTGATGACCGGGTTCCGAGTCTCCCGCTCCGGTTGGCACGGCCTCGACCCGGTCGACGCGGACCTGTGGACGTACGGCAAGGTCATGGGTGGTGGCCTGCCCGCCGCGGCCTTCGGCGGGCGCGCGGAGATCATGTCGCGGCTGGCCCCCGCCGGCCCGGTCTACCAGGCCGGCACCCTCTCCGGTAACCCGCTGGCCTGCGCGGCCGGTCTGACCACGCTGCGGCTGGCAGACGAGGCGCTCTACCGCAAACTTGACGACACCGCCGCCGTGGTGGGCAAGCTCGCCACCGACGCGCTGGCCGCCGCCGGGGTCCCGCACCGGCTGTCGTACGCGGGCAGCATGTTCTCGATCTTCTTTACCGACGCCGAGGTGGTCGACTACGACAGCGCCCGCACCCAGCAGGTGCCCGCGTTCAAGGCGTTCTTCCACGCGATGCTCGCCGCCGGGGTCTACCTGCCGCCGAGCGCGTTCGAGTCCTGGTTCGTGTCGGCGGCGATCGACGACGCCGCGCTGGAACAGATCGCCGCGGCGCTGCCGACCGCGGCCGACGCGGCGGCAGGTACAGGGGGGTAGCGGTGAGCGCGAGGAGTGAGCCGGTTTTGCGAGCCCCGCAGTCGCGAACGAAGGGACAGCGCGGTGAGCGCGAGGAGTGAGCCGGTTTTGCGAGCCCCGCAGTCGCGAACGAAGGGACAGCGCGGTGAGTAAGACGGTGGTCCACGTGCTTCGGCACGGCGAGGTGTACAACCCGGAGGGCATCCTCTACGGCCGGCTGCCCGGGTTCCGCCTCAGCGAACTGGGTGTCCAGATGGCCAAGGCCGCCGCGCAGGGGCTCGCCGACCGCGAGGTCGTGCACGTCGTGGCCAGCCCGCTGGAGCGCGCCCAGCAGACCGCCGAACCCATCGCCGCCCAGTTCGGACTCCCCGTCGGGGTGGACGAACGCCTGATCGAGAGCGCCAACTGGTTCGAGGGCAAGAAGGTCTCACCCGGCGACGGTTCCTTCCGTGACCCGCGCAACTGGTGGGTGCTGCGCGACCCGGTCACCCCCTCCTGGGGTGAGGCGTACCGGGTGATCGCCGAGCGGATGTTCGCCGCCCTGCACGCCGCCCGGATCGCCGCCGAGGGGCGCGAGGCGGTGCTCGTCTCCCACCAACTGCCGATCTGGACGCTGCGCCGGCACGTCGAACGCAAGCGGCTCTGGCACGACCCGCGTCGCCGGCAGTGCGGACTGGCCTCGCTCACCACCTTCCACTTCGACGGTGCCAAGGTCGTCGGCATCGGCTACTCGGAACCGGCCGCACATCTGGTGGCGATGTCAGCGACAGCCCGTACGGCCAAGGGGGCCTGAATGGCTCTCCGGAGGGTCGCCGCCGGGTTGCTCGCCGCCGCGACCGCCACCGCGCTGCTGACCGGGTGCCTGCCCGACGGCGCACAGCCGAAGTGTGGCAGCGAGGACGGCATCGTGCAGTGCACTCCGGAGCAGCGCTCCGCCGCTCCCACGATCAGCGGTGAGCTGCTCGAAGGCGGCTCGTACGACGTGGCCGACCAGCGCGGTCAGGTGGTGGTGGTCAACTTCTGGGGTTCCTGGTGCGCGCCCTGCCGGGCCGAGGCCGACGACCTGGAGAACACCTACCAGGCCACCAAGGAGTCCGGGGTGACCTTCCTCGGCATCAACGTGCAGGACAGTCGGGACAAGGCGATCGCCTTCGAAGAGGGCTACCGGATCAGCTACCCGAGCATCTTCGACCCGGGTAGCCGGCTGGCCCTGGCCATGGACATCCCGCCCAACTCGATCCCGGCCACCATCATCCTCGACCGGGAGGGCCGGATCGCCACGGTGATCCGGGCGGGCGTCCGGCAGGAGGGCCTGCAACCCCTCGTCGAGCGGATCGCCGCGGAGTCACAGCCGCCGGCCGGCCAGCGCTGATGGGCGACACCTTCCACCAACTGGCCACCTCGGGCCCGCTGCTGCTGGCGGTGGGTGCCGCCGCCCTGGCCGGCCTGGTCAGCTTCCTCTCCCCGTGCGTGCTCCCGCTGATGCCCGGCTACCTCTCCTACGTCACCGGCCTGGCCGGTGCCGACCTCGAAGGCCGCCGTGCAAGGAAGGGTGCAAGGAAGGATGCAAGGAAGGGCCCCCTATTAACGCCTGAGGTAGAGGAAGGGCCCCCTATTAACACCGCCCACC
>NZ_POTX01000393.1 GCF_003236305.1 Micromonospora endophytica | reverse complement strand
ACCGGGGCGGGCGCCACCGGCGGCGGAGCCATCGGCCGGGGCGACGGCGGCGCGCCGCTGCCGCCCACCGGCTCGGGCCGGCTGCGTCGTCCGCCGGAGGGTTCCGGCCCGACGGCACGCACCGCACGCAGACCGGCTCCGGGCGCGGCGTGCGGCGCCTCGCCGATCGGTTCGACGAGCCTGTCGGCCGAGCGTCGACCGGGCAGCTGCGTCGGTGTGGCGGTGCGGGCGTGCAGCGCGCCCACCAACGCCTGGCAGCCGGCGTCACAGGCGCGTACGGAGGCGACCGCCTGCCGGATCGTCTCGGCGGCGGCGGAGGTGAGGGCCCGGTTGACAGTGGACCGGCGCGGGGTCTCGGAGATGGCCACCCGCAACGCGGTCACGGCCTCGTCGATCTCGTCGGCGTCGCCCATCCCGTCGGCGGCGAGCTGGGCGACCACGGCGTCGGCGGTGACTGCCGCGTCGCGGCCCCGCCCGACGGCGTCGGTGAGCATCCCCGGCTCGGGGAGGGCGTCCAGCACGGCCAGCGGAATCAGATCGGCGGGGTCGGGGTAGGCGCGCAGCGCGGCCGGGTAGAGCTCGCGGAGCACCTCACGGAGCGCGACCGCGGCGGAGTGGCGGCCGCTGGTCAGCGCCGCGTGCGCGGCGAGCACCTGCTTGTATCCGGCGAGGTCCCGGGGGGCGGGCAGGGTCACCGCGGACAGCGCGCCCGCCTGCAACGCGCGGGCCAGGCCCACGGCCCGCCGCACGGCCGGCGGCGACTGCATCTCCTCGACCGAGTCGTCGTCGGCGAAGCGCTCGGCGAAGTCGTCGACCGAGTCGTCGTCGGCGATCGCCAACGGGCGTCCGGCAGCGCTGAGCAACGACGTGATCGTGTGGTCGTCGCTGTCAGCGGCGATCGCCGCGCCGCTCGGCCCGCCGGAGCGCTCCACGAGCAGCGTGACCAGCCGGGCGTAACCCGCCGGGTCGTCACTGATCTCGCAGACATGCAGCAGACGGCCTGCGTCGTCGACCACAGCGGACGTCAGCGTCGAACCGGCCGGGGCCGATCGGTCGGCCGGATCCGCCGAGGCCAGACCGCAGTACACGCGCACGAGCGCCACGGCGTCGTCCTCCTCCCGGGACACAGGGCATTCTTCTGCCAGAGACTGATGCTCCCTGGTGCGGGTCAGTCGCGCCAGTCCACGACCGCAGAGATCTTTCCGACAATGGTCCGCCAGCCGAGACTCGCGGTTTGTGCCCCGATTCTCTTCAATCGACGACGCCCCATGAATCCACCGATCCCACCATTGGCCGAGGCCCGTAGTGCCTCGTCCAGATCGTCGAGACTGGAGCCGCTGGAGAGCATGTCGAGCACGGCCGGCAGGCGCAGCGCGTACGCCACGTCCCGGGCCACCTCGCCAGCCTCGATGAGCAGCGTCGAGTCCCAGGCGTCGTGCCCGCCGCGGAGGTTCTCCACCACGAGATCGAGTTCGTAGATGTCCTCGTCCCGCGGCGCGATGTCGGCCGGTTCCACCCGTTCGGACAGTTCATTCCAACTGTCCAGCTGGGTCAGGTCGTTCGGCGCGCCGGAACGGACGAAACTCACAAGTGACTCGGGGGTTTTGAACAGCAGCAGCCGACCCCGGTGACTCAGGAAGATCGGCACCTCTTCGTCGCCGGCCTCATCGGCCGCCTGCTCGGTGTCGTCCGCCTCGGCGTCGTCCTCGGCGGCGTCGTCCGCGTCGCCCTTGGTCCGCTTCTCGTCGTCGTCACTCTCGGCGAACTCCCGGGCGACCTCCTCGTCGAGGATCACGACCTCGTCGTCCTCGTCCTCCTCGGCCTCGACCACCTGCCGGCGGGCCAGGAAGGGGTCGTCAGCGTCGCGTTCGGCCACGTCGGTCGGAGTCAGCTCCCGCGCCGGCCGGTACGCCCGCAGGGTGTAACCGGTGCCGGCGGGCAGCGCGATCTCCACCGGGTCGATCCGCAGTTCCTCCCAGAGGGCGCGGGCCGCAGCGGCATCCGGTCCGGCGGGGTCGGCCGCGCGCTCGGCATCGTCGGCCGCCGGCTCGGCGGCGTCGAGCGCGGGCTCGGCGGGACCGGTCGTGGCATCGAGCGCGGGCTCGTCGGCGTCCGGCCGTTCAGGCGACTGGCGGGCCACGGTGACCTCCGGGTGCGTCGGGCTGCTCACCCGCCGGCGCGGCGTCGGTGGGTGACTCTGGGCACATACCCTAGTTGGCTGCGCTGGGTAACGGGTGTCGGCCCCGGTGGCGTCGTCGACCCCTGACAGGTAGCTTTCCTACCTATGAAGGCCCAGGCGCTGCACGGACACCTCGACGCCTTGCTGCTGGCCGTGCTCGAGCGGGGTGCCCTGCACGGGTACGCCATCATCGAGGCGCTGCGTGCCCGCAGCGAGGGCCAGCTCGACCTGCCCACCGGCACGGTCTATCCGGCGCTGCGGCGGTTGGAGCGGGCCGGTCACGTGGCCAGCGCCTGGAGCACCGTCAACGGCCGGGAGCGGCGCACCTACGAGCTGACCGACACGGGTCGGCGTGCGCTGGCCGACCAGCGATCGGGATGGCGGGAGTTCAGCGCGACTGTCGGTCGCTTCCTCGACCCGGGCCCCGCGCCGGCAGGCTGACCGGCTGGCCCCCGCGCCAACGGGCTGACCGAATGGTCGGGCCTCCGCGCCGGCAGGCTGACCGGACGACCGGCCCTCGCGCCAACGGGCTGACCGGACGACCGGCCCTCGCGTCGGCAGGCTGGCCGACCGGAGGCCGGGCGGTGGCGGGCTGCGCTCAGCGGGTGGCGAGCAGCCAGGTGTGCGCCGCCCGGCCGAGCCAGAGATGGGCGGTGCCGGCGGCGAGCATGCCGACAATCATCGGCGGCCAGGTGAGCGCCGCGTCCCAGAGCAGGATCGACCAGCCGAACAGCATCGCGCCGGTGAGCACACCCAGCACGGCGGTGGCGGTCAACAGGCCGCCCACCGCGTGGGCCACTGTGGTGAACACCGGACGGGACGAGCGCGCGGTCGCGGCGGCCAGTATCAGACCGGCGACCCCGACCAGGAACGCGGTTGCCCAGATCCAGTCCACCGACTGCGACACCAGCAGGTAGCCGGTAGGTGGTGGCGGGCCTGCACTCCAACTCGAACCCTGCCAGGTCAGGTCACCGGCGATGGTGGCGGCTCCGGCGAAGGCGACCATCCGCAGCGACAGCCCGCGTAACGCCGCCACCGCCAGCTCGGCCTGGTACGCCGGGACGAGCTGCTCCGGCGTACCGAAGTCGGCGATCGCCTGCCGGGACGCCTCGCGGGGTGACATGCCGCTGTCCCGGTACGCCTCGACCGCGTCCAGCAATCCGTGCCGCGCCTCGGTGATCAGATCCGCGCGCAGCCGGCGCGGTCCGCGTAGCCGCCCCGCCAACTCCCGCAGATATTCATCGACCACCACATCGCCCTCAACCCGCATCCCCCCACCCTCCCACGC
>NZ_POTX01000392.1 GCF_003236305.1 Micromonospora endophytica | reverse complement strand
GGGATAGTGCGGCCTCCCACCCCACCTGAGCCAGCAACATCCGAGAAGTTGCCCGGATCTTGAAGCCGCAACCGAAGCACGGACCGCGCCCGCGTCAGGTTTTCCGGGGGAGCCCGCCCGCGCAGGGATCAAGCCTGACCGCCCGGAGCGGGTGGGCTCCCCCGGAAAACCCGCACGGCGCGAACCGGCTCACACCCCCTTCGGGTGCCACACCGTCTTGGTCTCCAGCAGGGTCGTCATCCGGCCCAGTCCCGGATCGGCGTACCAGTCGTGGTCGGCAGGCACCGGCCGGAGCACCCGCTTGAGGTTCTCCGCCGCCTTGACCTCCAGGTCGGCAGCCAGCTCAGGATCGGTCACCCCGGTCAGGTCGATGGCGTTGACGTCCATGTGCGCGGCCAACGTCGGCACCGTCTCCGCCAGCCGGCCGGTGAGGATGTTGACCACCCCGCCCGGCAGGTCGGAGGTGGCCAGCACCTCGGCCAGGGTCACCGCGGCCAGCGGCGCGGCCGGTGAGGCGGCCACCACCACGGTGTTGCCGGTGACGATGGCCGGGGCGATCACACTGACCAGGCCGAGCAGCGCGGGTTCCGCCGGAGCCACCACCGCCACCACGCCGGTCGGCTCCGGCGCGGAGAGGTTGAAGTACGGCCCGGCGACCGGGTTGGCGCCGCCGTAGACCTGCGGCAGCTTGTCGGCCCAGCCCGCGTACCAGACCCAGCGGTCCGTGGCGGCGTCGATCTCGTCGCCGGGCACGCCCAGCGCGACGAACTGCTCGCGGCGGCCCTCAAGCATCTCGGCCACCCGGTAGAGGATCTGACCCCTGTTGTACGCGGTCGCCCCGGCCCAGCCCTTGCCGGCGGCGCGGGCGGCCACCACCGCGTCCCGCGCGTCCTTGCGGGAGGCCAGCGACACGTTGGAGTCCTGCACGAGATACGACCGTCCCGACTCGCTACGCGGGAACTTCCCGCCGATGAAGAGCTTGTACGTCTTGCGTACCGTGACCCGCTCAGACATTGAGGTACGCCTCCAGCCCGTGCCGGCCGCCCTCGCGACCGTAGCCCGACTCCTTGTAGCCGCCGAACGGCGACGTCGGGTCGAACTTGTTGAACGTGTTGGCCCAGACCACTCCGGCACGCAGCCGGTCGGCCACCCAGAGGATCCGGGAACCCTTCTCGGTCCAGATCCCGGCGGAGAGCCCGTACGGCGTGTTGTTGGCCTTCTCCACGGCCTCGGCCGGGGTGCGGAAGGTCAGCACGGACAGCACCGGGCCGAAGATCTCCTCGCGGGCGATCCGGTGCGCCTGGGTGACCCCGGTGAAGATGGTCGGGGCGAACCAGAAGCCACGCTCGGGCAGCTCGCACGGCGGCGACCAGCGCTGCGCCCCCTCGGCGGCGCCGGCCTCGGTCAGTTCGTGGATCCGGGCGAGCTGGGCGGCGGAGTTGATGGCACCGATGTCGGTGTTCTTGTCCAGCGGGTCGCCGACCCGGAGCTGGGCCATCCGGCGCTTGAGCGACTCCAGCACCGTCTCGGCGACGGACTCCTGGACCAGCAGCCGGGAGCCGGCGCAGCAGACGTGCCCCTGGTTGAAGAAGATGCCGTTGACGATGCCCTCGACCGCCTGGTCGACCGGGGCGTCGTCGAAGACGATGTTGGCGGCCTTGCCGCCGAGTTCCAGGGTGAGCTTCTTGCGGGTGCCGGCGACCGCGCGGGCGATGGCCCGGCCCACGTCGGTGGAGCCGGTGAAGGCCACCTTGTCCACGCCGTCGTGTTCGACCAGGGCCCGGCCGGTCTCCCCGGCCCCGGTGACGATGTTGACCACACCGGCCGGCAGGTCGGCCTGCTGGCAGATCTCGGCGAAGAGCAGCGCGGTGAGCGGGGTGGTCTCGGCCGGCTTCAGCACCACCGTGTTGCCGGCAGCCAGCGCCGGGGCGATCTTCCAGGCCAGCATCAGCAGCGGGAAGTTCCACGGGATGACCTGCGCGGCCACCCCGAGAGGCTGAGGATCCGCACCGCTGTGCTGGCTCGTCGGCCTCCGGCCGAACCCGGCGTGCTCCAGCTTGTCGGCCCAGCCGGCGTAGTAGAAGAAGTGCGCGGCGACCAGCGGCAGGTCGACGTCGCGCGACTCCTTGATCGGTTTGCCGTTGTCCAGCGACTCCAGCACGGCCAGCTCGCGGGAGCGTTCCTGGATGATCCGCGCGATCCGGTACAGGTACTTCGCCCGGTCCCGGCCCGGCATCGGACCCCAGACCTTGTCGTACGCCTTCCGCGCGGCGCGGACCGCGCGGTCCACGTCCTGACTGCCGCCCTCGGCGACCTCGGCGAGCACCTCCTCGGAGGAGGGATTGATCGACTTGAAGCTGCCGCCGTCGGCCGGGTCGACGAAGGCGCCGTCGATGAACAGGCCGTAGGACGGTTTGATGTCCACCACCGAGCGCGACTCGGGGGCGGGTGCGTATTCGAACATCGCGTTCAGTCCAGGGTGAAGTAGTCGGGGCCGGCGTAGACGCCGGTCGTCAGCTTGGTGCGCTGCATCAGCAGGTCGTTGAGGAGGCTGGAGGCGCCGAAGCGGAACCAGTCCGGGTCCAGCCAGTCCGGCCCGACGGTCTCGTTGACCATGACCAGGTACTTGATGGCGTCCTTGGTGGTCTTGATGCCGCCGGCCGGCTTCACGCCGACCTGCCGGCCGGTGGCGACCCGGAAGTCACGCACCGCCTCCAACATCACCAGGGTCACCGGCAGGGTGGCCGCGACCGGGACCTTGCCGGTGGAGGTCTTGATGAAGTCGCCGCCGGCAAGCATGGCCAGCCAGGAGGCACGCCGCACGTTGTCGTACGTGGCCAGCTCACCTGTCTCCAGGATCACCTTGAGGTGCGCGTCCCCACAGGCTTGCTTGGTGGCGACGATCTCGTCGTACACCTCGCGGTAGCGGCCGGCCAGGAACGCGCCCCGGTTGATCACCATGTCGACCTCGTCGGCGCCCGCCTCGACGGCGGCCCGGGTGTCGGCGAGCTTGATCGCAAGCGGCGCCTGACCGGACGGGAACGAGGTCGCCACGCTGGCCAGATGCACGGCAGACCCGCGCAGCACCTCGGCCACGTACGGGACCATCGCGGGGTAGACGCAGACCGCGCCGACGTGCGGGCAGGACGGGTCGGCCGGGTCGGGGCGCAGCGCCTTGGCGGCGAGCGCGCGTACCTTGCCGGGGGTGTCCGCGCCTTCCAGCGTGGTGAGGTCGACCATTCGGATCGCGAGGTCGATCGCCTGTGCCTTGGCGGTGGTCTTGATGGAGCGGGTGCCGAGTTGGGCTGCCCGCTGCTCCGCGCCGACCTGGTCCACGCCCGGTAGGCCGTGCAGGAAGGTCCGCAGAGCGGTCTCGGATCGTCCCAGCTCGGAAAGGTCCGACCGGGCCGACGTCGCTGTCGCCGTCATGGCGGGAAGTCTACGCAGGCTGGCGACGCGCGACCTTGATCATGGCGCCGGGTGGGCG
>NZ_POTX01000391.1 GCF_003236305.1 Micromonospora endophytica | reverse complement strand
GTGGTGGGCGAGGGTGGCGAAGGCGGTGAGGGACTCGGGGTTGGCCAGGGCGCCCTTGGCGGCAGCCTGGTCGACGGGGGTGCCGGTGAGGATCTTCTTGACCGGGACCTCCAGCTTCTTCGCGCTCAGGGTGCGGGGGACGGCGCGGACCTGGTGGATCTCGTCGGGCACGTGCCGGGGCGACAGGGCGGTACGCAGCTCACGGCATATCTTGCGGCGCAGGTCGTCGTCGAGGGTCAGCCCCTCGGCGAGCACCACGAACAGCAGCAGTTCACCGGCACCGCCCTCGTCGTCCTCAAGGTGCACCACCACCGAGTCGACCACCTCGTCCAGCGCCTCCACCACCGAGTAGAACTCGGCGGTGCCCAGCCGTACGCCGCCCCGGTTGAGGGTGGCGTCGGAGCGGCCGGTGATCACGCAGCCGCCCCGGGAGTTGATGGTGATCCAGTCGCCGTGCCGCCACACCCCGGGGTAGATGTCGAAGTACGCCTCCCGGTAGCGGGTGCCCTCCGGGTCGTTCCAGAAACCCACCGGCATGCTCGGCATCGGCTCGGTGATCACCAGCTCACCCAGCTCGCCGATGACCGGGGTGCCGTCGGCCGAGCGGGCCTCCACCTTGGCGCCCAACGCCCGGCAGGCGATCTCACCGGCGTGCACCGGCAACAGGGGTACGCCACCGACGAATCCGGTGCACACGTCGGTGCCGCCGGAGAGCGACTGGAGCTGAAGGTCGCTGCCGACGGCGTCGTACACCCAGGTGAAGCCCTCGACCGGCAGCGGCGCACCGGTGGAGCCGAGCCCGCGCAGCGCGGACAGGTCGGCGATCTCCCGTGGCACCAGATTCGCCTTGCGGCAGGCCAGCAGGAACGGCGCGGAGGTGCCGAAGTACGTGCTGCGGCTCCGCTCGGCCAGTCGCCACAGCGCACCCAGGTCGGGGTGGCCCGGGTTACCGTCGAAGAGCACTATCGTCGCGCCCACCGCCGGCCCGCTGACCAGGAAGTTCCACATCATCCAGCCGGTGGTGGTGAACCAGAAGAACCGGTCGGCCGGCCCGAGATCGTGGTGCAGGGCGAGCATCTTCAGGTGCTCCAGCAGGATCCCGCCGTGACCGTGCACGATCGGCTTGGGCAGCCCGGTGGTGCCGGAGGAGTAGAGCACGTACAGCGGGTGGTCGAACGGCACCGGGGCGAAGGTCGCCGGCTCGTCGGTCGGTGCCGCCAGCTCCGCCCAGGCCAGCATCCCGTCCGGCAGCGGCGCGTCCGGGTCGAGGTAGGGGATGCCGACGGTGTGCTCCAGCGAGGGCAGCGCCGCCCGGATCGCGGCCACCTCGGCACGCCGGTCCACCGCCTTGTCGCCGTAGCGGTAGCCGTCCACCGCCACCAGCACCTTCGGCTCGATCTGCTGCCAGCGGTCGGTGACGCTGCGGGTGCCGAACTCGGGCGCGCAGGAGGAGAAGATCGCCCCGAGGCTCGCCGTGGCGAGCAGCAACACGTACGTCTCGGGGATGTTCGGCGCGTACGCGGCCACCCGGTCACCGGAGGTGACCCCGAGCCGGCGCAGCCCGGCCGCCACCCGCCGGACCTGCTCGCGCAGCTGCGCGGCGGTCAGCGTGACCGGGTCGCGGGTCTGCCCGTACGCGATGACCACCGGGTCGTCGTCGGCCCGACCCGGCATCCGCAGCACGTTCTCGGCGTAGTTGAGCGTGGCACCGGGGAACCAGCGGGCACCAGGCATGCTCCGCTGCCCCAAGGTGGCGGTCGGCGGGGTGTGCGCGACGACCTCGAAGTGGTCCCAGATCGAGCGCCAGAAGGCGTCCAGGTCGGTGACCGACCATTGCCACAGCGCGTCGTAGTCGGCGAACTCCAGCCCACGGTGTTCGGCCAGCCAGCGCAGGTACGCCCCGATCCGCGACCGCTGGAGCACATCCGCCGGCGGCGTCCACAGCACGTCAGTCACTGGTCCACTCCTCCCCCAGGCCCGGCACGACGCGGTGCGCTGGGCCGTGGCGCCATCCTGCCCTACCCCGACGCGTCATTCTCCACAGCCAGCCCCACCCCGCCCATGTGCCCACCGCACATGAAGTGCAAGGAAGGGCCCCCTATTAACGCCTGGAGTAGTAAAGGGGCCCCCTTTTAACGCAGCGATCCGGCCGGGGAGCGCGACCTCAACGCAGCGATCCGGCCGGGAGCGCGACCGCGACCGGTCACCGCGGTCGTTACCGGTTCACCGTGCGCGGTGAGCCTGGATGGCGCGTCGGCGGGCCAGCCGGTGCTCCCGGCGGATCTCCGCCTCCCGCCAGCGGCGTTCGTCCTCCGGCGTCTCCGGCAGGACGGGCCGCACCGCCCGCGGCGCACCGCCCACCTCCACGCCGACGAAGACGAGGTACGCGGTGGCCACCCGCACCGGTGCCGTCTCGGCCGAGTCCCAGCGCTCTGCCATCACCCGTACGCCCACCTCCATCGAGGTCTGCCCGGTCCAGTTGACCTGGGCGTACGCGTGCACCAGGTCACCCACCCGGACCGGCTCGGAGAAGACGATCTCGTCGATCGCGGCGGTGACCGCCGTACCACCGCTGTGCCGGGCCGCCGCCGCACCGGCGACATCGTCGACGAACTTCATCAGCACACCGCCGTGCACGGTTCCGTAGAGGTTCACGTCGACCGCGGTCATGATCCGACTGAGCGTGACCCGGGAGTACGACGTCGGTTTACCTGGCATGGCGCAGGGGTGCTCGGTCATGGCGGAAACGGTACGGTGCGGCAATGCGACATCTGTGGAGCTTCCTCGCCGGGCTGGTGGTGGTTCCGGTCACCTGGGTGCTCGTCACCCTCGGGCAGGACGGGTCGGCCGGCACCGTCGACCGGTGGGTGGAGATCGGCACCTCGAACACGGCCAACCTCATCGAACCGGCCGTCTACCTGGCCGTCGGCGGCATCGTGCTGGGCCTGCTCGGCACGTTGCGCATCTCGCCGCTCGGTCCGTTGGTGGCCGGGTTGCTGCTGGTCACCCCGTACGTCGGGCTCTTCATCACGCCGTTCCAGGTCCGCGAGCGCATCCCGGACGACTGGGAGTTCCTCGGCGACCCACTGCCGCTGCGCCTGCCGGTGGAGAACGGCACCCTCTTCCTGATCGGCGTGCTGCTGCTGATGGCGACGTTCAGCGGCCAGCGTTGGCGGCGCTGGCCCCGCCCGGTCACCGAAGCGGCACCGGCCGCGCCGGCGCCGACCGAGGAGCCGACGCTTACCGACTGGTCGCCGACTCCGGCCGCGGAGCGGGACACATCCCCGCTGAGCCTGGGCTACCCGGACCCGGACCCGACGCCTACCGAGCCGCTGCCGCGGCGTACCGGGGGCGCCTCACCGTGGTCCGCCCCGCCGGGAAATCTGCCCCGACGCGACGACGCCGTCAACTGACCGCCATCACCTCACCCGCCCCGCCCGGCCGCCAGCGCCGGGCGGCGGCACGGAGGTCGGGCGGGGGCACGGAGGTCGGGCG
>NZ_POTX01000390.1 GCF_003236305.1 Micromonospora endophytica | reverse complement strand
CGGCGGAGGGGCGGCGGGTGAGGGCGAAACCGACGACGCCGGCCACCGCGGCGAGGATGCCGCCGATGGTGGTCCAGACCCAGCGGGAACCGGCCTCGGGCAGCCAGCCGGTCAGGTCCAGGTTCCAGCCGTCGTCCTCGTCCTCCGGCGCGACAGTCGGCACCGAGTCCAGCACCTCACCGGCCTTGGTCGGCGGCACCAGCGGGGCCTCCAGCTTGCCGTCCTCTTCCGAGGTGTCGGCGTCCCCGGTGGTGGAGACCAGCAGGTCCACGTTGATCGGCAGGCCGAGGTCGGGCTCCGGCACGTCGACCACCGTCAGCCGGACGTAGTACGTGCCGGGCAGCGGGTCGGCCGACCAGGGTTCGGCCCAGGGCCGGACGCGGCGCAGGGTGCAGCCGATGGCGACGGTGCTCGCCGAGGCGTCGGCGGTCGGAGTCTGGGCACCGGCCGTGCACGCCTGGCGGCGGCGCAGCCCGTCGAAGACCTCGACGCTCCAGGTCGACGTGCCGGTGCGGTCCTGGGCGAGGGAAACCGACGCGGTGATCTCGTGGGTCTCGCCAGCCTCGGCCGGGAACGACCAGTAGAGGTACTCACCTGTCGACGCGCCCACCCGAACCGGCTGGCCGGCGGCGACCGGGGTGGCGCTCAGGAAGGAGGTGCCGGCCTTGGTCACGGTGGCGGCACCGGGCGAGGGAGTCGGCCCGCCGCTCGGCGCGGCCAGCACGGGCGTGGCGAGTGCCGGAGCCGGGGCGGCCAGGGCCGCGGCGGGGGTCAGGGCGATGGCGGCCAGCAGCGCGGCCGGGGTCAGCGCGGCGCCGGCGGCCCGCACGGTGGTCCGGGTGGTCGATCGGGTACGCATCATCAGTTATCCCTCCAGGTGGCCACCCACCAGCGGGTGAGCCAGCCAGCGATGAGCCCGGTGAGCAGGCCGGCCACGGTCAGCAGGAGCAGCAACACCCAGCCGCGGCCCAGGTCCGGGCCGTCCGGGGTGGGTGACGCGGCGACCACGTCGACGGTCAGCTCGACAGGCATGCCGGGGTTCTTCGCGGTGCCCGACTGCGGCGCGAACATGTTGCTGACCACCAGGCAGACGGTGGTGACGGTGGGCGGCGTGGGCGTGGCGGACGCCATGTCGCCCTCGTCGCCCTCGTCGTCGGCTCCGGCGGACCAACGCAGCCCGGCCGAGACCACGTCGATTCGTCCACTGCCCGCGTCCACGCCACGGACCAACTCCCGGCCGTCGGCGGCGGTGGCCCGCAGCAGCACGCCGTGATCCAGGTTGACCGGGCGGTCGAGCGCCACGCTCACCGAGGCGCGCAGTTCCTCACCCGGCCGCACCGGCACCCGGTACCAGCGGTGCTCGGAGAAGGTCTCCCGGTCGGCATAGACGCCGGGCGCGAGCAGTGGCGCGTCCGGGCACGCCTGGGTGCCTTCGACCTTCGACGGCGTGGTGGCGTACGTGTCACGGGCCCGGTCCACCAACTGCTTGAGCCGGTCGGTCAGGTCACTGGCACTGTTCGCCGCCGTGTACGTGCCGCCGGTGGCGGCGGCGATGCAGAGCAGTTGCTTGCGGACCTTCTCGTCCGGTGCCAGGCCGAGGGTGTCCACCACAAGCGTGGTGCCCTGCGCTGCCAGTTCCCGCGCGACCTGGCACGGGTCCGGCGGGGCGCAGGTGTCCTCGCCATCGGTGATCAGCACGATGCGTCGGGCGGTGCTGCCGGTGCCCAGATCCTTGGCGGCTTCCCGCAGGGCGAGCCCGACCGGGGTGAAGCCGGTGGGGCGCAGCGTGGCCACGGCGGCCTTGGCTGCCGAGCGGTTGACCGGGCCGACCGGCACGATCTGCTGCGTGTCGCGGCAGCCCTCCGTTTTGTCCTTGCCCTGGTAGGTGGCGCCGAGCACCCGGATGCCCAGTTGGGTCTCGTCGGGCAGGGCGTCGACCACCTCGCCGAACGCCTGTTGCGCGACCGAGATCCGGCTGCGCCCGTCGATGTCGGCGGCCCGCATGGAGCCGCTCACATCCAGCACCAACTGGACCCGGGGCGGCTCGGCCACGGGTTCTGCCCTGTCGTCGTCGGCGGCGAATGCCGGCACCGGGCCGGCCAACGTGGTCGCCGCCAGCAGTCCGAGCAGGACGGCTGACGGCCATCTCTTGTTGATCACCGGGCGGAGTGTAGCGAGGTCCATTCAGGACAGTTGCGCCGGTCACCCGTCGCGTTCGGTGCTGCTTCGGTCACGGTTTCCAGGAGCCGGCGGTCTCGAAGAGATGCTGGTATTCCAGCACACCCCGAGTGTCGGCCACGTCGAATACGACGGTGCCGGAACGCTTGCTGCCGGCCCGCAGGTCGTTTCCCGCGCCGAGCGGTTCCCCGCAGCCGGAGAGGGCACCGACCAGCCCGTTGACCGTGCTGCCGTTCTCGGCCACCCAGGTGAAGAAGAACGGGTTGATCGAACCGGTGCCCTTGGTCACCGTGGCCGTCACCTCGGCGATCAGGTACCGCCCCTGCTGCGGGTTCGGCGCGAACGACTGGCAACCCTCCCGCACGGTACGGAACCTCGTCACGGTGATCTCGACGGTGCCGTCGCTGTCGGTGATGACCAGGGTGTCACCGGCTTCCATGTTGAACGTCTCGCCGCGATCGGCCGAAGGGGTAGGCGTGGCCGGGGTGCGCGGCGCGATAGGCGTGGGCGTGCTCGGCGGACTCGGCAGATTCGGCGCAGCGTAGGTGGCCTGCGCCCGGGGAACCTGGTCGCTGGTCTGCTGGAAGCCGGCGACGAGCGCGATGATGCCGCCGACGCAGCAGAGCAGCGCCACGACCGCCACCACGATCACCACGATCAGGACCGTCTTACCGCCGCCACCGCCCGTCGGTTGCGGCGGCCCATACGGCACGCCAGGCGGGTACGGCCCGCCTGGCGGATAACCACCCGGTGGGTACGCCCCGCCTGGCGGATATCCCCCGCCTGGCGGATACGACCCATCGGCCGGATACGACCCACCGGCCGGATACTGCCCGCCCGGCGGATACTCCCCGGCGGGCGGATACTGCCCGCCCGGCGGATAACCCCCGACACCTGGGTACGGCCCGCCCGGCGGAAAACCGCCGACCGCTGGGTACGGCGGGGGATACACCCCGGGCGGCTGCGGCCCATCCGGTGGGTACGGGCCGGCCGGTGGGTACGGGCCGGCCGCCTGCGGGGCGTCACCCGGAACGTACGGCGTGCCCGAGATGGGTGGCGGCGGGTCGCTGGGCACGCCGGGTTGCGGTTCGCCGGCGGCGGCCGGCGGCGGGGCGGCCCAGACACTGTCCGGTGGGGTACCGGGCGCCGGCTGGCTCGGGGCCCACGGGTCACCCGGCTGCGGCGGGAGATTCGGCTGGTAAGGGTCGTGTGGCCCGTGCGGGGGCTGGGGGTTACTCACCGTACTCCTCGGGCACCTGGTGACGTTCGTGAACCGCCTGACGCTACCGCGTACCGGCAACGCCTGAGCAGTCCGTGG
>NZ_POTX01000038.1 GCF_003236305.1 Micromonospora endophytica | reverse complement strand
CC
This sequence comes from Micromonospora endophytica, assembly GCF_003236305.1. GTDB lineage: Bacteria > Actinomycetota > Actinomycetes > Mycobacteriales > Micromonosporaceae > Micromonospora > Micromonospora endophytica. The sequence goes on along the minus strand of NZ_POTX01000038.1, from coordinate 33,247 downwards.
CCCGCCTAGCCCCCACCCCTCTCTCTTCGGGATGGCGTCGAACATGGTGCGGCCGAGGACGGCGTGGGCCCGGACCGCCGGGTGGGTTCCGCCGTAGTTGTCCAGGTCGCCGAGGGAGTCGGCGAAGAACGCGTAGGTCAGCGTCGGCGCGCCGGTCGGGTCGAACATGATGCCGGCCTCGTGCCGGGCGGCACCCCGCGTGTCGTAGTCCGCGCCGTACTTCGTGGCGACCCGGCTGCGCTCGGCCGAGGACATGTCACGGCGGATCCCGTCGTGGTAGCCGTTGATCCAGCGCAGGATGCCCAGCAGGAAGTCGCTGGAGCGGGTCGACAGCAGGGTCTTGTTGGCCAGCCGCCAGAGCAGGTCGTGGGTCTCCCGAGGAGTGGTCACGCCGAGGAAGAAGCGGTTCGGGTTGGCCACCGGCTCCACCCGGGTGTGGGTGAAGCCCTTGGCAGCGAGGATCTGGTTGATCTCCAGTGCCGGCACCACCCGGCCACACATCCGCACCGCAGTGTTGTCGGAGACCAGCAGCAGCGCGGTGAGGAAGTTCGCCACCGTGACCTCGTCGCCCCAGACGGTCTGGAGGAAGTAGATCCCACTACCGCCGAGGATGATGTCGGCGGTCAGGTCGAGCCGCTGGTCGAGCCGCAGCTCACCACGATCGATCTTGTCCATGACGGCCACCGCGACCGCCAGCTTCTGCACGCTGTAGCCATGCGTCACCCGGTCCGCGTCGTCGTCCACCACGACGTCGAGCCCGCCGGTGGCGTTGACCATCGCGACGTGCGAGTGCCACGCGCCACCGGCTCGCGCCTTCTGGTCCTGGTAGACCCGCCGGATCAGAACCGGCGTCGGCTGAGCGGCGGTGCCAGCCGCGACACCTGCCGCGTTGGCACCCGGTGCCGCCGTGGCACTGCGCGGTGTCGCCACCAGCGCCGCCGTTGCCGCGCCGATCCCGATCGCAGCTCGACGACTCACCTGTTTGGTCATTCGCCACTCCCCCTGAATCGCGGTCCGGCCGGCGGACACCGGCACCGGCACCGGCACCGGCACCGGCACCGGCACCGGCACCGGACACACGGTGCCATACCGTCCGATCTCCCGTGGCACAGGCATCGATCCGCCGAGTGGTGGAGCAACCGACGGCCACGGCCGGAACCGCGCCCCGGCCCGGGTCAGCGGCGGATCAGCGCGAAGACGCCCCAGCCCAGGTGGTCACGGCGATAGCGGACATGGCGCAGTGGATCCTCGGTCAACTCCTGCCGCAGTTCGGCGGCGAGCGGGTCCTGCGGATTGTCGTCCAGCCACCGGCGCAGGTTGAGCCAGTGCGCCGCCGAGTAACGGTCCCAACTGTCCTGGTCGGCCAACACCATCTCGACCACGTCCCAGCCCAGCTCACCGAAGAGGCCGACCAGGCCGGGCAGGTCCCGGAAGTCGTCGCGGCTGGTGGCGTGGCAAGCCTCGACGGTCGCCTGGTCGGGTGGGTCGATCCGCCAGTACGGCTCGCCGACGAGCGCCATCCCACCCGGACGCAGCCAGCGCGCCAGGATCTCCAGGGTGCCGGGAACACCGTCGCCGATCCAGGTCGCACCGACGCACGCCGCCACGTCGACCGACTCGTCGGGTACGTACGACGCGGCATCGCCGTGCACGAAGCGGACCTGGTCGGTCACGCCCAGCTCGGCTGCCCGTTGCCGGGCGGCGGCGGTGAAGGCGGTGCTGATGTCGACGCCGGTGCCGAACACACCGTGATCGCGGGCCCAGGTGCAGAGCAGTTCACCCTTGCCGCTGCACAGGTCGAGGATCGATGTGCCGGGTGCGAGTTTCAGCGCCCGCCCCAGGGTGTCCAGCTTGCCGGCGTCGAACGGGTTGAGGATGCGGAGGTCGCCCTCGCGGATGACGAAGCTTCGCGGCAGGTCCATGAACCCGGCACGCTAGCCGCCCGCACCACATGGGCCAACCGATTAACAGCGCTCAGAGCGCGCTGACGGTCTCCGGGGCACGTTCTGAGCGGGACAGTGCGCGCACCACCGCGAGGGGGCCGTGTCGCCACGCGGCGATCCGGGTGAGCAGGTCGTTCGTCAGTTCGATGGCCTCCGCCGGCAGCTCGGGTGTCGGCAGGTCCAGGCTGACCGCCAGATCGTCGACGTGCACCACCAGCTCCAGCAACCGGGTCAGCAGGAAGTCGTCGACGGCCAGACCCCAGTCACCGAGGTCGATGATCCGGTGCGGCGGCGCGGCGGGCACCGTGTGGCGCAGCTTCGCCAGCACCCCCTCGACCTCGGCGGCGAGCCGATCGGCAGTGGTCGCGGCAGCAGCCCGCTCACCCCGCTCCCGGATGTTGGTGTTGTCCGCGTCGTCGGCGCTGGTGGTCACCCAGGCGCTGCCGGTGAAGTGCGCCAGCACCTCGATCGCGCGATGTCCCGGTGGCGCGTCGAGCAGTTCCGCCGGCTGGATGATCTGGTTGGCGAGGTGCCGGGCCAGCCCGCCGACGGAGTAGTTCGGCAACGCGCTCGGCGTCCTCCAGCGCTCGGCCAGCGCCGGCGTACGCAGCAGCGCGGCGGCGATGCCGGCGGCGGCGAGGTAGGCGTGCCGGGTGGTGACCTCCCGGGACGTCAGACCCGGATCGACGCGCAGGCCCCAGTCGGGCTGCCCGAACCAGTCCAGCCGGGCCGCGGTCTGCGCGGCGTGCTCGGTCAGCAGCAGCCGCACACTCTGCACCGCCAGCAGCGTCGCCTGGAGGGAGTCCACTCCGAACGCGGCGTCGACCGCGCCCTCGCCCAGCCCCTCGATCTGGAACGGGCAGCACCAGTCACCGCCCGGCAACGGGTCGGGGTGCGGCTTGCCGAACCGGACCACCAACTCCGACGTGGCACCGTCCGGGACGACGATCTCGATCCGCCGCTCGGCGACGACCTCACCCAACTCGTACAACCCTGTGCTCCTCTGCTCCGGCCGTAACCGCGATGCTACTCAACCCGTTCGCCCCGTCGAGAAGTCCGCGCAGGGTGTGCGCGTCCGGCGCGGTGCCGGTCCAGAGGGTGGCCGGGCCGCTGGCCAGCGGCAGCCGGGTCAACGTGCCGCGTACCGCCGCCGGCTCGGCGGGCCGGGCCGGGTCGACGATCAGTAGTGACCCGGTGGCGCGGGCACCACCGAGCACGGCCGGTCCGGACCAGCCGGGCGCGTCCGGTCCGACCGTGAGGGACTGCCGCAGCAGGGGCCGGGCGGCCAGGTCGACCCAGGTGTGGATCTCGGCGTGGCCGGGCTGCTCACCGTGCCGGCCACAGATCAGCTCGTCGCGCCAGTGCAGGACACCGCCCTCGGCGACGTCCACCTGAGACTCGGTGACGTGCGCGCAGCCCGCAGCCGCGACGAGCTGCTCGGGCAGCCAGTGCAGCACGGCGTCCGCCGCGACGCGCGCCCGGACCAGCATCCGGGAGACCGTGCGGGGTCGGCCCGGCAACGCGACGGAGGCGGCGACCGTCTGCACCCGGACGACCGCACCCGGGCCGACCTCGATGTCCAGGCGCAGGTCGTCGCCGGCGAGCGGACCGGCCGCGCCGCCGACGACGTACACCGTGCGGCCACCGCCGGCGGCCGGGACCTGGCGCAGCAGCAACGGGCTCTCGCCGCGCAGCTCGGTCAGGGTGGTGCGGCCGTGTCGGTCGGCACGGGCCACCAGCCGGGCGGTGGCCCGCATCAGGGCTGCCCGGCGGGAACCGGAACGGGCGACGCGACGCGGTGGTGCGCCAGTTCGTGGCGGATCCAGTCGGCGACCCGGCTGGCCCGGGGATCCTCGGTGATGGACTGGAAGATCGTGGGCAGGGTGCCGCGCCGGGCGCGGGCGTCGCGGTCCATCACGGCCAGGTCGGCACCGACGAGCGGCGCCAGATCCGTCTTGTTGATCACCAGTAGGTCGGCGGCGGTCACCCCGGGCCCGCCCTTGCGTGGCACCTTGTCCCCGCCGGCCACGTCGACCACGAAGATCTGCCGGTCGACCAGACCCCGGCTGAAGGTCGCGGTGAGGTTGTCCCCGCCGCTCTCCACGAGCACCAGGTCCAGCGGCCCCAACGCCTCGGCCAGTTCGTCGACCGCGTCGAGGTTCGCGCCGATGTCGTCCCGGATGGCGGTGTGCGGGCAGCAGCCGGTCTCCACCGCGCGGATCCGCGCCGGGTCGAGCACCCCGGCCCGCTTGAGGAAGTCGGCGTCCTCGGTGGTGTAGATGTCGTTCGTCACCACCCCCAGGCGCAGTTCGTCGGCGAACGACCGGCACAACGCGGCGACCAGCGCGGTCTTGCCGGAGCCGACCGGGCCGCCGATGCCGACCCGCAGCGCCCGGGCGGCGGCGGGCAGCGGGGCGTGCGGGTCGACCCCCGGTTCGGGATGGGTGTGGGGAACGGACTCGTCGTGTTCGATCTCAGGACGCAAAGAGACGCACCTCCCAGGTGGCGTGAGCTTCGGCGTGGATGTCGGCGAGCGGAGCGTTGGCGGCCGGCAGCCGCTCCGGTGGTTCCTCGGCGGCCCGCGCCGCCTGCGCCGCGGTGGCGTCGCAGGCGGCGGCGAGCCGCACCAGCAGGGCCTGGACCTGGTACGGATCAAGACCGAGCAGACGTACGGCGGCACTTGCCGACCCGGTCACCGTGGCGTGCGCGGCGACCGTGGCGACCTGCGCCGGGTCGAGTCCGGCGGCGGCACCGACCAGCCCGAGCACGAGCGGCTGGTGCGGGCCGCCGGGCGCGGCCGGAAGTTCGTCGAAGCTGGCGGCGGGCCAGATCTCGCGCCCCGCGCGCAGCAGCGCCTTGCCCTGCCGGCGGGACACCGACCGCTGGGCAAGTGAGGCCGTACGGGCATCCAGCTCGGCGTCCAACCGGGCGAGCGCCGCCCGCCGCACCTGCCCGGCGTCGCCACCCGGCGACGGTGTCAGCCGAGCCCGGTCGCCGTCGCCGTTCGGAGGCGGTCGCAGCCGAGACTGGTCGGCCTCGCCACTGGGCGACGGTCGCGGGTGGCTCGGCTCGGCGGCCCGGCAGGCCGCCGCCGCGAAGGCTGCGGCGACCAGGCCGGCGGTGGCCAGCCGACCGCGCAGGTAATCGCCGAGCGTGGCCAGGTCGGTGACCCGCCCGGCGGCGACGGCGGCCTCCAGGCCGGACGAGTGTGCGTGTGCCCCGGCCGGGAACCGCCCGTCGGCGAGGAGCAGCAGCATGGTTGGTGCGGTCATCAGAACAGGAAGTACCGCTGGGCCATGGGCAGTTCGGCCACCGGATCCGGGTCGACCACCTCGCCGTCGATCCGGACGGTGAAGGTGTCCGGCTCCACCTCGATGCGCGGCAGGGCACCGTTCTCCGGCAGGTCGGTCTTGCCGCGCGACCGCACGTCGGTCACCGGCACCACCCGCCGGCGTACGTCCAGACGCAGCCCGGCGTCGAGCGCGGCCGGGGCGACGAACGCCAGGCTGGTGGCGGCGGCCGCCACGCCGTGGGCACCGAACATCGGCCGAGGCAGCATCGGCTGCGGGGTCGGGATCGAGGCGTTCGCGTCACCCATCTGGGCGTACGCGATCATGCCGCCCTTGATCACCAGGTGTGGGCGTACGCCGAAGAAAGCCGGGTCCCAGAGCACCAGGTCGGCGAGCTTGCCCGGTTCGACGGAGCCGACCTCGTGGTCGAGCCCGTTGGCCATGGCCGCGCAGATGGTGTATTTCGCGACGTACCGCCGGGCCCGATGGTTGTCGGCGGCACCGTCGCCGGGCAGTGCCCCCACCCTGTTCTTCATCACGTGCGCGCTCTGCCAGGTGCGCAGCACCACCTCGCCGACCCGGCCCATGGCCTGCGAGTCGGAGCCGATGATGGAGATCGCGCCGAGATCGTGCAGCAGATCCTCGGCGGCCATCGTGGAGGGCCGGATCCGGCTCTCGGCGAAGGCCAGGTCCTCCGGGACCGCCGGGTTGAGGTGGTGGCAGACCATCAGCATGTCGAGGTGTTCGGCCAGGGTGTTGCGGGTGTAGGGGCGGGTCGGGTTGGTCGACGAGGGCAGCACGTTGGGTTCGCCGGCGACGGTGATGATGTCCGGCGCGTGCCCGCCCCCGGCCCCCTCGGTGTGGTACGAGTGGATCGCCCGGCCAGCGATGGCGCGCAGCGTGTCGGCGACGAACCCGGCCTCGTTGAGGGTGTCGGTGTGGATGGAGACCTGCACGCCGGAGGCGTCCGCCACCCGCAGGCAGGCATCGACCACCGCCGGGGTGGTGCCCCAGTCCTCGTGCAGTTTGAACCCGCCGGCACCGGCCCGCAACTGCTCCCACAGCGCCTCGCTGGAGACGGTGTTGCCCTTGCCGAGCAGCAGCACGTTCACCGGGAACGCGTCGAGGGCCTCGTGCATCCGGGCCAGGTGCCAGGCGTTCGGGGTGACGGTGGTGGCCCGGGTGCCCTCGGCCGGGCCGGTGCCGCCACCGACCAGGGTGGTCACGCCACCGGCGAGGGCCTCGGTGACGATCTGCGGGCAGATGAAGTGCACGTGGGTGTCGACCGCACCGGCGGTGAGGATCCGGCCGTTGCCGGCGATCACCTCGGTCGCCGGGCCGATGACCAGGTCGGGGTGGACACCGTCCATGGTGTCCGGGTTGCCGGCTCGGCCCAGCGCGACGATCCGTCCATCGCGCAGCCCCACGTCGGCCTTGACCACCCCCCAGTGGTCGAGGACCACGGCACCGGTGATGACCGTGTCCAGGGCACCCTCGGCCCGGGTCGCCCGGGACTGGCCCATCGACTCGCGGATCACCTTGCCGCCGCCGAAGACGGCTTCGTCGCCGCCGGCACAGTGGTCGTGTTCGACCTCGATGAGCAGGCTGGTGTCGGCCAACCGGATCCGGTCGCCGGTGGTCGGCCCGTACAGCGCGACGTAACGGTCGCGTTCCACGCTGCTCACGCGTCCCGCCCCCGATCCAGCGCGCCGCCGCACGCGCCACGTAGTCCGGGCACGATCCGGGCACCGCCGAACGGCACCAGGTCGACGGTGCGGCTCACCCCCGGCTCGAAGCGCACCGACGTGCCTGCCGGTACGGCGAGTCGCTGCCCCCACGCGGCGTCGCGGTCGAAGTCCAGGGCCGGATTGGCCTCGGCGAAGTGGTAGTGCGAGCCCACCTGCACCGGCCGGTCGCCGGTGTTGACCACCAGCAGGGTGGTCACCGGCCGACCCGCGTTGATCTCCACTGGCCCGGCGGCCGGCAGCACCTCCCCGGGGATCACGGGATCGGGTGGTGCACCGTCACCAGCTTGGTGCCGTCCGGGAACGTCGCCTCCACCTGCACCTCCCTCAGCAACTCGGGAATGCCGTCCTGCACGTCGTCCCGGGTCAGCACGGTGCGACCGGCGGCCATCAGGTCGACCACGGACCTGCCGTCGCGGGCGCCCTCGAGCAGGAACGCGGTGATCAGCGCGACGGCTTCCGGATAGTTGAGGCGCAGGCCGCGTTCGCGGCGGCGCCGGGCGACGTCAGCCGCCACGTGGACGAGCAGGCGGTCCTGCTCGTGGGGGGTGAGAAACAAGTGTGGCTCCCGGGGTGGGTGTCCGCGTACCCCGTACAACGGTCGGGCCGGCGCCTCGACGCGCCGCCCTCGGTTCGGGGTTTGCCAGCCGGCACACCACCACGCGCCTCGGGCCCTGGAGTGCCACCCTCCCCGGCCCCGCGTGGTGAACCACCGGCGGTGTCTTCTCGGATGCGGACCGCACCGCCCACCGCTGAGCAGACCGTAAGGGATCACCGGTGCTGTCGGCAACACCCACCCGGCCCCGCCGGAGCCCGGGCGGGCACGGCGTGAGGGCCGTCATAACGAGTGGACGCCACCCCGTCACCGGCTGCTAGCCTCGGCGACAGGTCATGAGCGTCAGCGTCAAGCCCCGGCTCGCTGGCCGGCAACCCTCGTCCGCGCAGGGGTGCCCCGGGTGAGGACCAGGCATCGGAGCCAGTCTCCGGTGCAAGCGTGGCCTGGTTCCCCAGGTCATCACGACCTGGAGGGAGAGCCGTGCCGCAGCGCAGTCGTACCGCTCCTGTCGCACCCGGTCTGGGCCTGACCCAGCGCCGGCACGTCGACATGATGCGGGTGTGCAGCGCCGCGTGTAGCTGACCGCGCCGCCTGCCGTCCCGCTCTCCAGCGGGCCACTTTCCCACGATCCGTTCCTGCGGTCCGTCCTGCGACGGACCGTCGGTGTGGCACGCCCGTGCCCACCGCCGTTCGATCAGGAGACACCTGTGCGATTCCTTCCTGCCCTGACCCGGGCCGCCGCCGTCGGCACCGCCGCCATCCTGGCCGCCGCCACCCTCACCGCCTGCGGTTCCGACTCCGCCGGCGGCACCGCCGACAACCCGTACGACCTGCTTCAGCCGGGGGTGCTGCGGGCCGGCACGCTCACCGACGCGCCGCCGAACGTGTACCTCAAGGACGGCAAGTTCACCGGCTTCGACAACGACCTGCTGGTCGCCGCCGCCGACAAGCTCGGCCTCACCGTGGAGTTCGTCGGCACCGACTTCTCGGCGCTGCTGTCGCAGGTCAACACCCGCAAGTTCGACATCGGCAGCTCCTCGATCACCATCACCGAGGCGCGGAAGAAGACTGTCGACTTCGGCAACGGCTACGACTTCGGGCACTTCGGTCTGGACGTGCCGGCCGGTTCCACGCTCACCAGCTTCGACGAGCTGGCCGGCAAGCGGGTGGTGGTCGTACAGGGCACCGTCCAGGACGACTACGCCACCAACAAGGGCCTCGACCCGGTACGGGTACCCGACTACAACGGCGCGATCAACCAGCTCAAGGCCGGCACCGCCGACGCCTGGATCGCCCCCGCCGAGATCGGTGAGAAGACCGCCGCGGACAGCGGCGGCAAGATCAAGGTGGCGGCCAAGGAACTCAGCCCGGCCCCGACGGCGTACGCCTTCGCCAAGGGCAACGACGCGCTGCGCGAGGCACTGAACAAGGCACTCGACGAGGTCATCGCCGACGGCACCTGGACCCGCCTGCAGGAGCAGTACTACCCGGGCCGGCCGATCCCTGCCGAATTCACCCCGGGCAGCGGCGACGTGACGCCGCCCTCGGCATCGGTGGCACCGTCGGCTTCGGTGTCGGTGGCGGCCGGTTCCTGAGCTGGTAGGACGACGAGCGAGCTGGGCGGAGGTCGACAGTGGATCCGTTGCGCACCCTGTGGGAGACGTTCTTCGACTGGGAGTCGATGCGCGAGGCGCTACCCGAGATGCTCACCGTCGGGTTGCCGAACACGCTGATCCTGGCGGTCACCGCCGCCCTGCTCGGCTCGGCGCTGGGCATCGTGCTGGCCGTGGCCGGCATCTCGCGTACCCGCTGGTTGCGCTGGCCGGCACGGGTCTGGACCGACGTGTTCCGCGGCCTGCCGGCGGCGGCGACGATCCTGCTGATCGGCGTCGGCCTGGCCCCACTCGGCATGCAGGTGTGGGGGCCCAACCCGTACCCGCTGGGCATCCTGGCGCTGTCGCTCATCGCATCCGCGTACATCGGTGAGATCTTCCGCTCCGGCATCCAGTCGGTGGAGGCCACCCAGCTGGAGGCGGCCCGCGCGCTCGGTTTCACCTGGGGCGAGGCGATGCGGAGGGTGATCATCCCGCAGGGCATCCGCCGGATCCTGCCCGCCTGGGTGAACCAACTGATCGCCCTGATCAAGGACTCCAGCCTGGTCTACTTCCTCGGCCTGCTGGCCAGCCAGCGGGAACTGTTCCGGATCGGGCAGGACTACGCGGCCAACACCGGCAACCAGTCGGCGCTACTGCTGGCCGGGCTGTTCTACCTGGCGTTGACCGTGCCGCTGACCCATGTGGTCAACTGGATCGACAGGCGGCTGCGGCACGGCCGACCGGCGACCGGCGACGACCCCGACGACCTCGATCTGGCGCTGCCCGGCGCCGCCGGAGGCAACCAACGATGAGCGAATCGGTAAGTCTCAGCCTGCGCGACGTCCACCTCGCCTTCGGACACCACCGGGTGCTGCGCGGCGTCGACCTGGACGTGGCCCAGGGCGCCACCGCCTGCGTGATCGGTCCGTCCGGGTCGGGCAAGTCGACCCTGCTGCGTACGGTCAACCGGCTGCTCGAACCGGACCGGGGCGACGTGCTGCTGGACGGACGCAGCGTGCTCGGCGACGACCCGGACGCCCTACGCCAGCGGATCGGCATGGTGTTCCAGCAGTTCAACCTCTTCCCGCACATGAGCGTGCTGCGCAACATCACCCTCGCCCTGCGGCGGATCCGCAAACTCGGCGAGGACGAGGCGGCGGCGCTCGCCCGCGAGCACCTGGACCGGGTCGGGCTGGCCGCGAAGGCCGACGCCCGCCCGGCACACCTCTCCGGCGGCCAGCAACAGCGCGTCGCCATCGCCCGCGCGCTGGCCATGCAGCCGCAGGTGATGCTCTTCGACGAGGCCACCTCGGCGCTGGACCCGGAACTGGTCAAGGGGGTGCTGGCACTGATGGCGGACCTCTCCAGCCAGGGCATGACCATGGTGGTGGTGACGCACGAGATGGGCTTCGCCCGCGAGGTGGCCGACACCGTGGCCTTCATGGACGCCGGAGTCGTGCTGGAGGCCGGCGAACCGGCCGCGATCTTCGAGTCGGCCCAGCATCCCCGCCTCCGCCGCTTCCTCTCCCAGGTGCTGTAACCCTGGCGCGACACCCTCGATACCGCACCGAGCGCCACGCCGCACCATGCGTCACGCCGAGCACCGTGTCGGGCACCGCGTCGGACACCACGTCAGACACCACGTCGGACACCGCGTCGGGCACCGCGTCGGGCACCGCGTCGGGCACCGCGTCGGGCACCGCGTCGGATGTTAAAAGGGGTCCCCTGCTATACACGAGGCGTTAGCAGGGGACCCCTCCTTACACCTCAGCCGGGGATGTCGCGGTGGCGGAAGGTGACGAGGGCGGCGGCGAACAGGGTGGCGGCGACAGCGGTGAGGAGCACCAGGGGCAGCACCGTCAGGTCGGCGGCGGGCGCCGAGGGGATGTGGGTGAAGGGCGACAGGTTGAGTGCGGCCTGCGGTAGGTCGAGCACCGCGCCCAACTGGCCGAGCAGCAGGAAGACGATCAGCACCGACCAGCTCAGCGCAACCGACACCCGCGGCAGCACGCCGAACAGGGCCGCCACCACCCCGGCGACCACCAGCAGTGCCGGTAGCCGCAGCAACGCCGCAGCGCCCAACTCGACGGTCCACCCGATCGGGTCGCCGGCCGCCAGCCCGTAGCCGAGGCCGGTGCTGACCCCGGCCAGCAGCAGCAGCGCCAGCGCGCCGAGCACGGCACCGAGCAGCTGCGTACCGAGCCATCGGGTGCGGCCGACAGCCGTGGCGAGCAGCGCCTCCAGCACGCCGTCGGTCTCGTCGTTGCGGGTGCGCAGCAGGGCCTGCACCACGTACGCGCCGAGGGTCAACGCGAAGATCCCGAGCATCGCGGCCAGGTACGCGTCGACAAGTTCCGCGCCACCGCCGAGTTGGGCGATCACCTCGGCCGTCTGCGGATTGTCGGCGATCATGGCGTCGACCTCGTTCCCGGCCAGTCCCATGCAGACACCGAGCACCGCCACCGCGACCGCCCAGCCGGCCAACGCGCCACGGTGCAGCCGCCAGGTCAGCCCGACCGGACTGAGCAGCCCGCGGGCGGCGCGGGCCGGTCCGCGGCGCGCGGCGAGCAGGCCGGCGCCGAAGTCCCGGCGTTCTGTCAGTACGAAGGCGACGGCGACCCCGGCGACGAGCAGGGCGACCGGCAGCGCGAGGACCCACCAGCGTTCCGCACCGAAGGCACGCACCTGGGTGCCCCAGCCCAGCGGGGAGAGCCAGGTGGGCCAGGCGCTGTCCAGCCGGACGCCGCCCGACTCCCGTTGGCCGAGCACGTCACCGGCGGCCCGCAGCAAAAACGCCACCCCCACCGCGACGGCGGCGAGCGCGTTGCCGCCTCGGGAGGTGACGGTGAGTTGGGCGGTGACGGCGGCGATCCCGGTGAGAGCGACACCTACGCCGCAGATCGCCGCGGCGGCCGCCGCCGAGCCCGCCACCGGCAGTCCGGCGCCGACGAACGCCAGCGCGAGCAGCGCGGCAGCCAGCACGTTGGCACCGAGTACGACCACCAGGGCGGCGGTGAGCAGCGCGTACCGGCCGACGGCGGCGGCACCGAGCAGTTCGGCCCGCCCGGTCTCCTCGTTCTGGCGGGTGTGCCGGATGACGGCGAAGGTGCTGAGCAGCCCGACGAGCAGCGCAAGGGTGAGGTACGTCTCGGTGACCACCACCGCACCGAGTTCGGTGCCGGCGATCGGACCGTTGAACGCGCGGGCCACCACGCTGGTGACGGCGGTTTCGGCGTACCCGAGGCGGGTCTGCTCGTCGGGGTAGAGGCCGGCCACGCTCTGCGCCAGGGCGTACCCGATCAGCGGCGTGCCGAGCACCCAGATCGCCAGCCGGGCCCGGTCCCGGCGCAGCGCGAGCCGGACCAGCCGGGACGTACCGGTGAAGGAACTCATCGGGCGCCTCCGACGGAGGCGGTCCGGTCGCTGTCGGCGTGGTCGCCGTAGTGGCGCAGGAACAGTTCCTCCAGGGTGGGCGGTGCGCTGGTCAGCGCCCGCACCTCGAACCGGACCAGGTACGCGAGCAGGGTGTCGAGGTGTGCCGGCTCGACCTCCAACCGGACCCGGCCGTCGACCGGGCGGACCTCGTGCACCCCCGGCAGGTCCGTCACGCCGGTCAGCGGGCGGCCGGTTTCGACCGTCACCGTGGTGCGGGCGAGGTGTCGCAGCTCGGTGAGGGTGCCGGCCTCCACCACGCGACCCTCGCGGATGATGCTGACCCGGTCGCAGAGCGCCTCGACCTCGGCCAGCACATGGCTGGAGAGCAGCACGCTCGCGCCGGCCCCGGTGAGTTGGCGGACCTCCTCCTGGAAGACCGCCTCCATCAGCGGGTCCAACCCGGAGGTCGGCTCGTCGAGGACGTACAGCTCGACGGCGGAGGCGAAAGCGGCGACGATGGCCACCTTCTGCCGGTTGCCCTTGGAATAGGTGCGACATTTCTTCGTCGGATCGAGGGCGAAGCGGTCCAGCAGTTCGTCGCGGCGGCGGTGGTCCAGCCCACCGCGCAGCGCGCCGAACAGGTCGATCGCCTCGCCGCCGGAGAGGTTGGGCCAGAGGCTGACATCGCCCGGGACGTACGCCAGCCGCCGGTGCAGTGCCACCGCGTCCCGCCACGGGTCGCCACCGAGCAGCCGCACCTGTCCCGAGTCGCGGCGCAGCAGGCCGAGCAGGATCCGGATGGTGGTCGACTTGCCGGAACCGTTGGGCCCGAGGAAGCCGTGCACCTCCCCCGGTTCCACCCGCAGGTCGAGTCCGTCGAGCGCGCGTACCCGGCCGAAGGTCTTGACGAGGTTCTCGATGGAGATCACTGACATGGGGCGCTCCCGTCACACCGGTGTCGACTTCCACACTGCACTGACCGATGGTAAGGAGTCAATGCACATCTGCTTTCCATCGGTCAGTAACGACTACGCTGTCGCCATGACCGTGGCGGAGACCGACGACACGCGTAGCCGGATCCTGCGCACCGCACTCGACCTGTTCTCCGAACAGGGCTACCAGCGCACCTCACTGCGCCAGATCGCCGAGCGACTCCGGTTGACCAAGGCCGCGATCCTCTACCACTTTCCCAGCAAGGGAGACCTGCTGACAGCTCTGGCCGAACCCATGGTCCGCGACCTGGAGACGCTGCTGGAGACCGCCGGGGCGCTGACCCCGGAGCGGGCGAGGTGGACCCTGCTGGAGGGTTGGGTCGACACCATGCTCGAACATCGTGGCCCGCTCGGCATGCTCTTCCACGATCTCGCCCTGGTCGAGCGGGGCAGCACGTACCACCGACTGGTGCAGATCGCGATGCGCGCCAACGAGCTCGTCGCCGGTCCGGACGGGAGCCGACGCGACCGGGTCCGGGCGGTGCAGGCGATCGCGATGTGCAGCGACCCCGTGGTGTTCCTCCTGGACGTACCCGCAGCGGTGCTGCGCGCCGACATGCTCGACGGCGTCCGCCGCCTGCTGAGCGTCGGCGCGACCGGAGCCCCCGAGCTGAACGACGGCGACGCCTCGCCGGAGGACGTCCCGGCGATTCCGAGCGGCCGGGCCGGGACCGGGTCGACGGGGACCACCGGGCGGCGACGGCCGGGGCGGCCGCCGTCGCTCACGGCAGACCAGATGCTGGCCGCCCGCCGGATGCACGCCGCCGGCACCCATTCGGCCGACGAGATAGCCGCCCAGTTCGGCGTCTCCCGCGCCACCGTCTACCGCTATCTCGAATCGTCGGGTAATGAGAAAGTTTCGAGCCAGTTTTGAGACGGGATGTTAATAGGGGGCCCGTCCTCTACACCAGGCGTTAACAGGGGGCCCTTCCTTACACCTCGATCCAGTTGAGGGTGCGGTGGACGGCTTTGCGCCAGGCGGCGTAGCCGGTCGCGCGTTGCTGCGGCGACCAGGAGGGTTGCCAGCGCCGGCTCTCGTTCCAGTTTTCCCGCAGTTCGTCGGTGTCGCGCCAGAATCCGACGGCCAGCCCTGCGGCGTACGCCGCGCCGAGGGCGGTGGTCTCGGCGACCACCGGCCGGCTGACCGGCACGCCGAGGATGTCCGCCTGCAACTGCATGCACAGTTCGTTGACAGTGACTCCACCGTCGACCTTGAGACACTCCAGGGCTACGCCGGAGTCCTGGGCCATCGCCTCGGCCACGTCCCGGCTCTGGTAGCAGATCGCCTCGAGGGTGGCCCGGGCGATGTGGGCGTCGGTGTTGTAGCGGGACAGCCCGACGATGGCCCCTCGGGCATCGGAGCGCCAGTACGGGGCGAACAGGCCGGAGAAGGCGGGTACGAAGTACACCCCGCCGTTGTCGTCGACCTGGCGGGCCAGGTTCTCGCTCTGCGCGGCGTTGCTGATGATTTTCAGCTGGTCGCGGAGCCACTGCACCGCCGAACCGGTGACCGCGATGGAGCCTTCCAGCGCGTAGACCGGTGCCGAACCGGCGAAGTGGTAGCAGACGGTGGTGAGCAGTCCGGCCTCCGAGCGGACGATGTCGGTGCCGGTGTTGAGCAGCATGAAGTTGCCCGTACCGTAGGTGTTCTTCGCCTCGCCCGGCGCGAAGCAGACCTGGCCGACGGTGGCGGCCTGCTGGTCACCCAGGTCGCCGGTGATCCGGACCGGCCCGCCGAAGGGGCCGTGCGGCAGGGTGCTGCCGTAGGCGTGCGGGTCGGAGGAGGCGACGATGCGCGGCAGCATGGCGCGGGGGATGTCGAAGAACGACAGCAGTTCGTCGTCCCAGTCCAGTGTCTCCAGGTTCATCAGCATGGTGCGGCTGGCGTTCGTCGGGTCGGTGACGTGCGCGCCGCCGTCGGTGCCGCCGGTGAGGTGCCAGAGCAGCCAGGTGTCGGTGGTGCCGAAGACCGCCTCGCCGCGCTCGGCCGCCGCCCGGACCCCGTCGACGTTCTCCAGGATCCACTGGATCTTGCCGGCGGAGAAGTAGGTCGCCGGCGGCAGGCCGGCCTTGCGCCGGATCACCTCGCCCCGGCCGTCGCGCTCCAGGGCAGTCGCGATCCGGTCGGTACGGGTGTCCTGCCAGACGATGGCGTTGTAGTACGGCCGGCCGGTGTGCCGGTTCCACACCACTGTCGTCTCCCGCTGGTTGGTGATGCCGAGGGCGGCCAGGTCCGGCGCGGCCAGGTTGTGCGTGTTCAGGGCGGTACGCACGACCGTCTGGGTCCGCTCCCAGATCTCCAGTGGATTGTGCTCCACCCAGCCGGCGCGGGGCAGGATCTGCTGGTGTTCGAGCTGGTGCCGGCCGACCTCATTACCACTGTGGTCGAAGATCATGAATCGGGTGCTGGTGGTGCCCTGGTCCACGGCGCCGACGAAATCGGTCACGCACGGTCCCCCTTGTCGTCCTGGTCGTCCCGAAAACCATTGCGTGGGTGTGAAGCAGAGCAAAGCATGTCGCGGGGACACTGGCCAGCGCAGCGGCACGGGTGCCGCAGGCCGTGGCGGACCGCGTGGGGCCGGCGTCGCGGAATTGACGTGACGTCAAGTAACTGTTACGAGTAGTAGCATGCATTCGCCCACTGAGGTCACCGGCGCCGGCAACGCCCCGGCCCACCGGACGCCGGCCGCCCGCAGTGGGCGCAAGGATCGCTGGGCCGACCACCGCGAGCAGCGCCGCCGCGCGCTGATCGCCGCCGCGGTGCAGGCCCTGCTGCGGTACGGCCCGCAGGTCGACATGGAGCAGGTGGCGAGCACGGCAGGGGTCAGCAAACCGGTGCTCTACCGCTACTTCGCCGACAAGTCGCAGCTCTGGCTCGCCGTCGGTGAGCACGTGGCGGCCCGGGTGGTCGAGGCCGTGGCGCCCGCCGTCGAGCGGGTACGCGAGGAACGTGACCTGGTCGAGGCGACCATCGACGCATACCTCGGCGTCATCGAGTCCCAACCCCGGCTCTACCAGTTCCTCGTCCACCAGTCCGGCGTACCGGGCATCCAGCAGCTGCTGGCCGGCACCAGCCAGCAGGTGGCGACCGGGCTGGCCCGGGTGATAAGTGACAGGTTGCACACGTTGGGCCTGGACGCGGGCCCCGCGGAGCCGTGGGCGTACGGCCTGGTCGGCTTCGTGCAGGCGGTGGGCGACTGGTGGACCGTGCACGGCCAGCCGATCGACCGGGCTGCGCTCACCGACTACCTCACCATCCTGCTGTGGAGCGGCATCGAAGGCGTCCGGCGCAGTGCCGAACTCCCCCGGGAGCTGACCCGCGCGTCCGGACAGGCGGGGCAGTTCGCGGACGCGGAGGAATGATGGAGATCGACATCGCGGTGATCGGGGCCGGTTTCGGCGGCCTGGGCGCGGCCATCCGGTTGCAGGGGGCCGGTTTCACCGACTTCCTCGTCTTCGACCGGGGCGACGACGTCGGCGGCACCTGGCGGGACAACACCTATCCCGGCTGCGCCTGCGACGTGCCGTCGCACCTGTACTCCTTCTCGTTCGCGCCCAACCCGTCCTGGTCGGCCACCTTCTCCGGGCAGCGGGAGATCTGGGACTACCTGCGCGGCTGCGTGGACCGCTTCGGCGTACGCCCGAAGCTGCGGCTGCGTCACGAGCTGCGCCGGGCCGACTGGGACTCCCGGCGCGGACGCTGGCGGCTGGACACCTCCGGCGGCGAGTACCACGCCCGGGTGCTGATCTGTGCCACCGGCCCGCTGAGCGAACCGGTCCGGCCCGACATCCCCGGTCTCGACGAGTTCACCGGCACCGTCTTCCACTCCGCCCGCTGGCGGCACGACCACGACCTGACCGGCCGTCGGGTCGCGGTGGTCGGCACCGGCGCCTCGGCCGTGCAGTTCGTGCCCCACATCCAGCCGGTCGTCGCGCGACTGACCCTGTTCCAACGCACCCCCGCCTGGGTCATGTCCCGACGGTCGCAGCGGATCACCCCGCAGCGACAGGCGTTGTTCCGTCGGTTCCCCGCCACGCAACGCGCCGCCCGGGCCGGGGTGTACCTGGCGCGCGAGGCGATGGCCGTCGGCTTCCTCCATCCCCGGGTGAACCGGGTCGCCGCCGGGTTGTCCCTGCGCAAGCTGCGCCGTGAGGTGCCCGATCCGCGCCTGCGCGCGGCCCTCACCCCGGGCTACACCATGGGCTGCAAGCGGGTGCTCATCTCCGATGACTACTGGCCGTCCCTGACCCGGAGCAACGTCGAGGTGGTGAGCGCCGGCATCAGCCGGGTCACCGCCGACGGGCTGGTCACCACCGACGGTGGGCAGCATCCGGCCGACACCGTCATCCTCGGCACCGGCTTCCACGTCACCGATCCGCCGGTGCTCTCCCGCATCCACGGCCGCGACGGGCGCAGCCTCGCCGCGGCGTGGACACCGAGCATGCGGGCGTATCAGGGCACCACTGTCGCCGGCTTCCCCAACCTGTTCTTCCTGCTCGGCCCGAACACCGGGCTCGGACACACCTCGGTGGTGCTGATGATCGAGGCGCAGCTACGCTTGATCATCGCCGCCCTGCGGCATCTGCGGGCCACCGGCGTGACCGCGATCGAGCCCACCGTCGAGGCGCAGCGGCGCTGGACCGAACGGGTCGACCGGCGGATGCGCGGCACCGTCTGGCAGACCGGTTGCGCCAGCTGGTACCTCGACGCCACCGGCCGCAACAGCACCATCTGGCCGGGGTACGCCACCGGCTACCGGTGGCGGCTGCGCCGCTTCCGTCCCGCCGACCATCAGGCCGTCGAGATCGACGGCACGGACCGGAACCTGGAGCGCTCCGATGCGGTATGACCTTCGTGGCCGAACGATCCTGATCACCGGGGGCGCCCGTGGCATCGGCGCCGCGCTGGCCCGGGGCGCTGCCGCCCGCGGCGCGCGGGTCGCCCTGGCCGGCCTGGAGCCGGCACTGCTGCGCGAGGTGGCCCGGGAGGTGGACGGCCACTGGTACGAGTGCGACGTCACCGATCAGAACGGGCTGGACCAGGCGGTGGCCTCCACCGTCGAGCGGTACGGCGGCATCGACGTGGTGGTGGCCAACGCCGGCGTCGCCAATCTCGGCACCGTCGCGACGGGGCCGGTGGAGGCGCTGGTACGCACCATCGAGGTGAACCTCTCCGGCGTGGTCCGCACGGTCAGCGCGGCGCTGCCGCACGTGCTGGCCGCGCAGGGCCATGTGCTGATCGTGTCGTCGGCGGCGGCCTTCGCGGCGATGCCGGGGATGGCCGCGTACTGCGCGTCGAAGGCCGGGGTGGAACAGTTCGGCAACGTGCTGCGGTTGGAGAACCGTCGGCACGGGCTGACCGTCGGCACCGCCCACCCGATCTGGATCGACACCGACCTGGTCCGGGACATCCGCGACGACTTCCCGTCGTTCCGCGACGCCCAGAGCCGGCTGCCGTGGCCGCTGTCGCGGGTGGTGAGCGTCGAGCGCTGCGCCGACGCGTTGCTGCACGGCATCGAGCGACGTCGGCGCAAGATCTACATACCCCGCTCGATCGCGCTCGTGCAGGCGCTGCGGCCGGTGGTGCTCAGCGGGTTCTCCGACGCCCTGATCACCCGCTTCGGCGGTGGGGACCTGGCCGAGCAGATGGCCGTCGAGGTGCGCCGCAGCGGACGGGCCTTCGGCCGCAGCTCGGTGGGGGACGGACGGCCGTGAGCACCCGCGCCCGGCCGTCCTGAGCAGCGTCGCCGTCCGATCAGGGTGACGCGAGGATCCTTGCCCTGCCGCAATGGTCGCGGCCCTGACCTGACCACGTAATCTGCCAGCATGAACAACCTCGGTCGGCCGGACGCCACTGGTCCGGGTGGTCCGTCTCCGGACGACGGCGAGGCGACGTCCCTGCTGTCCCTTCCGTTCACCGCACAGACGGTGACCACGGTGCGGCACCTGCTCGCCACGCATGTCGCCGCGGCGGGCCTCACCGGAGACACGGCCGAGGATCTCGTCCTGGCCATCCACGAGTTGGTCACCAACGCCGTGCTGCACGGTGGCGGCCATGGCCGGCTGGACCTGTTCCGGCAGGCCGACCGCCTCGTCTGTGAGGTGACCGACCACGGCAGCGGCGGTGACCTGACGGTGAACCTGCCGGCGGCGAACACCCCGGGCGGGCGTGGGCTCTGGCTGGCCCACCATTTGACCGGGGCGTTGACCCTCACCCACCGGCCGGACGGCGTGACGGCCACCGTCGTCGCCAGTCTGGCCCCGGAACGCAACACCACACCTAGCGTGATCATCACTCAGGGGTTGCCGGACGCCGTCACCGGCCCGGGGCCGCTCGGCGGCCGTTCGGAGCCGCCCGCCGAGGCCGACGACCACCCCGGCGGGCTGCCGCACCGGTAGCCCGGTGCGGCAGTCGTGGCCGGGTCAGCCGTGCTGCTTCTGCTGGCAGGGCACGCAGAACCGGGCGTGCGGAATGATCTCCAGGCGTTCCCGGGCGATCGCCGTACCGCACCTCTCGCAGGTGCCGTAGCTGCCGGCGGCCAGCCGACGCAACGCGGCGGAGATCTGCTCCAGGCTCTGCCTGGCCGCCGCGATCAGGGCGGCGTTGGTGTGCGCCTGCGCCGGATCTCCGGTGTCCGCCGTCAGCTCGGTCAGCCGGGCGGTCTGCGTCTTGTGCTCCTGAGTCAAGGTCGTCTTGAGGTCGGTGAGCCACGTCTGGTCGGTCATGTCGGATTCCCTCTCTCGGAAAAAGAAAAAGGGCCGAAGCGTGAGCTTCGCCCTTGGCCGTCCTGGTTGTCAGACGGTTTCCGGAGGGCTCCGGCCGGCGGGGCTCGGCTGGCCGTGACCAGCCTTGCCGGGGATCCGACCCGGCACCACCGCGCTGCGGGCAGCGGGCACCGACGCGGCCGTGACAACGGCAGCGTGGTCCAGTGCGGCGGCGGGGTACATCGGACCACCATAGCCCTTGCCGTGCAACGGGCCAACGCAGATAGCAGGGTGCGCCATACGGCTACCGGATCCGGGTAGTACGGCGTATGACCGACGCCCTGGTCGTCGGGGCCGGATGCTCCGGCCTCGCCGCCGCGCTCAGCCTCCGCCGCGCCGGCGTACGGGTGCGGGTGCTGGAGGCCCGGGACCGGGTGGGCGGCCGGGTCCTGACCCGCTGGCTTGCCGACGGCACCCAGCTCGATCTGGGCGCCCAGTGGATCGGCCCGACCCAGCATCTGGTCAACGCCCTGGTGGACCGGTACGGGCTGGCCACCTTCCCGTCCGCCGCGTACGGCGCGTCGGTGGTGGTGTGGGAGGGTGCCCGGCGGCGCACCGAGCCACCGGGGGCCGCCCGCGTGCTCGACCTGCTGGACACCTACGCCGCGCGGCTGGACCCGGCCGCACCGTGGACGGCGCCGGAGGCGGCCCGGTGGGACCGCACCACTCTCGGTGACTGGCTGGCGGCCACCGCACCGGACCCGGTGACCGCGCGATATCTGGGCCGGCTGCTTGCCGGCGGTCTGCTGGCCGTCTCACCCGATCAGGTGTCCCTGCTCGCGCTCGCCAGCTATCTGGCCAGCGGCGGCGGGACGTCGTCGTTGCTCCCGACCACCGGCGGCGCGCAGCAGGACCGGATCGTCGGGGGGCCGGCGGCGCTGGCCGAGGCGATGGCCGCCGCGCTGGGGCCGGAGGTGGTCCGGTGGGGCGCGCCGGTGGTGGCGATCGAACACGACGAGGCGGGCGTGGTGGCGCACACCGACGTCGGACGGTTCGAGGCCGCCGCGGTGGTGGTGGCGGTGCCGCCGGCGTTGGCCGGTCGGATCCGGTACGCACCGGCGCTGCCCGCGCTGCGCGACGGACTCACCCAACGGATGCCGATGGGCTCGGCGTGGAAGACCCATGCCGTCTATCCGGAGCCGTTCTGGCGGGCCGACGGCCTGTCCGGGGTGGCCAGTTGCGCCGAGGGTCCGGTCACCGAGACGGTCGACAGCGGCACCCCCACCTCGTCGCGGGGGGTGTTGACCGCCTTCAGCTACGGGGCGCAGGCGAACGCGTTGCGCCGGATGTCCGGGCCGGCCCGCCGCGACGCGCTGCTCGACGCGCTGGCCACCGTTGTCGGCCCGGCCGCGCGGCAGCCCGACGAGGTGATCGAGTACGACTGGTCGGCCGACCCGTGGACCCGTGGCTGCTTCTGCGGCGTGCTGACGCCCGGCTCCTTGTCGGAGTACGGACCGTACCTGCGCGCGCCGGTGGGCCGGATCCACTGGGCGGGTACGGAGACCGCCACCCGGTGGGCCGGGTACCTCGACGGCGCGGTGCAGGCGGGCGAGCGGGCCGCCGCCGAGCTGCTGGCAGGGCTCTGACCAGCACTGACGCGGCTGTGGGGCTACCGGGTGGCGGCCCGGGAGACATCCGGCGAAGGCGGACTTAAGCCACTAAGGTGGCCAATGGTGGTGACGTCGGGTCCGCCCGCCAGGGCGGAAGGTCACGCCGCGCAGCGCCGGCGGCCGGCCGTCCCGAGCTGGACACGCCCCGTGGAGGTGATCGGTGTCGGAGACGGTGCGGGAGTTCTTCGACCGGCTCGCCCATGGTGGCGGGCGGATGCTGCGGCAGGTCTCGGGCACGGTCCGGTTCGACCTGACCTCCCCCGGCGGGGTGGACCGCTGGCTGGTCGTCATCGACCAGGGACAGGTCACCGCGTCGCGCGGACGTGCCGACACGGCCGACACCGTCATCCAGGTCGACGAGGCACTCTTCCTGCGGATGACGCGGGGCGAGGTCAAACCACTGCCGGCGTTCCTGCGCAACGACCTCACCGCCGACGGCGAGTTCCGGATGGTGGTCATGCTGGAACGGCTCTTCGCGCCGCCGCCGGGCGCGCGCCATCCCCGTACGGTGGCGAACCGACCGCCGCCGACGCCTGAACGGGAGGCACGGTGAGGCAACTCGTCCGTATCCTCGACGGAAACGTCTTCGCGCTCAGCGAGGACAACGGGGACATGATCTTCAGCCACGGCGGCCCGAGTGGTTTCTACGCCTTCGACACCCGGTTCCTGTCCAACTGGCGGCTCAGTCTGGACGGTGAGCCGCTGCACCCGCTGGCGGTGCACGAGCCGAACTACTACGAGATCCGCTTCTTCCTCGTCCCCGGCCACCCGACCCACTACGTCGACGCGAAGGTCTCGGTCATCCGCGACCGGTGGATGTCGGACAGCAGCTTCAACGAACGCCTCACCGTGCTCAACCACACCGGCACGCCTGTCGACCACGTCGTACGCATCGACGCGGACAGTGACTTCGCGCCGGTCTACCAGGTGCTCTGGCCACACCCGTCCGCCGTGCGCGGCTACCGGGAGGTCTCCGAGCGGAGCCTGCGGCTGGGGTGCCGGCGGGAGCGGTTCCACCGGGTGACGGACATCATCTCCGACGAGCCCGCCGAGTTCGACGAACACGGGGTGACCTTCCGGATCCGCCTCGACCGGCAGGGCAGGTGGAGCACGACGCTCCAGGTGCAGACCAGCGTGCTGCGTCCGGACGGGTCGAACGCCCTGGACAAGTTGCGGCGACCGACGGGCCGACCGGCACCACGGCTGCGCGACGACCTGAGCCGGTGGGTGGCCGACGCGCCGCGACTGCACTGCGACTGGGAGCCGCTGACCATGACCTACCGGCGTGGCCTGGAGGACCTCGCTGGCCTGCGGTTCTCCCCGCTGGCCCTGCCGAGGGAGACGATGTTCGCCGCCGGGCTGCCCTGGTCGGCGACGATCATCGGCCGGGACTCCCTCGTCACCTGCTTCCAGACGCTGCCCTTCATGCCCCGACTCGCCCTGACCACCCTGCGGATCCTCGCCATGTCCCAGGGCACGGTGCTCGACGACTTCCGGGACGAGGAGCCCGGCAAGATCCTCAACGAGATCCGGTACGGGGAGATGTCCGCCTTCGAGGAACGGCCGCAGTCGCCGTACTACGGCGGGGCGGATGTCACCCCGCTCTTCGTCGTGCTGCTAGACGAGTACGAGCGCTGGACCGGCGACGCCGGGTTGGTCCGGGAACTCGAGGACGCGGCCCGCGCGGCGCTGCGCTGGATCGACGAGTACGGCGACCTGCGCGGCGACGGCTACGTCTGGTACCAGACCCGCAACGAACAGACCGGAGCGCAGAACCACTGCTGGAAGGACTCCCCCGAGGCGATCTGCTACGCCGACGGCCGGCTGCCCGGGCTGCCCCGCGCCACCTGCGAGTTGCAGGGGTACGCGTACGACGCCAAGCGTCGTGGTGCCCGGTTGGCCCGCCGGTTCTGGGGCGACCCGGCGTACGCCGACCGGCTGGAGCGGGAGGCCGAGGAGCTCAAGCAACGGTTCAACCGGGACTTCTGGATCAACGACGGCGGGTACTTCGCGTTGGCGCTCGGGCCCGACGGCGACCGGGTCGACGCGCTGGCCTCGAACATGGGTCATCTGCTGTGGAGCGGCATCGTCACACCCGACCGCGCCGGCCCGGTCGCCGCGCACCTGCTCGGCCCTCGACTCTTCTCCGGTTGGGGGGTGCGGACCCTGGCCGAGCGACAGTACCGCTACAACCCGCTCGGCTATCACGTCGGCACCGTGTGGCCGTTCGACAATTCCCTGATCGCCGCGGGGCTACGCCGGTACGGTTTCCACACCGAGGCGGGACGCATCGCCGAGAGCATCATCGAGGCCGCCCACCACTTCGACGGCCGGATGCCGGAGTCGTTCGCCGGCTACGACCGGGACCTGACCCGCTATCCGGTGCCGTACCCGGCGGCGAACAGCCCGCAGGCCAGCGCGACCGGCGCCACCTTCCTGCTGTTGCGTACCCTGCTCGGCCTGCAACCGGAGGGCGAGCACCTGGTGGTGCAGCCGGCGGTGCCGCACCGCTTCGGCCGGATCGAACTGCTCGACATCGTCGGGCGGTGGGGGCGCAAGGACGCGATCGGCAACGCCCGCGTCGGCCGCTCCTGACCGCTCGCCGTCCGAGCCGGGCCGCCGCAGCGCCGACGGGTAACGTTGCGCGGCGTGACACCGGTGGCGCACTCGCACTGCTCGTACTGCGGCACGGCGTATCCGGCGACGGCCGGATGGCCGCGGATCTGCGCGGCCTGCGGCGAGACGGTCTGGCGCAACCCGCTGCCGGTGGCGGTGGCGCTGCTGCCGGTGCGGACCTCCGGCGGGCTCGGTGTGGTGGTGGTCCGGCGTGACATCGAACCCGCGCGCGGGCTGCTCGCACTGCCCGGCGGCTTCATCGAGTACGGCGAGCACTGGCAGGACGCGCTGGTGCGCGAACTGCGGGAGGAGACCGGGCTGCTGGCCGACCCGGCCGGCGCGGAACTGGTGGCGGTGCTCAGCGCGCCGGCCGGCGGCACCATGATGGTCTTCGGTGAGCTGCCGGCACGTGCGGTGGAGGAGCTGCCCCCGTCGGCGCCGACCGCGGAGGCCACCGAGTGGCTGGTGTTGACCGAGCCCGCCGAGCTGGCCTTCTCCACCCACACCGAGATGCTTGCCGACTTCTTCACCCGCCACCGAAACTGACCGGCGGCAGCCGGGTGTCCGCGCGGCCCCGGCCGATTCAGCGCCGGCCGGCCGGCACCGGTGGGGTGGCGAACGGGATCCCGGTGGGCTGCGCGGCTGCGGGTTCGCCCGCCGGGTGCCGCCACAGGCCCCGCGCGCGCAGGATCGGCAGCACCCCCTCGCCGAACCAGTACGCCTCCTCCAGGTGGGGATGGCCGGAGAGGACGAACTCCTCGATGCCGAGGGCGTGGTATTCGGCGATCCGGTCGGCCACCTCGGTGTGGCTGCCCACCAGGGCGGTGCCCGCCCCACCGCGCACCAGCCCGACGCCGGCCCACAGGTTCGGTGAGACCTCCAGGCCGTCCCGGGAACCGCCGTGCAGGTCGAGCATCCGGCGCTGTCCCTCGGACTCGCTGCGGCGCAACCCCTCCTGTGCGGCCTGGATGTCGGCGTCGGCGATGCCGTCGAGCAACCGACGGGCCTGCGCCCAGGCCGCGTCGCCGGTGTCCCGCGCGATCACGTGCAGCCGGATGCCGAACCGGACCGTACGCCCGGCCTCGGCGGCCAGCCCGCGGATCCAGTCGAGCTTGCCGGCCACCTGAGCCGGAGGCTCCCCCCAGGTCAGGTAGACGTCGCTGTGCGCGGCGGCGACCGGACCGGCGGCGGCGGACGAGCCGCCGAAGTAGACAGGCGGCGGCGGCTCGGGCAGCCGGGCGAGCCGAGCCTGTTCGACCCGGAGGTACACGCCCGTGTGGTCGACCGTCTCCCCACGCCACAACGCCCGCACCACGTGCAGGAACTCGTCGGTGCGGGCGTACCGGGCGTCCTTGTCCAAAAAGTCGCCGTAGCCGCGCTGCTCGTGGGACTCGCCGCCGGTGACCACGTTGACCAGCAGCCGCCCCTGCGAGAGCCGCTGGAAGGTGGCGCCCATCTGCGCGGCCAGGGTCGGCGAGAGCAGACCGGGTCGGAAGGCGACCAGGAACTTCAGCCGCTCGGTGACCTCGGTGAGCATCGCGGTGCTCAACCACGCGTCCTCGCACCAGGCGCCGGTGGGTGTGAGCGCGCCGACGAAGCCCAGTTGTTCGGCCGTGCGGGCGATCTGCCCGAGGTAGGCGACGGTGGGTGGGCGCGTGCCACCGGCCCGGCCAACCGACACGCCGTGCCCGCCGCCGACGATGTCCCGGCTGTCGCCGTAGGTGGGCAGGAACCAGTGGAACGTCAACGACATGGCTCGACCTTTCGTGAGTCGCCGGGGCTGTTCCGGGCCGCCCGCTCCTGAGAGGTGGGGCGGCCACCCGGACACCCTACCCATAAAACCTATCGAGTTAGTAGGCTGTGCTCTCGCCGGCCGGACATCGATGACCGTGCGGCTCCCCAGCCCTGTCACGAGGAGACCCCATGCGTACCTCCGACGACCCGGCCTTCGGCGTGCTGCGTCGCCGCCTGCTCGACCGGCTCGGCGTGCCCACCCCTTGACCCTGGAGGTGCAGATGACCCGCTGGACACCCGACCCCACCTTCCACCCCTCGCCCCGCGACGCCGCCAACGCCCCACCGGAGAAACTCGCCTATGTGGCGGCCTTCGACCGTGGCGCACGGCGCCCGGACGCGATCGTGGTGCTCGACACCGACCCGGACTCTGCCGACTACGGCCAGGTGGTCGGCTGGACCGACCTGCCGCATCGCGGCGACGAACTGCACCACTTCGGCTGGAACGCGTGCAGTAGCGCGCTCTGCCCGACCGCGCCGCACCCGCACGTCGAACGCCGCTACCTGATCGTGCCCGGGCTGCGCTCCTCGCGCATCAACGTCCTGGACACCCGGCCCGACCCCCGGCAACCCCGGGTGGTGAAGGTGATCGGCCCGGAGGAACTCGCCAAGCGGGCCGGCTACTCCCGGCCGCACACCGTGCACTGCGGCCCGGACGGCATCTACCTGTCCGCGCTCGGTGGCGCCGACGGTGCGGAGGGGCCGGGCGGGATCGCCATCCTGGACCACACCACCTTCGAGGTACGCGGTGCCTGGGAGGCCGACCGTGGACCGCAGTTCCTGGCGTACGACGTGTGGTGGCACCTGACCCAGGACGTGCTGGTGACAAGCGAGTGGGGCACACCGTCGATGATCGAGGACGGCATCGTCGGTGAACTGCTGCTCGCCCGCAGGTACGGGCACGCCATCCACTTCTGGGACCTGGCCACCCGTCGGCACGTGCAGCGGGTCGACCTCGGCGACCAGTACCAGATGCCGCTGGAGTTGCGGCCGGCACACGATCCGCGCCGCAGCCACGGTTTCGTCGGCGTGGTGATCAACGTCGAGGACCTCTCCGCCTCGGTCTGGCTCTGGCATCGCGACGGTGACCGGTGGGCGGTCACCAAGGTGATCGAGATTCCTGCCGAGCCGGCAGACCCGGCT
Organism: Micromonospora endophytica; assembly: GCF_003236305.1. Taxonomy (GTDB): domain Bacteria; phylum Actinomycetota; class Actinomycetes; order Mycobacteriales; family Micromonosporaceae; genus Micromonospora; species Micromonospora endophytica. The sequence continues at coordinate 5,824 of NZ_POTX01000038.1, read as the reverse complement.
CGGCTGCCGGAGTTGCTCAAGCCCTTCGGCGCGGTGCCGCCGCTGGTCACCGACATCGACCTGTCGGTGGACGACAGGTTCCTCTACGTCTCCTGTTGGGGCACCGGCGAGTTGCGCCAGTACGACGTCAGCGATCCGTTCCACCCGGTGCAGACCGGTTCGGTGCGCCTCGGCGGGATCGTCGCCCGTACGCCCCATCCGGCCGCGCCCGACCAGCCCCTCTCCGGCGGGCCGCAGATGGTGGAGGTCAGCCGCGACGGCCGCCGGGTCTACGTGAGCAACTCGCTCTACGGTGCGTGGGACGACCAGTTCTATCCCGACGGGGTCGGCGCCTGGCTGGCCAAGCTGGACGTCGATCCGCAGGCCGGTGGCCTCACTGCGGACCTGCGGTTCTTTCCGCACGGCGAGCAGTTCCGTGGGCTGCGGGTGCACCAGACCCGGTTGCAGGGCGGCGACGCATCCTCCGACTCGTACTGTTTTCCGTGACCGTGGCCGGCTGGGCCGCACTGGTCGCGCTCGGCGTGTTCCACGGCGTGAACCCGGCGATGGGCTGGCTGTTCGCGGTCGCGCGCGGGCTTCAGGAGGGCAGCCAGCGGGCGTTGCTGTTGTCGCTGCCGCCGATCGCGGCCGGCCACCTGGCCTCGGTCGGCCTGGTGGCGGCCCTGGTCGTCGCGACCAGGTCGGTCACCACCAGCACCGCGCTCGCGGTGGCCGGCGGGCTGGTGCTGGTCGGCTTCGGGCTGTGGCGACTGCTGTCGGCACGGCACTTCCGCTGGGCCGGCATGCGCCTGTCCTCGGCACAACTGGCCGCCTGGTCGTTCCTGATGTCCTCGGCGCACGGTGCCGGGTTGATGCTGCTGCCGGTGCTGCTGGTGGATCCGCCCGGGGCGACCGCCGGGCACGCGGCCCACCCGGCCGGGGCACCGGTCGGCGCACTGACCGGGCTGGGTGCCGCCGCCGTGCACACGGTCGCCATGTTCGCCGCCGCGCTGGCACTGGCCCTGACCGTGCACCGGGTGCTCGGGCTGGGTGTCCTGCGGCGGGCCTGGTTCAACGTCGACCGGTTGTGGGCCGCCGTGCTGATGGTTGCCGGACTGGTCACCCTGATCCACGCCTGACGGGCTCCGCTGCGGCCGGGAACCGTCGGTCCCCGGCCGCAGCGGTCGGCGAGGCGGCGGCAGGACCGGGCAAGCACCTGCGGACTCGCCAACCGTCGCCGGTGCGGTGTCAGCTCGCGTCGAATCCGGCGAACAACAGCGAGGCCAGTCCCAGCGCGAGGACCAGGTTGAACACGGTGGCGGCGCCGAAGACCGCCACCGGTCGCCAACCCGCCTGCCGCAACGCCGCCACCCGGACCTCCAGGCCGATGCTGACGAAGGCCAGGATGAAGAACCAGGCCCGTAGGTCGTTGACGATGGCGATGGTCGCCTTGCCGTCCGCGCCGGCCAGCTTCAGGTACCAGGTGGCGATCACCGAGGCCGCCACGAAACCGAGTACGAACTTCGGGAAACGCCGCCACAGTTCGCCCAGCCCCGGCCGGGCCGCCCCGGCCTGCCGTTCGACGTACAGCGCGAAGTAGGCGGTGAGCGCCACGGCGACCACGCCCATCAGCGCGTTCTGGGTCACCTTGACGATGCTGGCGATCTGCAACGCCTCCTCACCCGCCAGTGCCCCGGCGGCGGTGACCGCAGCGGTGGTGTCGATGTTGCCGCCGATCCAGGCGCCGGCCACCGCGGACTCCAGGCCGAGCAGGTCGGCGAGCCAGGGCAGCAGGAAGATCGACGGCAGCGCGAAGACGATCACCAGGCTCGCCGTGTAGGCGAGTTGCTCCCGGCGGGCGCGGACCGCTCCGGCGGCGGCGATGGCCGCGCTGACCCCACAGATCGACACCGCTGAGGCCAGCAGGGCACGTAGCTTGTCGTCAAGCCCGAACCGCCCGGCCAGCCACCAGGTGAAGAGGAAAACCCCGCTGATCAACAGGAGCGCCTGCGCGATGGCCGGTCCGGCGGCACTGGCGATGACGGCCAGGTTGATCGAGGCACCGAGCAGCACCAGGCCGGTCTTGATGAAGAACTCGGTGCGGAAGGCCGCGGCGATGCGGTCCCGCAACCCGGTCAGGGTCACCACGAGGTTGCCGAGCAGGCCCAGCAGGATCGCATAGACCGGGTACTCGACCGCCGAGGCGATGTCCGCCACCGCCGTGCCCGCCGCCCAGTCGGGCACGTTCTCCTCGAGGTAGCGGGTCAGCCCGGCCAGGACCAGGACCACCAGCAGGCCCACGCCGGTCCAGACCCAGAACTCGGCCGGACGCGGCGGTGGTCCGGCCGGCGGTTCGGCAGCGCCGTCGGCCGCTGGGGCCCGCTCGGCCGGTGCGGTGACGTCTGGCGTGGGGCGGGTGGCATCGGTGGCCATCAGAGCACCAGCCCGGCGGGAATCGCACCGATCAGCACCAGGATGAGCAGTGCCAGGCCGAGGATCGTGGCGGCCCAGTCCTCGGTGAGAGTGAATCGGCGTGGCGACGCGCCGGCCGATGATGGCGTTTCGGGATTGCTCATGGGGGTTCCTCCGGGGGGATGGGAAGGATAACCCATATTCCTACCGGGGAAATAGGATTTCAAGCCCGGCGACGGATATCCTTCACCGGTGAGCGGAGCCCGGAACACCGACCGGACGCTTGTCGCGTCGAACCGCAAGGCCCGGCACCACTACACCGTGCTCAAGACCTACGAGGCCGGCATCGTGCTGGCCGGCACCGAGGTCAAGTCGCTGCGCGACGGCCGGGTCTCGCTCGTCGACGCCTTCGCCCAGGAACACGACGGCGAGATCCTGCTGCACGGCCTGCACATCGCCGAGTACGGCTACGGCAGCTGGACCAACCACGCGCCCCGCCGGACCCGCAAGCTGCTGCTCCGGCGAGTGGAGATCGACCGGATCCTGGCGCGTGTCCGCGAGGGCGGGATCACCCTGGTGCCGCTGTCGATGTATTTCGCCGGCGGGTGGGCAAAGGTCGAGCTGGCCCTGGCCAAGGGCCGCACGTCCTACGACAAGCGGCAGGTGCTCGCCGCCCGCGACGCCGACCGCGAGATCGCCCGCGAGCTGGGCCGCCGGCTCAAAGGCCGGCGGCCGGCCCCCGGACGGCAGTCGCTCAAGGGATAGGCAGCAGACCGGCGCAGCGCGGATCCGGCACGCCGACCGGCCGGCGGGGCATCATCCAGTCCAGCGCGGTCTCCTCCACCGGCCAGCCCGCCACCGTCACCCGGCTGGCCGGCATCCGATCCGCGGTGGGACAGAGCGCCTGGCCCCGCACCTCGTCGTTGGGCAGGAAGCGGATCTCGCCGGCGCGGGCCAGCACGATCGTCATCTTGTCGGTCACCGTCACCGCCTCACCCAGGACCACTTCCCGGGGCGTCGGTTCACCGACCACCACGGCCACCGCAGGCAGCAGGGGCACCCGCAGGAAGATCACTCCCATCAGCACCGGGACCAGCGCACCTGCCGTGTAGGTGAGGGCGCGGATCAACGCCGGGGCGGCCCGCGCCGGCACCGGCCCGGTCAGCACCAGCGCACCGGCGGGCGGCAGCGCCAGCAACGCGGCGGTGGCGAACTCACGGTGCCGCAGCGCCGCCCCGACGGCCGGGCCCAGCCAGGCTGAACAGGCCGCAGCCACCACCACCGGCAGGACCAGGCCGGTGGCGACCAGCACCCGGGGCCGGTCCGGAAAGCGGTTGCGGGCGCGCAGGGCGACCAGCCACACCAGCACCATCACCAGGGCCGGCAGGAACCGCAACTGCCAGGTGAGGGCGGCCAGTGCCCCGGCCACCACCAGCACCCAGTCCGGCGTACGGGAACTGGCGTACGCCGCGAGCGACCGCTCCGGGTCGAACCGGTCCGGGGCGCTCGCCTGCAACAGCTCGCCGAGCGCGGCGAGCACCAGCACCACCAACGGCACCGCCCAGACCAGGGCGATGAGCAGGGCACTGAGCAGCCCCAACGGGCTGACGTACTGCACCAGCAGCAGCATCGTCGACATGTCCTGCCGACTCAGCCGCCACAGCCGCAACACCAGCAGCAACACCGGGAAGGCCGGCAGCAGGGTCAGCAGCCACTGCTGCGCCTGACGCGCGCCCGAGCGACGCCGGATGACCACGCCGGTGGTGACCGGTGCGGGTACGGCAGCGCGAACCTCTCCCACGGCCACTGCCGCACCTCCACCCTGTCCTCCGGCTCGGGCTGCGGTTGCCGGTCCACCGCGACCTGCTGCGGGTTGTTGTACTGCTGCTCGGAGCGCAGGTACCTGTCGAAGGCAACCCGCCAGCGGGCCCCGTCCGGGCCTTCCGCCGACTCCTGGAGCGAGAGGTTGACCAGGTCCCGCAAAGCCGGGTTGGGGCCGGCGTTGACGCCGTACCGTTCCGCGCGGTCGTCACCGATGTCCCAGTGGCGCAGCTTCTTGACGCGTTCCAGTTTGTTCTTCGGCGGCAGTTCGCCGGGCGGACGTGGGCCCACGAAACCGGCCAGGATCGCAGCGTCGCTGATCACCGCGTCGACGTCACCGTCGTGCAGCTCCTGGATGCACCCGCTGATCCGGTTGCGGCCGTATGCCCTCGGCACCCGCTGCTCCAGGCCCGATTCGGCGGTCGACGTCCCGAGCGTGCACACCCGCTTGTCCGCCAGGTCACGCAGGCTGGTCACCGTCCCCTCGTACGACGCCAGGGTGAGCACCGACTGTTCGGTCTCCAGATACGGCGCGGAGAAGACCACGCCCTGCTCCTGACGCTGCTTGGTGATGCTGTACGAGGCGACCACCAGGTCGACGGTGACGTAGCTGCCGTCGACGTCCCGGGCCTGCCGGCGCGCACGGTCCTCACTCTCGATGGCCAGGAACCGCACCCGCGGCGCGTCGAAGCCGAGGTCTTCGGCGATCATGTAGGCGATCTCGATGTCGAAGCCCTCGAACGCGCCGTTCTCCAGCTGCTGGGAGACCCCGGGCTGGTCGTCCTTGACTCCGATGTAGAGGGTCTGCTTGCCGGCCAGCCCGGCCTGCTCCCGCAGCTGCTCCCGGGTGGGCGGGCCGACGGCGGCGATCACCCGGATCACCGTGACGACAAGCACCACCAGCAACAGAAGCAGTGCCACCAGTCGCAGCCGGCGACCGCGTGGCGAGCCCTCATCGCCTGTGCCGGGCCGGTCCGCGACAGGTTCGCTGAACTCGCTCATCGTCACCCCCGCACACCGCCGCGAGCATCCATTGTGGCGGACCACGACGAGCCGATAACCCAGAGTTACCCAAGTGTGACGTCAGTCGGCGAGCAGGTGCGCGTGGGCCGCGCGCAGCCGGGCCAGCGCGGGAACGTCGGCAGGTGCCGCGCGCCGCTCCAGCTCGGCCCACACCTCGGCCAACGCCGCGGTGAGCGTACGCACCTCGGCGGCGTGCCGGCGGGCGCTCTGCTCCCGTTGGGCGTCGAGCCGCCGGGCCCAACCGGCGGTGACCTCGGCGAGCCGCTCGGCGTCAGCGCGGGCCTGGGCGGCGGTGCGGGCGGCGCCGGGCGGCACGATCGCGGCGATCGGCCGTGGATCGCCGTCGCGGGTGATCACGGTGACGGTGTCGGTCAGCTCCGCCATCGCGACGAGCTGACTCAACCTGGTGCGCGCCTCACGCAGAGGCAACGAGCGCCGGGGTGCGTTTCGCGGAGAGAAGGCGGGGACAGCCATGAATGCATTGTGGGTACCCGGTACGACACTTTCCGCGATCCTGGGCCGAGCGGGAGGCAGGAGCCCGGTGGTCAGCGCGGCGGGTGGTCGCGGCGGGACGGGAACTGGGCGCCGG
>NZ_POTX01000389.1 GCF_003236305.1 Micromonospora endophytica | reverse complement strand
GATACCCCGGGGGGTATAGTTGGGGGCAGGAGGTGTGCGATGAAGCTGCGGCCCGAGATGACTGGTGATGCCCTGACCCGACTGAAGCGGGCTCGGGGGCAACTGAACGCCGTGATCGAGATGATGGAGGACGGTCAGGACTGCCGGGACGTACTGACCCAACTCGCCGCGGTGTCCAAGGCGATCGACCGGGCCGGATTCAAGATCATTGCCTCCGGCATGCGGCACTGTTCCGCCGCGCGAGAGGACGGCGAGCAGCCGGAGATGACCGAGGAAGAGTTGGAGAAGCTGTTCCTGGCGCTGGCCTGAGCAGCCGCGCTGCGCCCGCTCCGACCTCGGCCGGGGCGGCGCATCTTCCGCGCTTGAGCGGGTAGAACACGAACTGATCAATCCATGGGACTAGTCTGCCTCGCGCATACCCCCCGGGGTATGCGCCGGGCGAATCAGAGAGGAGTTGACATGGCGGTGCAGGTGTCGGTCATCACCACGTCGTCCCTGGGCGACCGGAGTTACCTGGCCACCGACGGCCGGGTGGGCGTCGTGGTCGATCCGCAGCGGGACATCGACCGGGTGTTGTATCTGGCGGGTGCGGCAGGCGTCCGGATCACGCACGTGTTCGAGACGCACCTTCACAACGACTACGTCTCCGGTGGGCGGGAACTGGCCCGAATCACCGGTGCGCGGTATCTGGTGGCCGCCGAGGACACCGTCGAGTTCGACCGCGTCCCGGTCGCCGACGGCGACGTCGTCGACGTCTCGGAAGGGCTGCGGGTCCGCGTCTTCGCCACCCCGGGGCACACCTTCCACCACCTGTCGTACGTGCTCGACGAGGCCGGCGAAACCGGCTGGACCCCGGCCGGGGTGTTCACCGGCGGATCGCTGCTCTTCGGCACCACCGGCCGCACCGACCTGCTCGGCCAGCAACACGCGCACGAGCTGGCCCAGCACCAGCACGCCTCGGCCCGGCGCCTGGCCGACCTGCTTCCCGACGGGGCGGAGGTCTGGCCCACCCACGGCTTCGGCAGCTTCTGCTCGGCCAGCCAGGCCGACGCGCCGGAGTCGACGATCGGCCGGGAGAAGCAGGTCAATCCGGTGTTCCGGCTGGGCGCGGCGGATTTCGTCACCGAAACCCTGGCCGGGCTGGACGTCTACCCGGCGTACTACGCACACATGGGGGTGGCCAACGCCGCCGGCCCCGCGCCTGTCGACCTCACCCCGGTCGCCCGCGCCGACGCCGGGCAGCTGCGGGACCGGATCGCCGCCGGAGAGTGGGTGGTCGACCTGCGACACCGCAAGGCGTACGCGGTGTCCCACCTCGCCGGCACGGTCAGCCTCGGCCTGGACGGTCCGATGTCGACCTGGCTGGGTTGGCTGATCGGGTGGGGCAGTCCGATCACCCTGCTCGCCGAGACTCCCGAACAGGTCGCCGACGCCCAGCGCGAGTTGGTCCGCATCGGCATCGACCGGCCAGCCGCCCAGGCCACCGGCGGCCCGAACGAGTGGGCCGTCGAGCCGGGCGAGCTGCGCGAGCTGATGGTCGCCGACTTCCCGGCGCTGGCCGCCGCCCAGGCCGGAACCGTTCAGGCTCAGGCCGAAACCGCCGAGGCCGACGACCGCCCGGGCGGGCTGCCCGCGCCGGAGGTCGTGCTCGACGTACGGCTGGCAAACGAGTGGCGAGCCGGACACATCCACGGGGCCGTGCACATCCCGCTGCCGGAGCTGCCCCGACGGCTGGCCGAGGTGCCCGCCGGCCCGGTCTGGGTGCACTGCGGCTCCGGCTACCGCGCCTCGGTCGCCGCGTCCCTGCTGGTGAAGGCGGGTCGCGAGGTCGTCCTGATCGACGACTCCTTCGGCCGGGCCGAAGCCGCAGGCGTGCGCTTGGCCGCCACGACCTGACCCTCCCGACCTGACCCCATCCGAGCGAGGAGTAACGAACGTGACGCACCACCCCTCGACCATCGACCCGGCCACGCTGCGCGCCCAGCTCACCGAGGGGCGTACGCCCCGACTGCTCGACGTACGCACGCCCGGCGAGTTCGCCACGGCGCACATCCCCGGGTCGTACAACGTGCCGCTGGACCTGCTCCGCGAGCACCGCGACGAACTGCGCCGCCACCTCGACGAGGAGGTGGTGTTGATCTGCCGGTCAGGTGCCCGCGCGACCCAGGCCGAGCGGTCCCTGGCCGCCGCCGGTCTGCCCAATCTCCGGGTGCTCGACGGCGGCATGGTGGCCTGGCAGGCGGCGAACGCACCCACCAACCGGGGCCGCCCACGCTGGGACCTGGAACGGCAGGTACGACTGGTCGCCGGTTCGATCGTGCTGGCCAGCATCCTGGGTTCGGTTTTCGTACCCGGCCTGAAGTGGGTCGCCGCGGCCATCGGCGGCGGCCTGACCGTCGCCGCCCTCACCAACACCTGTGCCATGGGCATGCTGCTCAGCAAGCTGCCCTACAACCGTGGCGCGAGCTGTGACCTGGACACCGTCGTCTGCCAACTGCGGCAGGAAAGCCAGCCTCAGCAGGACAGTCCGGCCCGGAACCGGCGGTGACCGCCCTGGTTCTGACCCTGGTCGGTGCGGTACTGATCGGGGTCAGCCTCGGCCTGCTCGGCGGCGGCGGCTCCATCCTCGCCGTGCCGTTGCTGGTCTACGTCGCCGATCTGCCCACCCGGGAGGCGATCGCCACCTCGCTGCTCGTCGTCGGCGCCACCAGCGCGGTGGGCGTGCTGCCGCACGCCCGCGCCCACCGGGTGCGGTGGCGCACCGGGCTCGTCTTCGGTCTCGCCGGCATGACAGGCGCGTACGCCGGTGGCCGACTCGCCGCGTACGTTCCGACGGCGGTCCTGCTCACCGGCTTCGCGGTGATGATGCTGGCCACCGCGTTCGCGATGCTGCGCGGGCAGCGCGACGCGACGGCGGACGGGAAGGTCCCGTCCCGCGAACTGCCGGTACGGCGGGTGGTCCTCGACGGTGCACTGGTCGGCCTGGTCACCGGTCTGGTCGGGGCTGGCGGCGGATTTTTGGTGGTGCCCGCGCTGGTACTGCTCGGTGGCCTGCCCATGCCTGTTGCGATCGGCACCTCGCTGGTCGTCATCGCGATGAAGTCCGTCGCCGGCCTGGCCGGCTACCTCGCCACCGTCAGCCTCGACTGGGGCCTGGCTGCCGCGGTGACCGTCGCCGCGGTCGCCGGCAGCCTGCTCGGCGGCCGGCTCGTCGGACGGATTCCGGCCGCGCTGCTACGCCGTGCGTTCGGCTGGTTCGTGGTGGCGATGGGAGTCTTCGTCCTCGGCCAACAGGTGCCTCTGCAGTGGCGGACCGCGCCACTGTTCTGGGCGGTGTCCGGGGGCCTCGCCGCCGCGCTGGCCGCTACCGTGCTCATCAGGGCCACCGCGGAGAGGAGACCGAGCGTGGACAGCAGCGAATGGGACGCCCGCTACGCCAGTGCCCCTGACCTGGTGTGGACGGCGGAACCGAATCGGTTCGTGGTGAAGGAGACGGGCGGGCTGACGCCGGGG
>NZ_POTX01000388.1 GCF_003236305.1 Micromonospora endophytica | reverse complement strand
TGGTGTGGCGGGTCGGGGAGTGTCGCAGGCCCGTGATGGGATGGCGGGATGCAGGCGTACCGGTTGGTGCGTCGGCCCGCCGGGCCGACCGAGGGGAGTGGCCCGTCCGTCGGGCGGCCCACCGACGGCGTCCCCACGGTGGCGGTCGCGGACCGCGACGATTCGGGGCAGGCGGAGGTGGTCGCGCACACCGACGGGCCGATGCTGGTCCTCGGTGGACCGGGCACCGGAAAGACCCGCACGCTCGTCGAGGCGGTCGCCGCCCGGGTCGCCGAAGGGGTGGACCCGGAGCGGATCCTGGTGCTCACCTTCAGCCGGCGGGGCGCCGCCGAGCTACGGCAACGGATCGAGGCCCGGATCGTCACCGAGGGTCAGCGGGTGTTACGCGAACCGCTGGTGCGCACCTTTCCCGCGTACGCCTTCGGTCTGCTGCGGCGGGCCGCCACCGAGCGGGGCGAGCCGTCACCACGCCTGCTCACCGGTCCGGAGCAGGATCTGATCATCCGTGAGCTGCTGGACGTCGTCGGCCCGGAGCCCGGCGACGACCCGGTCGGCTGGCCCGAGGACCTGCGCCCGGCGTTGCGTACCCGGGCCTTCGCGGCCCAGCTGCGGGACCTGATGATGCGCGCGGCCGAGCGCGGGGTGGGGCCTGCCGAACTGGCCCGGCTCGGCGAGAAACTCGGCCGTGCCGACTGGCCGGCCGCCGCCCGCTTCCTGCGGGAGTACGTCGCCGTGCTGGCGCTGCGCGACGTGGCGAACCGGGGATCGATCGCGTACGACCCGGCGGAGCTGGTCCGGGCGGCCACCGGGATGTTGCGCGACGACCCGGAGCTGCTGGCCGCCGAGCGGCGCCGGTTGGCGTACGTCTACGTCGACGAGTTGGCCGACACCGACCCCGCCCAGCTCGACCTGCTGGACACGGTCGCCGGTGGCGGTCCACCACTTGTCGCCTTCGCCGACCCCGACTCGTCCACGTACGCCTTCCGGGGCGCCGACCCCAGCGGCGTGACCAATTTCCCGCACCGGTTCCGCACCGCCTCCGGCGCACCGGCCGCGCAGGTGCTGCTGACCACCAGTTACCGCAGCGGGGAGCGGCTGCTGGCCGCCGCTGCCCGGCTGGCGCGACGGCTGCGGGGCCCGGCGGCACACCGCCGGTTGCGGCCGGTGCCGGACGCACCACCGGGTGAGCTTGAGGTACGCACCTTCCGCTCGGCCACCAGCGAGGCCGCCTGGCTGGCGCACGCCCTGCGCGAGGCACACCTGCTCGGCGGGATGCCGTGGGGACGGATGGCGGTGCTGGTCCGCTCCACCGGCCGGCAGTTGCCGACGCTGCGTCGGGCCCTGCACGCGGCAGGCGTGCCGACAGTGGTGCACGGCGAGGATCTTCCGCTGCACCTGCAACCGGCCGTCGCGCCGCTGCTGCTCCTGCTGCGCTGCGCGCTGGAGCCGGACCGACTCGACGAGGAGGCCGCCGTCGCCCTGCTGCACTCCCCGCTCGGCGGCGCCGACCCGCTGGCCGAGCGGCGGCTGCGGCAGGGCCTGCGGGCCATCGCCCTGGCCACGGGTGACCGCCGGCCCTCCGGTGAGCTGATCGTCGAGGCGCTGCGTGACCCGACCGAGCTGGCCGGTGTGCAGCGGCGCTGGGCCGAGCCGGCGCAGACCGTGGCCGGCCTGCTGGCGGTGGCCCGGGAGGCGGCCGACCGGCCCGGCGCCACCGCCGAGGAGGTGCTCTGGGCGGTGTGGCGGGCCAGCGGGCTGGCCGAGCTCTGGTCCGCGGCGCTGACCCGGGGCCCGGCCGTGGCCGGTGAGGGTGACCTGGCCCGGCGTCGCCGGGCCGAGGCAGCCGACCGTGACCTGGACGCCGTGCTTGTTCTCTTCGACGCCGCCGCCCGGTTCACCGACCGGCTTCCGGGTGCGCGTACCGAGGTCTTCCTCGACCACGTGCTCGCCCAGGAGTTGCCGGCCGACACCCTCGCCCCGACCGCCGACCGGGGCGACGCCGTCCGGCTGCTCACCGCGCACGCCGCCAAGGGCCTGGAGTGGGACCTGGTCGCCGTCGCCGGGGTACAGGAGGGCGTCTGGCCCGACCTGCGGCTGCGCGGCAGCCTGCTCGGTTCGGAACGTCTGGTGGACGTGCTGACCGGCCGGTCCGACGGTGCCGGTGGGGTGGCCACCCTGATCGGGCAGACCTCCGCCCTGCTCGACGAGGAAAGGCGACTCTTCCACGTCGCGGTGACCCGGGCAAGGCACCGGCTGCTGGTCAGCGCGGTGGCCTCGGCGGCGGTGGGTGGCGACGACCACGAGGAGCAGCCGAGCCGCTTCCTGCACGAACTCGGCCCCACCGTCGCGGAGAGCGGCGGCGAGGCGGTCGGTGGCCAGGTGGTCGGCGACGGCGAGGCGCACCGCGACGGCGAGGCGCACCGCGACGGCGACGGCGGAACCGTCGAGGGCGGGGCCGATCCGGGTGCGCCCCGGGCGCTGCCGATCAGCCGGCCACCCCGGGCGCTCACCCTGCCGGCGCTGGTGGCCGAGCTGCGTACCGCCGTGTCCGATCCAGCGACACCTACCGCCCGCCGGCGGGCGGCAGCGGCCGAGCTGGCCCGGTTGGCCGCCGCCGGGGTCCACGGTGCACATCCCGACGACTGGTGGGGACTACGCGCGTTGTCGGACGACCGGCCGCTGGTGGACGAGGGGGAGCCGGTCCGGGTCACCCCGTCGGGCATGGAGAGCGCGCTGCGGTGCAGCCTGCGCTGGCTGCTGGAGCGGCACGGCGGCAGCCCGGCGGCCAGCACCGCGCAGGGCGTCGGCAACCTGGTGCACGCGGCGGCGATGCTGGCCGAGGATGCCAGCGCCGACCGCAACGAGCTGCTGGACTACGTCGCCGCCCGGTTCGACGCGATCGAGTTGGCCGCCCGCTGGATGGCCGGGCCGGAGCGGGCCCGCGCCGAGGTGATGGTCGACAAGCTGCTGCGCTGGCTGGCCGCGAACCCGCGTCGGCTGCTCGCCATCGAGCACGAGTTCGCGGTACGCCTGGACGACCCGCACCGGCCGGTCGAGCTGACCGGGCGGGTGGACCGGCTGGAGGTGGATGCCGACGGCCGGCTGGTGGTGGTGGACCTCAAGACGGGCAAGTCCACCGCCGTCACCGCGCCGGAGGTGGCGGAGCATCCGCAGCTCGGCGCGTACCAGGCGGCGGTGGAGGCGGGTGCCTTCGCCGAGTTCGGCGACGAGCCGGGCGGCGCAGCCCTGGTGCAGCTCGGCACCGGCGCAAAGGACGCCAAGGAGCAGTCCCAGCCCGCCTCGATCGATGGGCCGGAAGCCGGCTGGGCCACCGCGCTGGTCCGGCGCACCGCCGATACGATGGCCGCCGCCACCTTCGCCGCCGTCGCCAACTCGAAGTGCCGGGTGTGCCCGGTGCGCACCAGCTGCCCGGTGTCCGGCCAGGGACGGCAGGTGGTGGAGCCGCCGACCGTCCGGCGCCCGGAGCACCAGGAGTGAGCGTGCCCTCCCAGCC
>NZ_POTX01000387.1 GCF_003236305.1 Micromonospora endophytica | reverse complement strand
GGTGTAGGTAGGCCAGCAGGTGGCATTGGGCCAGGGCGGCGAGGAGGAGTTGTTCCGGGTTCCAGCGGGTCGGGTCGCCGCGGAAGGTGGGGTCGGAGCTGCCGGGGATGGTGGGGCGGCCGTCGGTGGTGATGTCGTGGTCGCGGCGGTAGTCGCGGTAGCCGCTGGTGCCGGTGCCGAGGTTGCCGGTCCAGGTGACGGTGGTCTGGTAGGTGTGGGTGTGCAGGCGCATGGCGTTGATGGTGCCGGATCGGGCCGGTGTTGACCGGCCCGATCCGGGGTCAGTGTGTGGGGATGTGTGCCACGCCGATGCGTTTGCGGAACACCCAGTAGGTCCAGCCCTGGTAGGCCAGCACGATCGGGGTGAAGAAGACCGCCACCCAGGTCATGATCGTGAGGGTGTAGGGGGTGGAGGCGGCGTTGGTGGCGGTCAGGGTGCCGGCGGGGTCCAGCGTGGAGGGCAGCACGTTGGGGAAGAGCGCGGCGAACAGGGTGGCCACGGCCAGGCCGATGGCCACGGCGGTGCCGGTGAAGGCCCAGCCCTCGCGGCGTACCTTGGCGGCGGCGAGACCACCGACCAGGGCGATGGCGGCGCCGGCGGCGAGCACGACGGCGGCGGCGCTGGAGCGGATGGTCAGGGTCCAGGTGAGGAAGGCGACCGCGAGCAGGGCGGTGGCCACGCCGAGGCGGACGGCGAGGGCGGCGGCGCGGTGGCGGATGTCGCCGACGGTTTTGAGGGCGATGAAGACGGCGCCGTGGGTGGCGAAGAGGGCCGCGGTGGTGGCGCCGCCGAGCAGGGCGTACGGGTTGAGCAGGTTGAGTAGTCCGCCGGCGTATTCGTGGTCGGCGTCGAGTGGTACGCCGCGCAGGATGTTGGCGAAGGCGACGCCCCACAGGATGGCGGGGATGAGGGAGCCGAAGAAGATGGCTTTGTCCCAGCGTTGTTTCCAGGTGGATTCGGGGCGTTTGTGGCGGTATTCGAAGGCGACGCCGCGGGCGATGAGGGCGAGCAGGATGAGTAGGAGGGGTAGGTAGAAGCCGGAGAAGAGGGTGGCGTACCACTCGGGGAAGGCGGCGAACATGGCGCCGCCTGCGGTGATGAGCCAGACCTCGTTGCCGTCCCAGACCGGCCCGATGGTGTTGATCATGACGCGGCGTTCGCGGTCGTCGCGGCCGAGGACGGGTAGCAGCATGCCGACGCCGAAGTCGAAGCCTTCGAGGATGAAGTAGCCGGTGAAGAGCACGGCGACGAGGAGAAACCAGATGGTGGTCAGTTCCACGGTGGGGCTCCGGGTCAGTAGGCGAAGGCGAGGGGGCGGTCGGTGTCGTCGGTGTCGTCGGGTTCGGGGTCGGGGGTGACGTCGGGTACGCCGGCTTTGGCGTAGCGGATGAGGAGTTTGACCTCGATGACGGCGAGGGTGGCGTAGATGAGGGTGAAGGCGGTGAAGCTGGTGAGGACTTCGGCGAGGGAGACGCTGCGGGAGACGCCGTCGCGGGTGAGCATCTCGCCGAAGACGATCCAGGGTTGGCGGCCCATCTCGGTGAAGATCCAGCCGAAGGAGTTGGCCAGCAGCGGCAGGATGGGCATGGCCAGGCCGGCGCGCAGCAGCCATTTGCTGTTCGGGGTGCGGCCCCGGCGCTGCGACCAGAGCACGAGCAGCGCGATGGCGGCGGCGGCGAGCCCGAAGCCGATCATGAATCGGAAGCTCCAGTAGGTGACCGGGATGATCGGGGTGTAGCTGCCGGGGCCGTACTGGGCGGTGTAGAGGGCTTGCAGGTCGTTGATGCCGTGGACGGTGCCGTTGGGGTCGCCGGTGCCGAGGTACGACAGCAGGTACGGGATCTTGAGGGCGAACAGTTCGCGGCTGCCGTCGAGGCTGCCGATGGTGAGTACGGAGAACGAGGCGGGGCTCTCGGTGGTGTAGAGGCCCTCGGCGGCGGCCATCTTCATCGGCTGCACCTGCGTCATGATCTTGCCTTGGATGTCGCCGGTGATGACGACGGCGGTGGCGGCGATCAGGGTGACCCAGGCGCCGAACTTGGCGGCGAAGCGGTAGGCGGGGGTGTCGGTGCTGTCGCGGTTGCGGATGAGGTGCCAGAGGGCGACCGCCACCAGCAGGGATCCGGCGACGAGGAAGGCGCCGGCGATGGTGTGCGGGAAGGTGATCAGGGCGACCTTGTTGGTGAGTACGGCGACGAAGTCGGTGAGTTCGGCGCGGCCGGTGTCGGGGTTGTAGCGGTAGCCGACGGGGTTCTGCATGAACGAGTTGGCGGCGAGGATGAAGTAGGCCGACAGGTTGGTGCCGATGGCGGCGGCCCAGATGCTGGCGAGGTGTAGGCGTTTGGGCAGTCGGTCCCAGCCGAAGATCCACAGGCCGATGAATGTGGATTCGAGGAAGAAGGCGACCAGGGCCTCGATGGCCAGGGGTGCGCCGAAGATGTCGCCGACGAAGCGGGAGTAGTCGCTCCAGTTCATGCCGAACTGGAATTCTTGCACGATGCCGGTGACCACGCCCATGGCGAAGTTGATCAGGAAGAGTTTGCCGTAGAACTTGGTGAGTTTGAGGTACTTCTCGTCGCCGGTGCGGTGCCAGAGGGTCTGCAGGATGGCGACCAGGACGGACAGGCCGATGGTCAGTGGCACGAAGAGAAAGTGGTAGACGGTGGTGACACCGAACTGCCAGCGGGCGACGTCCAACGCGTCCACCTGCGACCCCCAGGCTAGTCATACTACAAGACGTAGTAAATACTACCGGTCGTCGTAGAGGATTCGGCAGGGGCGGTGGGCCCGAACCGGCCCGGGACCAATGACCCTGATCACCCCACCGTCCGGCCCGCCCCGGGCACCGCCGGTGACGCCGAGCGTGCGACCATGTCCGGCTGATGGACCTCGCCCACTCCCCCTGGCGACCGCCGCTGATCTGGCGCGCCGCGCAGGTGCTCGCCCGCGTCGTGGTCGCCCTGCTGGCGCGACTGGAGGTCACCGGCGACATTCCGGCGCGGCTGCGCGGCGGGCCGCTGATCCTGGCCGCCAACCACATCAGTCCGTTCGACCCGATCGTGCTGACCGCCGCCTGCCGGACCCGCCGGATCGCGCCGCGGATCATGGCCACCGGCGGGTTGTTCCGGGTTCCGGTGATCGGCGCCGCCATGCGCGCCGCCGGGCACATCCGGGTCGATCGGGGCACCAGCGGCGTGCACCGGGCCCTGGACGACGCCGCCGCGGCTGCCGCCGCGGGCGCGGCGATCCTGGTCTACCCGGAGGGCCGCATCGGTCTGGACCCGGGCCTGTGGCCCGAACGTGGCAAGACCGGCACCGCCCGGCTCGCCCTGGCCTGCGGCGCGCCGGTCATCCCGGTGGCCCAGTGGGGCAGCCACGAGGTGCTCCCCTACCAGGCGCCGAAGGGGCTGCTCGGCGGCGTGCTCCGCGCGATGTGGCGTCGCCCGCGGGTGCGGGTGCACTTCGGCGCCCCGGTGGCCCTGACCGACCTGACCCAGGGTGATCCGGGTGTGGCCCGCCGGGCCACCGACCGCATCATCGACGCCCTCACCGACACCCTGGCCCCGTTG
>NZ_POTX01000386.1 GCF_003236305.1 Micromonospora endophytica | reverse complement strand
GGGCGGGGCAGTGGACAGCGGGCGTGACAGACTCATGGCTGTGTTGCGCTGGTTGACCGCAGGAGAATCGCACGGGCCCGCCCTCGTCGCGCTGCTGGAGGGGGTGCCGGCCGGTGTCGAGGTGACCTCCACCGAGATCGGTGCCGAGCTGGCCCGCCGTCGGCTCGGCTACGGCCGGGGTGCCCGGATGGCCTTCGAGCAGGACGAGATCGAGGTCGTCGGTGGCCTGCGGCACGGTGTGACGCTGGGCAGCCCGGTCGCCATCCGGGTCGGCAACTCCGAGTGGCCCAAGTGGCAGACCGTGATGGCCGCCGACCCGGTCGACGCCGACGAGTTGGCCGGCCAGGCGCGTAACGCCCCGCTCACCCGGCCCCGGCCCGGCCACGCCGACCTGGCCGGCATGCAGAAGTACGGCCACACCGACGCCCGGCCGATCCTGGAACGGGCCAGCGCGCGGGAGACCGCCGCCCGGGTCGCCGTCGGCACGGTGGCCAAGGCGCTGCTGCGGCAGGCCCTCGACATCGAGATCGTCTCGCACGTGGTCGAGTTGGGCCCGGTCGCCGTCAAGCCGGGGCTGCGGCCCCAGCCGGAGGACGCCGCCCGGATCGACGCCGACCCGCTGCGCTGCCTCGACCCGGAGGCCAGCGCCCGGATGGTCGCCGAGGTCGACGCGGCCAAGAAGGCCGCCGACACCCTGGGCGGCGTGGTCGAGGTGCTGGCGTACGGCGTGCCGCCCGGCCTCGGCAGCCACGTGCAGTGGGACCGCAAACTCGACGCCCGGCTGGCCACCGCCCTGATGTCGATCCAGGCGATCAAGGGCGTGGAGATCGGCGACGGGTGGCAGCAGGCGCGCTCCCGCGGCTCTGAGGCGCACGACGAGATCATGCCCACCGCCACCGGGGTCCGCCGGATCACCGACCGGGCCGGCGGTCTGGAGGGCGGCATCACCACCGGTGAGCCGCTGCGGGTCAAGGCCGCGATGAAGCCGATCTCGTCGCTGAACCGCGCCCTGGCCACCGTGGACATCACCACCGGCGAGCCGGCCACGGCGATCAACCAGCGTTCCGACGTCTGCGCGGTGCCCGCCGCCGCCGTGGTCGCCGAGGCGATGGTGGCGTTGGTGCTGGCCGAGGCGGCGGTGGAGAAGTTCGGCGGTGACTCGGTCGCCGAGATTCGCCGCAACCTGGCCGGCTACCTCGACGCGCTGGTGATCCGGTGACCGGTGCCAGCCGTCCGGTCTGTGTGCTGGTCGGCGCGCCCGGCGCGGGCAAAACCACTGTCGGGCAGGCATTGGCGGCCACGCTCGGCGTCGAGTTCCGGGACACCGACGTCGACATCGAGCGCCTCGCCGGTAAACCGATCCCGGAGATCTTCATCGACGAGGGGGAGGCGCACTTCCGGGACCTGGAACGGGCGGCGGTGGCCGCGGCGCTGGCCTCCTGCAGCGGTGTGCTGGCCCTCGGCGGGGGCGCGGTGCTGGCCGAGGAGAACCGCGCCGCGCTGATCGGGCACCGGGTGGTGCACCTGTCCGTCGAGCTGACCGACGCGGTGAAGCGGGTCGGGCTCGGCGTCGGCCGGCCGCTGCTGACGATCAACCCCCGAGCCACCCTCAAACACCTGATGGACCAGCGCCGTCCGCTCTACGCCGAGGTCGCCACCATCACCATCGTCACCGACGGCCGCGCCCCCGAAGACATCGCCGCCGAACTCGCGACCCTGGTGCAAGGAAGGGCCCCCTGCTAACGCCCCATGCATAGCAAGGGCCCCTTGTTAACAACGCCCTCCCGTGCGCAGCGCCGGTGCGGGGCGTTCCCGTGGGCGGGGGCGCCGTCGATCGTCCGCTGCGTCATGCCGCTCCCTCGTCCGTCCTGGTGGCTGTCCATGCGTCCGTGGTGGCCCCTGCCCGTTGCGCGAAGCGGTAAACCTGCGGTTCCCAGAGCTCGGGCACGCGGTGGCGGTACCGGCCGGACGGGCCGCCGGTGGGCTAGGCTCCCGGCGATGGACGAGGTGACCCGGATCCCGATCGGCGGCGAGCGACCGTACGACGTGCTGGTCGGACGAAACCTGCTCGACCCGCTGCCCGGCCTGCTGCCCGAAGCCACCCGGGTGGCGGTGCTGCACGCCCCACCCCTGAAGCAGCTGGCCGACACCGTCGGTGACCGGCTGGCCGCGGCGGGGATGACGCCGCTGCCGATCGAGGTGCCCGACGCGGAGGCCGGCAAGCACCTCGACGTGGCCGCGCAGTGCTGGGACCGGCTCGGTGCGGCCGGGTTCACTCGCAGCGACGCGGTGGTCGGGTTGGGCGGCGGCGCGGTGACCGACCTGGCCGGCTTCGTGGCGGCCTGCTGGCTGCGTGGGGTGCGCTGGGTGCCGGTGGCCACCTCGCTGCTCGGCATGGTCGACGCGGCGGTCGGCGGCAAGACCGGGATCAACACCGCGGCCGGCAAGAACCTGGTCGGTGCGTTCCACCCGCCGGTGGGGGTGCTGGCCGATCTCGCCACCCTGGACACCCTGCCGCCGGCCGACCTGGCCGCCGGTCTGGCCGAGGTGGTCAAGTGCGGGTTCATCGCCGACCCGGTCATCCTGGAGTTGGTCGAGCGGGACCCGGCGGCGGCCGTCGACCCGACCGGTCCGGTGGCCCGGGAGCTGATCGAACGGGCGATCCGGGTGAAGGCGGACGTGGTTGGTGGTGACCTGCGCGAGTCGGGGGTACGGGAGGTGCTGAACTACGGGCACACTCTCGCGCACGCGATCGAGAAGTCGGAGGAGTACCGCTGGCGGCACGGCCACGCGGTCGCGGTCGGCCTGGTGTACGCCGCCGAGCTGGCCCGGTTGGCCGGCCGGCTGGACCCGGCGACCGCACAGCGGCACCGTGCCGTGCTGGATCTGCTCGACCTGCCCACCGCATACCCGGCCGACGCCTGGCCGCGGCTGCTGGCCGCGATGCGGGTGGACAAGAAGGCCCGCGGCAACACGCTGCGTTTCGTGGTGCTCGACGGGCTGGCCCGACCGGCGATCCTGGCCGGCCCCGACGACGAGCTACTGCACGCGGCCTACGGCGCGGTCGCCTCCCGGTGAGCGCGAGGAGTGAGCCGGTGTTGCGAGCCCCGCAGTCGGGAACGGAAGGTGGCTCAGTCCGGTGAGCGCGAGGAGTGAGCCGGTGTTGCGAGCCCCGCAGTCGGGAACGGAAGGTGGCTCAGCATGAGGGTCTACGTGTTCAACGGGCCGAATCTGGGTCGGCTGGGCACCCGCCAGGTCGACGTCTACGGCGCGACCAGCTACGCGGACCTGGTCGCACTCTGCGAGGCGACCGGGCGGGACCTGGGCCTGGACGTCGTCGTCCGGCAGACCGACGCCGAGCACGAGCTGATCGGCTGGCTGCACGCGGCGGCTGACGAGCAGGCGGCGGTGGTGCTCAACCCGGCGGCCTGGTCGCACTACTCGATCGCGGTCCGGGACGCCTGCGCGCTGTTGCGTGGCCCTCTGGTGGAGGTGCACATCTCCAACATCCACGCCCGCGAGGAGTTCCGGCACCACTCGGTGGTCTCGGCGGTGGCCACCGGCGTCATCTGCGGCCTCGGCGTCAACGGCTACCGCCTCGCCCTCCACCACCTAGCCACCCCCACCCC
>NZ_POTX01000385.1 GCF_003236305.1 Micromonospora endophytica | reverse complement strand
TCCGGAAGCAGCGCGGGGATGGCGAGTACCGCGGCGACAAGCGCCGCCGCCGCAGCCACCAGGAGCGCGGGGCGCAGCAGCCGGGACCGCCCGGCGCGACCCTGCCCACGGAGGTCGCCGGGTGGCTTCGCCCCACCGGAGTGGCCCTGGGCCGTGGCAGCGCCAGGGCTGCTGACCGAGGCCGGATCGCCCGCACCGGACGCCAGGTGTGGCGTCGGCCCTGCGCCGCCGGAAGCCCCCGGTGACGCGACGGTGACCGGAGCGGTCGATGCCGCGCGGGCCGGGGTGGGTTGCGGCAGGCCCGCGCCGGTGCGGGAGGGACCGATCGCGGGAAGGGTGACGGTGGGGGAGAGCATCGTGCTGGCCTGCGGATCGGCGGGCAACAGTTGGTCGCGGAGCGCGCTGGCGACCTGGCGGGCGGTGGGGCGGTCGGCCGGATCGCGGGACAGGCAGCGCAGACAGACCTCGGCCACCGCCGGTGGCAGGTTCGGCACACCGGCGAGCGTGGGCGGCGCACCGTCCGCCAGCGCCACGCTGAGTTCCTCCCAGGTGTCCGCCGGGTACGGAACCCGTCCGGTGAACATCTCGTACAACAGCACGCCGAGCGAGTAGACGTCGGTCGCCGGCTGGGCCGGTGCCCCGTCGAGCCGCTCCGGAGCCACGTACGCCGGGGTGCCGAAGGTGGCGCCGTCCTCGTCGTCGTCCGGGGTGCCGATCCGGGTGGCGATGCCGAAGTCGAGCACCTTGGCGCCGACCTGGGTCATCATCACGTTGGCCGTGGTGATGTCCCGGTGCACGATGCCGAGCCGGTGCGCGCCGGCGAGCGCGTCGGCGACCTGCGCCCCGATCTCCACCGCCTCGGGCCACGACAGTGGCCCCTCGGTGAGCCGGAACTCCAACTCCTCGCCGGAAAGCAACTCCATCACCACGAACGAGGTGATCGAGCCGTCTGGCGACACCGTCTCGCCGTAGTCGTGCACCGACGTCACGTGCGGGTGGACGAGTTGGGCGGCGGCGCGGGCCTCCTCGCGCACCATGTCGCGGAACCGGGCGTCGGCGGCCAGTGACGGGGCTAGCACCTTCAGCGCGACCATCCGGTCGAGCACCTCGTCGTGGGCTCGCCAGATCACCGACATGCCACCGGCGCCGATCTGGTCGATCAGCCGGTATCTGGTGGCCAGCAACCGGCCGGGCTGCAGTGCTGGCTTCACGGTTCGCACCTGCCTCATAGGTGGCTAGCGGTATCAGGTTGCGCGAATGTGGCTCCGCTGTCAACGGCACCGGAAACCGGCGGTGGTGGCGGCGACACGTTGGGTACCGGGCGGCCGCGCCGAGCCGGGCCGGCCCGGGCGGTGGGCATCGTCGTCATCGATGGGTGGCCGTACCCGGGCCGATCGCCGGCGACCACCCGGGCACGCACGTGCCAGGATGAACGGCATGGGGCAGGGACCGGTGGCGTTCGTGCTCGGGGGCGGAGGTGTCCTCGGCGCGGTCGAGGTGGGCATGTTGCGGGCCCTGTTCCGGGCCGGGATCCGGCCGGACATGGTGCTCGGTACGTCGATCGGCGCGGTGAACGGGGCGCTTGTCGCCGCCGACCCGAGCGAGGCGGTCACCGACCGGCTGGTACGGCTCTGGGCCTCGCCCGAGGCGAGCGAGGTGTACGGCGACTCGGTGGCCCGGCAGCTGCGTCGCTTCGCCGCCCGTACCCACCTGCACTCGCCGCGACCGCTGCGCAAGCTGCTGGAGAGCGAGCTGGGCGCCGAGACCACCTTCGCCGACCTGAAGGTGCCCTTCCGCTGCTGCGCGGCGAACATCGAGCGGGCCGCCGAGCACTGGTTCGTCAGCGGTCCGGTGGTGCCCGCCGTGCTCGCGTCCGCCTCCGTGCCGGGTCTGCTGCCGCCGGCCCGGATCGGCGACCAGCACTACATCGACGGTGGGATCGTCAACTCCATCCCCATCGGTGAGGCGGTCGCCGCCGGTGCCGTCCGGATCTTCGTACTCCAGGTGGGTCGGATCGAGCGGGCGCTGACTCCGCCGCAGCGGCCCTGGGAGATCGCCCAGGTCGCGTTCGAGATCGCCCGCCGGCACCGGTTCGCCCGGGAGATGGCCGCGTTGCCCGAGGGTGTGGAGGTGCATGTGCTGCCGACCGGCGGGCTGGAACCGCGCGACGACACGCCGTGGGCGTACCGGGACATGGCGGCGGTGGGCCGGCGGATCAGCCGCGCCTACGCGGCCTCCCGGCACTACCTGGCGAACCTGGAACGCTGATGCCGCTGCCGCCCCGCTGGCTCCGCCGTCTGCTGCTGGCGCCCGGCGTGGTCCTGCTGGCGATCCTGCTGGTGACCACGGTGCCGCTCTGGGCGCTGCTGGCGCTGCTGGTATCCCCGTTCGTGCCGGGGCGGCTGCGGCCGTTGCGGCTGCTCTGGATCGGCGTGTTCTATCTGCTCTGGGACGCGGCGGCACTGCTGTGCCTGTTCGGACTCTGGGTCGGTGCCGGATTCGGGTGGCGGGTCCGTTCACCGGCCTTCCAGCGTGCCCACTACCTGCTGGCGGGCTGGTTCCTGCGGGTGCTGTTCTGGCAGGCCCGCTGGACGTTGCGGCTCAGCATCGAGGTGGTCGGCACCGACCCGGACACCGCGATGCCCGGCCGGCCCGAGCTGGTGCTCTGCCGGCATGCCGGGCCGGGTGACTCGTTCATTCTCATCCACTCGCTGGTGAACTGGTTCCGCCGCGAACCACGCATCGTGCTCAAGGACTCACTCCAGTGGGACCCGGCGATCGACGTCCTGCTCAACCGGTTGCCCAGCCGCTTCATCGCACCTGGCCGCGACGGTGGCGGCTCCCTCACCGAGCAGGTCGGGCACCTCGCCGCCGGTCTGGACGATGACGACGCTTTCGTGATCTTTCCCGAGGGAGGCAACTTCACCCCCCGACGTCGGGTGCGGGCCATCGCCCGGCTACGCGACCGGGGACACGAGCGGATGGCGTTGAAAGCCGAGGCCATGCGGCACGTGCTCGCGCCCCAACCCGGCGGCATGCTCGCGGCGTTGGACGCCGCGCCGGACGCCGGAGTGATCTTCGTGGCGCACACCGGTCTGGACCGGATGCTCACTGTCGCCGACGTGTGGCGGGAGCTACCGATGGACAAGCGGCTCGTGATGCGGTTCTGGTCGGTGCCGCCGGAGGAGGTCCCGACCGGGCGGCAGCAGCGCATCGACTGGCTCTTCGACTGGTGGAGCCGGATCGACAGCTGGATCGAGGAGAACCGGGAGAGCGCACCCTAGGCTACGCCGGTAGCAGGTCAGGCCGTGAGTACGCGCACTCTGGCGCGGGTGGTGCCGGTCCGTCGAGGATGACCGCGTGAACAACGCGTACCCCTGCCCGGCCTGCGGTGCCTCGGCGAACCTCGGCACCGGTTGCACCGGCTGTGGCCGGCCGCCACACCCCGGCGCCGCCGAGGTGATCCGGCTCGACCGGGAGATCGTCGTGCTCGACGGCGAGGTGGCTCGGGCCCGCCAGGCGTACGACGGGCTGGTCGCCCGGCTGGCCGCGCTCCGGCAGCGGCGCAACGACGTGGCCGCCGCGGTGCGGGCCGAGTTCCCACCCCGGCCTGTCATTCCCGCACCCGGGCCC
>NZ_POTX01000384.1 GCF_003236305.1 Micromonospora endophytica | reverse complement strand
GCGGCCCGGATCGAGGACGTGATCCTGGTGGACGTCCCGCTGTTCGGTGACGCGGCCGGGCACGGCGGCTACTCGGCCGCGGACACCGGTCGGACCGCGCTCTACCGGGGTGACGAATTGGTCGGCGAGTCGACGGTTCCCGCCGACGCCGGGTTCGGCTTCTTCGAGGTGCCGGCCGAGGAGGCGGCGTACCGGCTGGAAGCCTCGGCGGAGCGCAGCACCGAGCTGTCCACCAAGGTCGCCCTGAACTGGACGTTCCGGTCCGGGCGGCCAGCCGGCGAGGACTGGGAGCAACTGCCGGTGATGGTGGTGGGGTACGACCCGAAGCTGGACGGCAACGCGGCGGCACCGGCCGGTGAGCGATTCGACATCCCGCTGCGGATCGTCGGCAACGCCGGCGTGACGGTCGCGCCGAAGCAGGTCGCCACGCAGGTGTCGTACGACGACGGCAAGACCTGGCAGCCAGCCGAGGTCCGGGCCACCGGCAAGAACTGGACCGCCACGGTCACCCATCCCGATGGCGCCGGCTACGTCTCGCTGCGTACCTCGGTCACCGACAAGCAGGGCAACACCATCGATCAGACGATCATCCGGATGTACCGGCTGACCGGTAACTGATCACCGTTCCCTTCTCCCCGTGCCGCCCGGTCACCTGACCGGGCGGCACGGCCGTGTCTTGACAGCAGACGTATCGTGGTTGCATGGTTAGTTACATGAGTAGTGAACCGGCTAACCAGGGTGGCGAACCAGGGGGGCGAACGTGATGGAGGACGGGCGGCCGATCTTCCTCCAGATCGCGGAGCTGCTGGAGAACTCGATCCTGGACGGGACCCTCGCCGAGGAGGAACAGGTGCCGTCGACGAACGAACTGGCGGCCTTCCACCGGATCAACCCCGCGACCGCCGCCAAGGGCGTCAACAAGCTGGTCGACGACGGAACGCTCTACAAGAAACGAGGAATCGGGATGTTCGTCTCCTCCGGCGCCCGCGCCAAACTGCGCGGCCGACGCCGCGACGACTTCGCCCGGCAGTACGTCCAACCGCTGCTCACCGAGGCACGCAAGCTCGGCATCGACCCGACCGAACTGAAACACATGATCGACACGTGGGAGCAGGCCCGATGAGCCCGGTCATCAGCGTCACCGACCTCACCAAGCGATACCGTGGCGGCGTCACCGCGCTGGACCGGGTCAGCTTCTCGCTCACCGAGAACCGGATCTACGGCCTGCTCGGACGCAACGGTGCCGGCAAGACCACCCTGATGCAGATCCTCACCGCACAGAACTTCGCCACCTCCGGCGAGGTGCGGGTCTTCGGCGAGCACCCGTACGAGAACGAGCGGGTGCTCGCCCGGACCAGCTTCATCAAGGAGAGCCAGACCTACCCGCCCGTCCGGGTGCACCACGTGCTGCGTGCGGCCAGCCTGATCCACCCCGGCTGGGACGAGGAGTTCGCCCAACAGTTGGTCGACGACTTCCGGCTGCCGTCGCGACGCAACGTCCGCAAACTGTCCCGGGGCATGCTCTCCGCGCTCGGCATCATCATCGGGCTGGCCTCCCGGGCCCCTCTCACCTTCTTCGACGAGCCGTACCTCGGTCTGGACGCGGTGGCCCGGCAGATCTTCTACGACCGGCTGCTGGCCGACTACACCGAACATCCCCGCACCATCGTGCTCTCCACCCACCTCATCGACGAGGTGAGTGAGCTGATCGAGCACGTCCTGCTGATCGACGCCGGCCGGCTGCTGCTGGACGCCGACGCGGAGACCCTGCGTGGTCAGGTGCTCACCGTCTCCGGCCCGGTCGCTTCCGTGGACGAGTTCGCCCGTACCGGCACGGAGCTGCACCGGGTGCGGCTCGGCGGGACGGCCCGCGCCACCGTACGCGGCGACTTCGGCCCGGCCGACCACGACCGGGCCCGGACCCTCGGCCTGGCGCTGGAAGCGTCCTCGCTCCAGGACACCGTCGTCCGCCTGACCACCGCGACCAACGGCGCCGCACCCGCCATCACCGGTGCCACCAGCAAGGAGGCTCACCGATGAATCGCGCCCTGACGGTCGCCCGGCTCCAGTTCGTCGCCTGGCCCTTCGTGGTCGGTTGGCCCTGGGGCATCCTCGCCCTCAGCTTCTTCATCAACCTGGCGCTCTTCGCCTCGATCGGAGACATCGACCCGGCACCCGTCACCGGCGGTCTGGCCAGCATCTACATCGTGATGCTCGTCGCCTCCACGCAGACCATCATGCAGGACTTCCCGTTCACCATCGGGTTGGGAGTGTCGCGCCGCAGCTTCTACCTCGGCAACCTGCTCCAGTTCACGACCCAGGCGATCGGCTACGCGGCGGTGCTCTACCTGCTGGCCGTGGTCGAGGAGGCCACCGGCGGCTGGGGCATCGACCTGACCTTCTTCGGCCTGCCGTTCCTGCTGGTCGACAACCCGGTGCTGCGGTACCTCGCCTTCGCCATCCCGTTCCTGCTGCTCGGCTTCCTCGGCATCGCCATCGCGCTGGTGTTCAAGCGCTGGGGTGTCAACGGCATTCTCACCCTGACCACTGCGACCATTGTCGGGTTCGGTGGGCTGGGCGTCCTCGCCACCTGGCGGGGCTGGTGGCCGGCGATCGGCGGCTGGTTCGCCGACCAGCCCGGCGGCGCCCTGCTGGTCGGCTATCCGGCGCTGCTCGCCCTCCCGCTCGCCGCCGCCAGCTACCTGATCATCCGCCGCGCCACCCCATGAAAGGAGGGGTCCCCTGCTAACGCCTCGTGTAGAGCAGGGGCCCCCTATTAACACCACGACCAGCTGAGCACGCAGGACCAGGTGAGCACGCAGGACCAGCTGAGCATGCACGTCCAGCTGAGCGCGCACGACCAGCCGGGCATGCACGAGCGACCGAGCACTGTGGGGCGCATCGGGTGCGGCTGGGCGACTGCGCAACGGGGGCGGCCCCTCCCGACCGGTTGGTCGGGAGGGGCCGTGCGGTGGTGGTGGCGGTCAGCGCCGGGCCTGGGTCAGCGCCGAGCCTGGGTCAGCGCCGAGCCTGGGTCAGCGCCAGGTGTCGGTGAGGGTCGGCGACCCGGTGGCGGTGGCCGTACGGTTCGCGCCCGACTCCCAGACCACCTGGCCGGAGTCGGTGCGTTTGACGTACTTGTAGGAGAAGGCGGTGCCGGCCGGCAGGCTCAGCTCGCCGGTCCAGACCGGGTAACCGGTGGGCGAGAGCCGTACGCCCCGGGCCGGATCCCAGCCACCGAGCGCGGGCAGGTCACCGACGACGTAGACGTGCTGCCCGGGGATGGTGCTGGCGGTGACCTGGAAGGAGACCGTGGCGTCGCCGGCGGACTGGTGCTGGTTCCAGGTGACGGTGAAGGCGGTGCCGCCGGTGCCGGTGCGGTTCGGGTCGTTCTCCCACTGCACCGCGCCGTTGCCGACCTTCACCAGCTTCCACTCGAAGGCGGTGCCGGCCGGGATCTCCACCGACCCGGTCCAGGTCGGGTAGCTGCCCGACGTGGTGGTCAGCTTCACCCCGTTGGCCGGGTTCCAGGAGCCGAGCTGGGGCAGCGAGCCGACCACGTACACCTCCTGGCCGGGGTTGGTGGTCACGCTCGCGGTGAACCGGGTGGACCCGGCCGGCTGGGAGGGGCTCGCCGTCGGCGTGGGGGAAGCGGTGGGGG
>NZ_POTX01000383.1 GCF_003236305.1 Micromonospora endophytica | reverse complement strand
ACCCCGCGAGGCTGCCCAACCCCGCGAGGCCAGCCAGCCCCGCGACGGTGGGTTGGCGCTGGTCGCGGTCAACGACGGTGGCGAACCGTGGCGGGCGTCGGTGACGCTCACCCGGCTGACCGTCACCGGCGATCCCCGGGCGAAGACCACGCTGGAACTCGACGTCCCGGCGTACGACAGCGTCACGGTGGCGCTGCCGGCGGAGCTGGCGCGGCCCGACGAGGCCCGGCGTGAGCTGCTGGTCGCCGATGCCGGCAGCGACCGGGCGCTCTGGTTCTTCGCCGAGGACCGCGACATGGACTACCCGGCGGCGGAGTACGACGTCACTGTCGAGCCGACCGACGGCGGCCAGCGGGTCCGGGTCACCGCCCGCACCATCCTGCGCGACCTCACTCTCTTTCCCGACCGGCTCGACCCGTCCGCGCAGGTCGACGAGGCCCTGATCACGCTGCTGCCCGGCGAGTCGGCAACCTTCACCGTCCACTCCGCAGCACCGCTCGACCCCACCGCACTCACCACGCAGCCCACCCTCCGCTGCGTGAACGACATGCAAGGAAGGGCCCCCTATTAACGCCTGGTGTAGAGGAGGGGCCCCTTCTTAACACCACCACCCGAAGGGGAATCCGATGAGGAGCACACTGGCCGGCGTCATGCTGGCCCTGACCGGCCTGCTCGCGACGGCGGCGGCCCCGACGGGCGCGGCGGCGGCCCCGGCAACGGCGGACCGGGCGGCGGCCCCGGCAACGGCGGACCGGGCAACGGCGGACCGGGCAACGGCGGCCCCGGCGGCGGACCGGGCGGCGGCCCCGGCGGCGAGCGCGCCGGGGACAGGCACGCAGGCGGCGGGGAAGGCGGCGGGCGGCGACCGGGGCCAGGGCTTCGTGGTACGCAAGGGCGACCGGCTGTACGCCGACAACAAGCCGTTTCGCTTCGCCGGCAGCAACAACTACTACCTGATGTACAAGTCCCGCACGATGGTCGACGACGTGTTCGCCGACGCGAAGGCGGCCGGTTTCACGGTGCTGCGGCACTGGGGTTTCCTCGACATCGGCACGCCGGGTGGCACCGACTCGGTGCACGGACCCGCCGACGGGGTGTGGTTCCAGCACTGGGACGGTGAGAAACCGGTGATCAACGACGGGCCGGACGGCCTCCAGCGTCTCGATCAGGTGCTCGACGCCGCCCGCCGGGCCGGCATCCGCGTGATCATCCCGCTGACGAACAACTGGCGCGACTTCGGCGGCATGGACCAGTACGTCCGCTGGCGCGGCGGTGAGCACCACGACGACTTCTACACCGATCCGGTGATCCGTGGCTGGTACCGCGACTGGGTGACGCACCTGCTCAACCGGGTCAACACGGTGACCGGGGTGGCGTACAAGGATGATCCCACCATCATGGCCTGGGAGCTGGCGAACGAGCCGCGCTGCAAGGGTTCCGGGGTCTACCCGCCGTCGCCGGACTGCTCCACCGAGACGCTCACCACCTGGGCGGACGAGATGAGCCGGCACATCAAGTCGATCGACCGGCGGCACCTGGTCGGGGTCGGCGACGAGGGCTTCTTCTGCGACGGTCCCGACGCCGGGCACTGGACGGTGAACTGCGGCGAGGGGGTGGACTCGGTGGCGCTGAGCCGGCTGCCGGCCGTCGACGTGATGGGCTACCACCTGTACCCGGACCACTGGGGCACCGACGCCGACTGGAGTGTGCGCTGGATCGAGCGGCACAACCGGGAGGCGAAGCGGATCGGCAAGCCGGCCCTGCTGGGTGAGTTCGGCTGGCACGACAAGGCCACCCGCAACCCGGTCTACCAGCGCTGGACCGACACGTTCATCCGTACCGGCGGTGCCGGATTCCTCTACTGGATCCTCTCCGGCGTCTCCGACGACGGCAGCCTCTACCCGGACTACGACGGCTACACCGTCTACTGCCCGAGCCCGGTCTGCACCACCCTGAGCAACGCGGGGGAGACCATCCGGCGCGGCGTCCGCCCGCGCCCGCCGGTCGCCGACCACGACTCCGCGGTCACCGAGGCCAGCACGCCGGTCACCCTCACCCCGACAAGCAACGACATCGCGTACGCCGGCAGTGTCCGGCCGTCCACCACAGACCTCAATCCGGGGGTACGCGGACAGCAGCGTGCCGTGGCGGTCCCCGGCGGTCGTTTCGCGCTCGGCCCGGGTGGTCGGGTGGAGTTCACCCCGACCGACGGGTTCCAGGGCCGCGCGGTAGCCGCCTACACCGTCCGCGACAGCGCCGGCCGGCTCTCCAACGTCGCCGAGTTGACAGTCACCGTCAAGCCCGCACCTGGCGACGCGATCGTGCTGGCCTCGTGGGAGTCCGGCCTGGAGGGCTGGGCCCCGGGCGACTGGCAGACCGACGCCGGCACCCTGGCCCGGACGGACAGCTTCGCCACCAACGGCGGGTACGGGCTGCGGGTCACCGCCACCGGCGGCGGCTGGTTCGGGGTGGCGCTGCCCGAGCCGGTGGACCTGTCGGCCAAGAGCGTGCTCCGCTACGACCTGCGTACCTCGCCGTCGGCGGGCACCTCCACCTCGATCGCCCTGCAGACCGGTGCCGGCTGGGCCTGGTGCCAGTCGACGTTCGGCTGGGTCAACCAGGACACCACCGCCACCGTGGAGATCGACCTGCTGACCCAGCTCTCCTGTGACGCGTCGGCCCTGACCGACGTACGCGGAATCCTGATCTGGGTCAGCCCCGGCACGCACGACCTGGACCACCTCCGCGCCGAATGACCCGCGTCGGGGTTCGGCTCCCGGTGCGGGGGAGCCGAATCCCGGCGGGATGTCAGACCCGTGTCGATGATGGTGTCGACGGGTGCTGGCTGGCGGAGGGGCAGGGCATGAGCGGACCAGAAATCCTGATGGAAGGCATCGTGTTCGGCGAGTCGCCGCGCTGGCACGACGGGCGGCTCTGGTTCGCCGACTGGGGCGCGCATCAGGTGATCTCGCTCGCCGCCGACGGCAGCCATCAGGTGGAGGCCACCGTCGAGTCCTTCCCGATGTGCATCGACTTCCTGCCGGACGGGCGACTGCTCGTGGTCGACTCGAACCAACGTCGGCTGCTGCGCCGCGAGCCGGACGGCACACTGATCCCGTACGCCGATCTCGGCCCGATCGCAGACAAGCCGTGGAACGACATCGTGGTCGACGCGCACGGCAACGCGTACGTCAACACCATCAACTTCGACTTTCCCGGCGGCGAGTTCACCCCCGGTCTGATCGTGCGGGTCACCCCGGACGGCACCGTCGCGCAGGTGGCCGACGACCTCGCCTTCCCCAACGGCATGGCGATCAGCGCCGACGGCAGCACCCTGATCGTCGCCGAGTCGTACGCGAGCCGACTCACCGCGTACGACATCGGCGCCGACGGTGCCCTGAGCGGCCGGCGGGTGTGGGCGGACACGCCCGGCGACCATCCCGACGGCATCTGCCTCGACGCCGAGGGTGCCCTCTGGTACGCCGACGTCGGCAACCGGCGCTGCGTGCGGGTACGCGAGGGCGGCGAGGTGCTGGCCACCGTCAACCTCGATCGCGGCGCCTTCGCCTGCGCGCTCAGCCCCGCCCCCGATCCGCGCCTCTTCGTCCTGGCCCAACACTGGGGCGATCCCGAGCCGTCCCCGCCCACCGGCCAGCTCCTCACC
>NZ_POTX01000382.1 GCF_003236305.1 Micromonospora endophytica | reverse complement strand
GGGAGGGCGCGGAACCTGTTAGCCTTGTCGCCGGCCCTCCCGGTGTCAGCCGGGTGGGACCGACGCCGGTTAGCCGGCGGAGGGGCTGTGGCGCAGACCGGTAGCGCACCTCGTTCGCATCGAGGGGGTCAGGGGTTCAAATCCCCTCAGCTCCACCCAGTTGAAAGGCCGTTTCCGCCAGTCGGAGACGGCCTTTTTCGAACGTGTACCGCAGTGGCGTACGGCCACCCGCCGGCGTCAGTCGAACAGCCGGTCGAGCGCTTCCTGTTCGAGGTCGCACCAGCGCTGGGCGTCCTTGAGCGCCTTGGCGATCTCCTTCTCGTCGAGATGGTGGGCACCCTCCTCGCGGATGCACGCCACGCTGAACGGCCCGCCGACCGACGGCGAGGTCTGCTCCAGCGCCTCCAGTACCCGTACCACGCCCACCACGCCGTACTCGACGGTGCGCGTGGTCATCTGGAGGTGGGACAGCAGCGCGCCGGCCTGCTGGGCCATGGGCGCGCCGGAGCCGATGGCGTGGAAGCCCACGTCCTCGTAACGGCCGATGAGCCCGTTGGGGTTGATCTCCACGATCCACGGCCCGCCTTGGCTGTAGCCGGCCGCGAGCAGGTACGCCGACACCCCGCCGCCGTTGTCCTCGCCGGGCACGTCCGGGATGTAGTTCTCGTAGTGCTTCTTGAAGACGGGCAGGACGCGCTCCTGCAACTCGTCGCCGATGTCGGGTGCTTCGAGGATGGCGGTGGCCGAGTCCTGAAGAAGGGGGCGCAGGTCGCTGAGTACTCCCCGCGCGCCGCTGCCGCCCCAGGCGGCGCAGGAACCCAGCGGGTGCAGCTTCTGGGCGGGGAAGCTCAGGCCGCGGTCGCTATCGGTGATCTGGGAGTCCGCGCCGATCACCACCCCGTCGCTGCAGACAACGGCGAGTACGACGGTCATGAGGTCCTCCTGGGCAGGGGTGTGGGGTCGGGCGCGAGGTACCCGGCATCCCGCCTGCCTACACCCCGAGAGGTGTCCGCCCTGGCTGGTTGGCCGTCAAGATGCCTTTTGCAATTCGGCCGCGCCGAAGGACACCGAGAACCGTTTGCACCAGATGGAGACGCTGCGGAAGTCATCGAGTTTCGCGTCTGCGGGAATCGTGTAGACCTGATCGCCCCGGTTGCCCTTGAGCCGGTCGAGTTCGAGCCACTGTCCGTCGTCAAAGACGTGCCAGCCGGCCTTGCCGGCGATCACCGGCTGGTCCGACAGCCAGACCCGCAGGTCGGGGCCGTTGGACGTGCTGAGGTCCTGTAGCGCCAGCTGGTGGCTGCCGTTCGCGAGCCGGATCAGTCGGGCGGTGCCGGTGGTCTCGTGCTCATGGGTGACGAATTCGCCGCTGGCCAGCAGCACGTTCGTCGGACCCGGTCCGGTGGACACGTCAGCTGACGGCGACACGTTGGCTGACGGCGACGCGGCGGTTGCCGGTGCGGCGTCGGGTGTGGGTGCGCTGATCACCGGCAGTTCTTCGGCGACCACCTGGTCGGTGACCAGTTTCCAAGGTTGAAGCCAGTAGAGACCAAATGCTGCGCCTCCGCCCAACAGGGCGGCCAGGATCCAGGTGACGGGTTTGCGAAGGCGTTGCCTGTTCATGGCAGCAGCGTATGTGCGCAAGGGCTCCGGTCGGTGCTGGCGATCCATTTCGGATTCCTTACGTCGGGCCGCGAGCAGCGGTCGGCGGTGGGGTCCGTAAGGAATCCGCAATACGTCACCCGGCCGGGGCGGCTGCGGTCGTGGCTAGGCTGAGTCGGACCGGACCGACAGGGGTGGCAGGTGGCGCAGCGGGTGTTGGTGGTCGACGACGACCGGACCGTCAGCGACGTGGTGTGCCGATACCTCGCACACGCCGGCTACGAGGTCAGCCACGCTGCGGACGGTGCCGCCGCGTTGAGCGTCGCCGAGAGCGAGGCACCGCACCTGATCGTCCTCGACCTGATGCTGCCGAAGATCGATGGGCTCGAGGTGTGCCGGCGGCTGCGCGCCCGCAAGGACAGCGTGCCGATCGTGATGCTGACCGCCCGGGGCGACGAGGCCGACCGGATACTCGGGCTACAGGTCGGCGCGGACGACTACCTGAGCAAGCCCTTCTCCCCTCGGGAACTGGTGCTCCGGGTCCGATCGGTGCTGCGGCGTGCCGGTGATGCACCCGCCGTCGAGGCCCGGCCGGAGGTGCTCACCGACAGCGATCTGCAGGTGCACACAGGCACCCGGATCGCGTGTCTCTTCGACCGTGAACTGACTCTCACCCTGCGGGAGTTCGACCTGCTGGTGCATCTGATGCGGCACCCCAGCCGGGCGTTCAGCCGGGCCGAGTTGCTGGAACAGGTCTGGGGATGGAGCTTCGGCGACCAGTCGACGGTGACCGTGCACGTGCGGCGGCTCCGGGAAAAGATCGAGAAGGATCCGGCCGCGCCGCGACGAATCGTCACCGTCTGGGGCATCGGTTACCGGTACCAGCCCGCCGATGAATGACCTCGTACTGATCTTCGCAGCGGCCCTCGCCGCCGCGCTCTGTGTGGCTGCGGCCGGCGCGGTAGCGCTCCGGCTCCTGCGCGGGCACTCCATCACCGTGCACATCTGCGTACTCCTTCTGATGACCGTCACCACGGTCGTCGCCGGTGTGGTCGTGATCGCCGAGGCGATGTTCCTCTCCGCGCACGACCTTGAGGTCGTGCTGATCACCGTCGCCGCGGCGGCCGTGGTCAGCCTCGTCATGGGGTGGCTGTTCGGGCGGCGGCTGGCCCACGCCGCGGTCTGGGCCGAACAGGCCCGCCATCGGGAACGCCAGATCGAGAAAGGGCGACGCGACCTGGTCGCCTGGGTCTCCCACGACCTGCGGACCCCGCTGGCCGGCCTTCGTGCGATGGCCGAGGCGCTGGAGGACTCGGTGGTCAGCGACCCCGCCACCGTCGCCGAGTACCACCGCCGGATCCGCCTGCAGACCGACCGCATGACCCAACTGGTCGACGACCTGTTCGAACTGTCGCAGATCAACGCCGGCGCACTGCGGCTCTCGCTGGCCCGGCTGCCGCTGGCGGACGTGATCTCCGACGTCCTGGCGACGACGGCGCCGCTGGCCGCGGCACGTCGGATCCGGCTCGTCGCCGCCGACTCCGGCTGGCCCGTCGTCACGGCCAGCGAACGGGAACTCTCCCGGGTGATCGCCAATCTGCTGATCAACGCCATCCGGTACACCCCCGAGGACGGCACCGTCCGGATCGACGCCGGGCAGGAACCGACAGGCGTCTGGCTGGCGGTGACCGACACCTGCGGCGGTATCCCGGAAGCGGACCTACCTCGCCTCTTCGACGTGGCCTTCCGGGGCGGAGAGCCGGCCCGTACGCCGCACCGCGGTGGCGACGTCGGTGGCGGCTTCGGTCTGGCCATCGTCCGCGGGTTGGTGGAGGCGCACGGGGGCCACGTGCAGGCCCACAACATCGCGTCCGGCTGCCGGTTCGTGGTGCAGCTACCGACCGGCTGACCCGGCCCGGACGCTACGGTGAGATGCGGACTGTCCGTCCGGGAGGAGCGCACCGCCATGATTCTTCCGAAGGTCCGGGATCCTCGCTTCATCACGATTCGCCGCGGTGGCGTCCTCACCGATTCGGACCATCATCTGCTCGCGCTCTGGGCGGCGTCCTGCGCGGAGCACGTGCTGCACCTGTTCGAGGCGGTGCGTCCCGAGGACCCACGGCCGCGGGCGGCGATCGAGAACGCCCGAGCCTGGGTTCGTGGTGAGGTCAAGATGATGGCGGCGCGGGCGGCGGGTGGGCACGCGATGGGGG
>NZ_POTX01000381.1 GCF_003236305.1 Micromonospora endophytica | reverse complement strand
GTCGGGGTGGGCGCAGAGGACGAGGGTGGACTGGGCGGCCAGGGGAGCCAGCAGCCAGTCGAGCGGGTCGGGATGGCGATCGACGTCGATCAGGACGCGGCCGCCGGGGGTGAGGCCCAGTTCCGTGGCGCGGGCCGTCGCCCGGGCCAGTAGCTCCGCGTGAGCCGGGCCGCCCGGAGGGTACGCGGTGAAGTGGTCACCGTGTGCGCGTACCTCGGTCACGTAGTCGGCGAAGCCGGCCGGCACCTCGCGCAGCGGTAGCGCGAACGGGTGCAGCGCGAGGGCGTACCGGTCACCGACGGTGAAGGCGTCCGCCTCGGCGGTCCGGTCGGCGGCGGCGAAGAGCACGTCCACCTCGCCCGGCTCGTCGGTGACCGTCAGCCCGGCCGCCCAGCAGCCGAGCAGCACGGCGGCGGTCTGCCAGTGCGGCGGGAGCAGTATCCCTGCGGTGTCACCGGGCCCGAGGGACAGTTCGTCGACGAGCAGGTTGGCGGTCTTGGCCACCCAGTTCGCCAGCGTTGCCCCGGAGAGTTCGGTGCGCTCACCGGTGGCGTCGTCGTACCAGGTCAGCAGCGGTCGGGTCGGGTCGGGCGCGATCGCGTCGGCGAAGACCCGGGCAATGTTGTCGGCCATCGGCGCGAACGATACGCGGCCCGCGGCCGTATTCGATGACAGCGACAAGTCGGCGTACCGTCGGGTCGCAGTCAGCGTCCGTACCCGGCTCCGGCGTAGGCTTGCCCGGAGTGTTGTTCCCCACAGTCCCGCCATCGCAAGGAGTCGCCACGTGACCGCCGGTCGCCCGCCCCGCGTGCTCATCGACGCCACGAGTGTCCCCGTCGACCGTGGCGGCGTCGGTAGATACGTCGATGGGCTGCTCGGCGCCCTCGGCAAGGTGTGTGGCTCGGCGGTGGACCTGGTCGTCGTGAGCCTGCGCACCGATCTGGAGCGCTACCGCAGGATGCTGCCCGGCGCGGAGATCGTGCCCGCGCCTGCCGCCGTCGCGCACCGGCCCGCCCGGCTCGCCTGGGAGCAGACCGGCCTGCCGCTGCTGGCCCAGCAGGTCGGCGCGGAGGTGCTGCACTCGCCCTTCTACACCTGCCCGTTGCGGGCCGGTTGCCCGGTCACGGTGACCGTGCACGACGCGACGTTCTTCACCGAGCCGGAGCACTACGACAAGTCTCGCCGGACGTTCTTCCGCAGCGCCATCAAGACCTCACTGCGCCGGGCCGACCGGGTGATCGTGCCGAGCAAGGCGACCCGGGACGAGCTGATCCGGCTGCTCGACGCCGACCCGACCCGGATCGACGTGGCATACCACGGCGTCGACCACGCCGCCTTCCACGCGCCCGGCGACGAGGAGAAGGCCCGGGTACGCGCCCGCCTCGGCCTCGGCAACGGCAGCTATGTCGCGTTCCTCGGTGCCAAGGAGCCGCGCAAGAACGTACCCAATCTGATCCGGGGTTGGGCCCGCGCGGTGGCCGACCGGCAGGACCCGCCCGCGCTCGTCGTCGCCGGTGGCCAGGGGCACGACGACGACATCGACCGGGCGGTGGCCGAGGTGCCGCCGCACCTGCGCCTGCTGCGCCCCGGTTACCTGCGCTACGCCGACCTGCCGGGCTTCCTCGGTGGTGCCCTGGTCGCCGCCTACCCGTCGTACGGTGAGGGTTTCGGCCTGCCGATCCTGGAGGCGATGGCGTGCGCGGCGCCGGTGCTCACCACGCCCCGGCTGTCGCTGCCGGAGGTGGGTGGCGACGCGGTCGCGTACACCAGCGAGGATCCGGACCAGATCGCCATCGACCTGGCCGCGTTGCTCGACGACGAGCCGCGCCGGTTGTCGTTGGCCAAGGCCGGTTTCGACAGGGCCAAGGAGTTCACCTGGGAGTCCAGCGCCGAGGTGCACGTCGCCGCCTGGTCGAGGGCGCGTTCCTGACAGTGGCAACCACAGGCCCGGTCCGCGCGGTTCGGGCATGATGTCCTGGTGATCTATGTCGTCATTCCGGCAGGTGGCAGCGGCACGAGGTTGTGGCCGCTGTCCCGCGCCGGCCATCCCAAGTTTCTCCATCCGTTCACCGGCACCTCCGCCTCGCTGCTCCAGGCGACCGTGGAGCGGGCCGCACCGCTGACCACCCCGGAGCGCACCATGGTGGTCACCGGCGCGGCCCACGCCGCCGCCGTGGCCCGCCAACTGACCGGTCTGCCGGAGGAGAACATCCTGGTCGAGCCCTCGCCGCGGGACTCCTGCGCCGCCATCGCGCTGGCTGCGGCGGTGATCGCCGTACGGGATCCGGACGCGGTGATGGGCTCCTTCGCCGCCGATCATCTGATCGGTGACCCGCAGCGGTGGGTGGAGACCGTCCGGGAGGCGGTCCGGGGCGCCGAGCAGGGACTGCTGATGACCGTGGGGATCACCCCGACCCGACCGGAGACCGGGTACGGGTACCTGCAAACCGGCGAGCCGGTCGGCGATGGCCTGATGCGTCCAGTCGTCGAGTTCAAGGAGAAGCCGAACGCCGAGGTGGCCGAGGCGTACCTGCGCTCGGGTCGGTATCTCTGGAACGCCGGCATGTTCGTCTGGCGGGTGTCCGCCTTCCTCGCCGAACTGGCCCGCCAGCAGCCCGCCCTGCACGCCGGAGCCACCGCGATCGCCGCAGCGTGGGGCAGTGACGAGCAGGATGACGTGCTCGGCGCGGTCTGGCCCACGCTGCCGAAGATCTCGGTCGACTACGCGGTGATGGAGGGCGCGGCAAGTGCCGGCCGGGTGGCCACGGTGCCGGGCGACTTCCGCTGGAACGACGTGGGCGACTTCCACACCCTCGGTGAGGTGTTGCCGAACGACGCCGACGGCAACGTGGTGCTCGGCATGGACGCCAAGGCGGAGGTGCTGCTGCGGGACAGCACCGGCGTGGTGGTGGTGCCCCAGTCGGGTCGGCTGGTGGCCGGCGTCGGCGTCCGGGATCTCATCGTGGTCGACACGCCCGACGCATTGCTGATCTGCCCCCGGGACCGCGCCCAGGACGTCAAGAAGATCGTCGACGAGCTCAAGGAGCGGGGAGAGGACAAGCTCGTCTGAACGCGGCCAACCCGGGTACGACGAGTCGGGCGGTCCCACCGGCCAGCGGCTCCGGCAGCCGGTCGGGCGGGAACCAGCCCAGCGCCTCGGACTCCGCGCTGACCTGCTCCACCGCTCCCGGCGGGGCGAACACCGCGTACCGGACGTCGTGGTGCAGCGACCCGCCCTGGCAGCTCACCGCATGCACGTCCACATCGATCGGCACCGGATCGATCCGCAGGCCGGCGATGCCCGACTCCTCAGTGGCCTCCCGCAACGCCGCTTCGGCCAGGGTGTGGTCGGCCGGCTCGCAGTGCCCGCCGAGCTGCACCCACTTGTGGAACTTGCCGTGCAGGCAGAGCAGCACCCGGGAACCGGTCGCGTCGAAGACCAGCGCGCTGGCGGTGACGTGACCGGCCCGGTGTTCGCGCCGCATCGCCACCGGCCCCGCGGCCAGCAGGGCGAGGGTCTGGTCCCGAGCCGTCGTCGCCGCCGTGCTGGTGGGCTCCCACCCGCTCAGCACCGACACCGCGTCCGCGTGCAGCCCCGACCACTCGCCGCCGCCGCCGCTGCCGCCGTCGCCGCTGCCGCTGCCGCTGCCGCTGCCGACGCCGCCGCTGCCGACGCCGCTGCCGCCGCTGCCGCTGCTGCCGTCGACGCTGGCGCTGGTGTTAATAGGGGGCCCTTTTACTACCCGAGGCGTTAACAAGGGGCCCCTCCTTTCACTAAATCAGAGGGCGAGGGTGGCGGCGGCGGTGGTGTGGGC
>NZ_POTX01000380.1 GCF_003236305.1 Micromonospora endophytica | reverse complement strand
CCCCCCGCCCGCCCGCAGCCGGAGACTGATCTGGCGTGACCGACTGCACCGCTTCGACGTGCGGTACGTGCCGTACCTGTTGATCGCGCCGTTCTTCCTGCTCTTCTTCGTCTTCGGGCTCTTCCCGATGATTTTCAACGGGGTGGTGGCGCTGCGCCACTGGCGCCTGGACGATCCCACACTGACCGGCTGGGCCGGCTTCGAGAACTTCAGCCGGCTCTTCTCCGACGGCGACTTCGGCAACGCGCTCTACAACACCTTCGGCATCTTCCTGCTCTCCACGGTCCCGCAGTTGTTACTGGCGCTCGTCATCGCGTCGATGCTGAACCGCCGGCTGCGCGCGCAGACCTGGTGGCGGGTCAGCGTGCTGCTGCCCTACATCACCCCGATCACCGCCTCCACCCTGGTCTTCAACGTCTTCTTCTCCCGCGACCTGGGCATGGCGAACTGGGCGCTCGGGCTGATCGGCATCGGCACCGAGACCCCGATCGACTGGCGGGCGGACAAGCTGCACTCCTGGCTCGCCATCGCCACGATGGTCAACTGGAAGTGGATCGGCTACAACGCCCTGCTCTACCTGGCCGCGATGCAGTCCATCCCGCGCGACGTCTACGAGGCGTCGGCGCTGGACGGGGCCGGCCCGTGGCGTCAGCTGTGGCGGATCACCGTACCGATGATCCGTCCGGTGGTGATCTTCACGGTGGTGCTCTCCACCATCGGCGGACTCCAGCTCTTCACCGAGCCGATGCTCTTCGAGCTCAACGCCCAGACCGCCCGGGGCGGTGCCGGCGGCGAGTGGCAGACCGTCGCGCAGCTCGTCTACAAGGTGGGCTGGAAGGACCTCAACCTGGGCTACGCCGCCGCCATGTCCTGGGCGCTGTTCCTCATCATCCTGCTGGTCGCCGCCCTCAACACCATGTTGACCAACCGTCTGTCGGGGGGCCGAAAATGACGACAGTCGCCCCGCCGCGTCGGGACACCACGCCGACCCCCGGCCGCAAGCGGGCCCGCCTGCTGGGCCGGGCACCGCAGGACACCCCGGCCGGGATCTGGACGTACCTCTTCCTGTCGCTCACCGCCCTGTTCGCGGCGTTCCCGCTGTACTGGATGTTCGTCATCGCCACCAGCACCGACGAGGCCACCGCCCAACTGCCGCCGGTGGTGATCCCCGGCGACCAGTTCCTGGTGAACCTGGACGAGGTC
This sequence comes from Micromonospora endophytica, assembly GCF_003236305.1. GTDB lineage: Bacteria > Actinomycetota > Actinomycetes > Mycobacteriales > Micromonosporaceae > Micromonospora > Micromonospora endophytica. Next base: position 2,638 of record NZ_POTX01000380.1, on the reverse strand, counting down.
TTCTCGATGCAGGACGTCTACTTCGCGGCGTCCCTGGTCAACAGCGTCATCGTCTCGACCGCGGTGACCGCCTCGGTGCTCTTCTTCTGCTCGCTGGCCGGCTTCGCCTTCGCCAAGCTCCGGTTCAAGGGCAGCAAGGCGCTGATGCTCTTCGTGATCCTCACCCTGACCGTGCCCAACCAGCTCGGCATCGTCGCGCTCTACATCGTGATGGGCAAGCTGGGCTGGAACGGCACCCTGCTGGCGGTGATCGTGCCCGGCATGGTCACCGCGTTCGGCGTGTTCTACATGCGACAGTTCATCGTCAACTCGGTGCCGGACGAGCTTGTCGAGTCGGCCCGGGTGGACGGCGCCAACACCATGCGGATCTACTGGAGCATCGTGCTGCCGGCGATCCGCCCGGCGCTTGCGGTGCTCGGCCTGCTCACCTTCGTGGCCACCTGGAACGACTTCCAGTGGCCCCTGATCACCCTCAACGGCACCGACTACCCCACCTCGATGGTGGCCATCTCCGATCTGGCCAGCGGCAACTACGTCATCTACCGGCGGGTGCTGGCCGGCGCGTTCGTGGCCACGGTGCCACTGTTGATCATGCTCGTCATCGGCGGTCGGCAGATCGTCCGCGGAATCATGGAAGGCGCGGTGAAATCTTGAGCGACGTACGGGGAGCCGGTCCCGACCGGTGGGCGTTGCACCACGGCTGGACCCTGCGGGCGGTGCCCGGCCCGCAGTTACCGGCCGAGATCGACGGCCGGATCCTGCCAGCGACCGTGCCCGGCTGCGTGCACACCGACCTGCTCGCGGCCGGGCTCATCGCTGACCCGTACCTCGACGCCAACGAGACCACACTGACCTGGATCGGGCGCACCGACTGGGTGTACGAAACCACCTTCGACCGGCCGACCGGCGACCACCACCGCCTCGACCTGGTCTGCGCCGGGCTGGACACGGTCGCCACGATCAGCCTCAACGGCATCGAGGTCGGTCACACCGAGAACATGCACCGCAGCCACCGCTTCGAGGTCGGCTCGCTGCTGCGCGACGAGGACAACACCCTCGCCGTACGATTCGACTCCGCCTACCGGTACGCCGAGGCGCAGCGCGACCGGCTCGGCGACCGGCCCAACGCGTACCCGGAGCCGTTCCAGTTCATCCGCAAGATGGCCTGCAACTTCGGCTGGGACTGGGGCCCCACCGTGGTCACCGCCGGCATCTGGCAGGACATCAGCCTGCACGGCTGGTCGACCGGCCGGCTCGCCGAGGTGCGTCCCCTCGTCACGCTGGACGGCCGCACCGGCCGGGTGGAGCTGCACGTCGCCGTCGAACGCGCCGCCGACCATCCGCTCACCGTGCGGGCCGAGGTGGCCGGGGTGAGCGCCGAGGCGAGCATCCCGGCCGGGCAGCGGACCGCCGTGCTCACCGTCACCGTCGACGACCCCGCGCTGTGGTGGCCGCACGGCCACGGCGAGCAGCACCGCTATCCGTTGGCGGTGACGCTGCACGGTCCCGACGGCGCGGTCCTCGACGAATGGCACCGCCGGGTCGGCTTCCGGGCGATCCGCCTGGACACCACACCCGACGCCCACGGCGCACCGTTCACCCTGCACGTCAACGACCTGCCGATCTTCGTACGCGGGGCGAACTGGATTCCCGACGACGCCTTCCCCACCCGGATCACCCGGGACCGTCTCGCCCACCGCTTCGACCAGGCGATCGAGGCCAACATCAACCTGCTGCGGGTCTGGGGCGGCGGCCGGTACGAGTCGGACGACTTCTACGACCTGGCCGACGAGCGTGGCCTGCTGGTGCAGCAGGACTTCCTCTTCGCCTGCGCCGCGTACCCGGAGGAGGAGCCCTTCGCCGCCGAGGTGGCCGCCGAGGCCGCCGAGCAGGTGACCCGGCTCGCGCCGCATCCCTCGCTGGTGCTCTGGACCGGCAACAACGAGAACATCTGGGGCTGGCACGACTGGAACTGGCAGCAGGCCCTGGCCGGGCGCAGCTGGGGCCGGGGCTACTACCTGGAGCTGCTGCCCCGGATCGTCGCCGATCTGGACCCGACCCGACCGTACTGGCCGGGCAGCCCCTGGTCGGGCCGCGAGGAGATCCACCCCAACGACCCGGCGTACGGCACCACGCACATCTGGGACGTCTGGAACACCGACGACTACGTGAAGTACCGCGAGTACCTGCCCCGGTTCGTGGCCGAGTTCGGCTACCAGGGCCCACCGGCGTACGCGACACTGCGCCGGGCCCTCTCCGACGAGCCGCTCGCCCCCGACTCACCCGGCATGGCGCACCACCAGAAGGCCGCCGACGGTGACCTGAAGCTGCGCCGAGGGCTGGACGCCCACCTGCCCGAGCCGCGCGACTTCGACGACTGGCACTACCTCACCCAGCTCAACCAGGCTCGCGCCATCCAACTCGGGGTGGAACACTTCCGCTCCCACCGGGGCATCTGCATGGGCACCATCGTCTGGCAGCTCAACGACTGCTGGCCGGTCACCTCCTGGGCGGCCGTCGACGGCGACGGCCGTCGCAAACCCCTCTGGTACGCGCTGCGCCGCGCCTACGCCGACCGCCTGCTCACCATCCAGCCCCGCGACACCGCCCAACCCCGCGACACCGCCCAACCCCGCGA
>NZ_POTX01000037.1 GCF_003236305.1 Micromonospora endophytica | reverse complement strand
GCGGTACAAGCGCACAGCGCGCTGACGCAGTTCGTCGGGGTACTTCTTCGGTGCTGCCACGGACAACTTCCTCCCCCACGGCCATCAGACCATGGTCAAGAAGCTCCATGAAAGCGGGGGTGGCTCAGTCCTCCTGATCGCTGGTGACAAGTCGGGCCAGTGGAAGCGGTGGTATCGAGAGGCGATCCCCGAGGCGGAGCAGCTGTACGCGACCTATCTCAAGGAACGCGAGAGAGAGGAAGGGTAATGAGCGAGGTTCGGCGCTGGCGGGAATCCAGCCATCTGGAGCGTGCGATGGAGACCGCAGGGGGACGCGAGGCTTTCGACGTAGCCGTCGGACAGATGCTCGATGAAGCTCGAGGCTGGCGGCTCGCTGAGATGCGAAAGCGGCGAGGGCTGACCCAGGAACAGGTAGCTGCCCGGATGGGTGTCTCAGTTTCACGCGTCTCCCAGATCGAAGGCGGCGATGTCTCCACCCAGGAGGTGCTGAACCGGTACATCTCTGCGCTCGGGGGCACGCTCAAACTTATTGCTGACTTCGGCGACGAGCAACTCAAGGTCGCTTGACGCCCGAACATTGCGGCCCCGTGGTCGATCAAGCTGGTGGGCGGGTCGCCGGGCCGGGACCGAAGAGCGGGTAGGCGGCGGTGCCGAGGGCGAACAGCACGACCACGGGCAGCCACGACGTGGCGGAGGTGGAGGGCTGGACCGGCCAGGCCCAGAGGGCGGTGACCGGGTCTGTCTGGCGGGGCGCGGCGGCGTAGACGGCGCACACGTAGCCGAACGCCGGCAGCCACGCCAGGCGTACGCCGAGCAGTGCCGCCGCACCGGCGACCAGGCCGGTGCAGCCGAGGGTGTTGCGGACCAACGCGTACGCGCCGAAGGCGTCCGGTTCCCGCAGCCCGGCCAGGGTGAGCGCGGCGGCGACGGTGAGTGTGGCCAGCAGGAGGTGCCCGACCCGCCAGACCCGCCAGCGCAGCGCGGTGCTGCGCTCCAGCTCGTCGTCGGCACCGCCGAGGGTCGGCCCGACGAGGATAGCCGCCAGCAGTGGTGCGAGGGCGACGACCGGCACCCGGGCCAGCGGTCCGTCGAAGTAGGAGCGGCTGGCCAGCCAGTTTCCCGCCAACCAGGCCAGCACCGTGACGGCAGCCAGCCCGACCGCGAACATCGGCACGCTTCGGGCGGTCAGGTGCAACGCGAGGAGACGACGGTTCACTGCGGCTGTCCGAGACGGATCAGCGCCGGCACGTCGCAACGGGCCGCGGCGTCGAGGTACGCGCTGAACCAGGCGTGCTGTGCCGCGAGTGGCAACGCGCGCAGCCGTTCGAGCGCCGGGTCGACCGGTGCCGGTGGATCGGTGGAGTGCGACGCGTCGAGCAACCAGGCCGCCGCGACGCTGCTGAGCTGGTACACCCGATGGTCCGGCTCGCGCCTCTGCTCGACGGGGCAGCGTGGCCGGGTCACCGTGTGGAAGTCCGCGCGCAACCAGTCTGGGCGGGCCAGGCCGCCCCGGACAGTGGACTGGCTGTCCAGATAGAGCCAGACCGTGTCGCCGTCGGTCGAGTCCGGTGTCCCGGCAGGCGCGGTGGCGTGATCCACCGCCCGCCAGGGCCGGCCGGTGGCCTCGGTCAGGCGGATCAGGACCGGTCGGACGACCGGCGTGACGTCGTCGAGCAGGAAGGCGTTGATCCTGGACAGGCAGACCGGCGGGCCGGTGTCCGTGCAGACCAACTGGACCGCGCCAGGATCGGCCGGCAGCCGGTACGGGCCAGGTCCGGTGGCCACAGGCACCGCGACGGCGATCGCGACCCCGCCGGCCAGCGCGGCCATCCACCACCGCCGGGCCGCGACCGCGAGCGACAGTACGGTGAGTGCCAGCAGCCACCCGGCCTGCCCTGCGGTGACCCAGTCGGGGATGGACTGGTGCATCCTCCAGCCCGGTGAGACGGGGGAGAGCCAGGCGGCGGCCCTGGTGTCCCCGTACAGCAGGATCCCCAGCCCCAGATAGGTGGCGAGCCCGGCGATCGGCGCGGCGACCCGCAGCGCCGACAGCCGGCCGACCAGCGTGCCGATCGCGGTCGCCGTGCCCAGCGCGACGACGCCGACAGCCAGCATCCACCACCAGCCGCCACCGGCGTACGTCGCCACCGGGGCGACAAACGCCGCCGCGCCGCTGAAGGCGAGCAGCACACCTGTGGTGCCGGCCAGCGCCACGGCCAGCCACGCCAGCACCACTGGGTGCCAGCCGGGGCGGGGGGTGGAGGTGATCAGCTCGCCCAGGTCGCGCCGCCGCTCCCGACCGGCCTGCCACGCCCCGGCCGCGACCATGAGCGCACACAGGATCAGCATCGACACCCGGAAGTAGTCGGCGAGCCCGGCCCACCGGCCCGCCCAGTGGTCGGGGTGCACGGCCAGCATCCACACCCCGGCACCGAACATCGCCAACGCCGCCACGGGTGCGGTGCCCCGCCGCAACTCCACCCGCAGCATCCGGCGCACCTGTGCCGTCCGCCGTACGAAAGGCACCGGCGTCACCGCGCTGCCTCCCGGGCGCCGCGCAGCACGGCGGCGTAGCCGCGTTCGATCGGGGAGTCGCCGCTGTCGCCGGCAGCACCGGCGGCGATGAGCTCGTCGGGCCGGCCGGTGAAGACCAGCCGTCCCTTGTCGACCAGGCTGACCCGGGCGCAGGCGGCCACCACGTCCTCGACCAGGTGGGTGCTGACCAGCACGACGGCGTCCAGCCCCAACTGGCGCAGCAGAGCCCGGAACTCCACCCGCTGTTCCGGGTCGAGACCGGCGGTCGGCTCGTCCAACAGCAGCAGCTTCGGGTCGTTCACGATGGCCTGGGCGATGCCGGCCCGTCGCAGCATCCCGCCGGACAGGTGTTTCATCCGGTCGTCGGCGCGGTCGAGCAGCCCGACCCGTTCGATCGCGCGGTCCACCGCCAGCGGAATCGCCTCCGGCGGCATCTCCTTCAGCCAGGCGAAATACTCGACGAACTCCCGCACGGTGAAGCGCGGGTAGAACCCGAAGGACTGCGGCAGGTAGCCCAATTGGCGGCGGGCCAGCCGGAGCCCGGCTGGGTCCGACAACTGTCGCCCGAGCAGTCGTACCTCGCCGCGGTCGGGTCGCAGCACCGTGGCCAGCACCCGCATCAGCGTCGTCTTGCCGGCCCCGTTCGGACCGAGCAGCCCGTGCACCCCCACACCCAGCTCAAGTTCCAGCTCTTCGAGCACCGGTCGGCTGCCGTAGCTGACCCGTAACCCGTGGATGCTCACCGTCGTCACGCCGCTCGTCTCCCCACCTGTTCCCGACGTACGTACAACACCGCGACCGCCGCCGCGGTCACCCCCCACCACATCGGCCCGCTGCCCAGCACCAGCGTCCAGGCGCCGAAGGGCGCCACCACGACGAGCGCCCACACCCCCAGCACCACACCCGCCGCGGTGGCGGGCTCGATCATCGAGCCGAGTGCCAGCGTCAGCGCGGTCAGCGCGAGACAGATCAGCGGCCACACCGCAGGCGTACCGAGGCCCGCCGCCGCACCGGCGAGGACCGCGACCGGCGCGGTGGCGGTGAGCACCGCGAGCGTGCGCCACAGTACGAGCCGCAGCCCGCCGTGCGGCGTACCCGCCACCAGCTCGTGCAGCGGATCGGTACGCGGCCCGTACGACAGGGCGGTGCCGACCACCGGCAGTGTCGGCGCGACGAGCAGCAGCAGCCACGGCGGCAGCGTCGCCTGGCCGACCGACCCGCCCAGAGCGGTCAGCCCGGCCACCACCACCGCCATCAACCAGGCGCCCCGGGCTGCCGGCGCGGCGGTCAGCAGCACCCGGACGCGTCGCCACGCGGAAGCCGGCCGCGCCCGTCCCGGCGGCGGCAGGCGTCGGCCCAGCGCCACCGCCGCCGCCTCGACGAGCCGCGCGGTCGGCTCGTCGAGGACGATGCCGGCCCGGCAGCTGGCGCAGCTGTCGAGATGCGCCTCCACCGACCAGGCGTCCGCGTCGTGCAGGCCACCGTCGGCGTACGCCGCGAGCACCCGCGCGTCCAGGTGAAACTCCGTCACGACAACGCCTCCCGCAGCTCGCGGCGGGCCCGCATCGCCCGGGTCTTCACCGTGCCCTCCGGTACGCCCAGCACCACCGCCGCCTCCCGTACGGTCAACCCGTCCAGCACCGTGGCCTGCAACACCGCCCGCAACTCGGGCGACAACCGGTGCAGGGCCCGTTCCAGATCCGCGTCGTAGGTCCCCGCCAGCGCCTCGTCCTCGGCCGACGGTGACCAGGCCAGCAGCGGTTCCGGCACCGGGCCGGCGCTCTGCGGGCGGGCCAGGGCGCGCCGCCGGGTGTCGATGAGCCGGCGCAGCGCGACCGCCCACAGCCAGTGCACCGCCGCGCCGTCACCGCGGTAGCCGGCCGCTGCCCGCCAGACCGTCAGGAACGTCTCCTGGAGCAGTTCCCGGGCCAACTCCGGGTCGCGGCAGCGGCGACGCAGGCGCAGCATCAGCCAGGGTGCGTGCCGTGCGTACAGCACGTCGAACGCCCGCCGGTCTCCCGCACCGACGAGGCGCAGCAACGCCCCGTCGTCCTCATCCCTCACGCGAAGTTAGGACGCACCCGACCTCCCAATGGTTCTCCCACCACCCCAGCCCCCCTGTCGATCATGCAGTTGTGGTGCCCCCTGAATGGGGATGTTAGCGACATAGTCGGCACCACTACTCCATGATCGGCGGGAAGTGGGCGGTTGGGGGGATTGATGTCAATCGACTTAAATCTGGTCGTGCGGGTCGGATTGCCGAACGCGACGAAGCGGCTTCGCTGATTACCATGAGCGGTGGTGCGGTCACGGCGACGTGCCCTCGTGGCTGCCTCGGGGGAGGTGTACGTGATGTCGACGGAGTCTGCCCGCAGTCCGTCGCGGGGCCTCGTACGAGCGAGGCTGATCACCTCGCTGAGCGTACGACCCCGGTCGCTCGGTCTGGTCGTCGCGCCGGGTGGCTGCGGCAAGACCACCCTGCTCACCCAGTACGCCGACCGGGTCGACGGGCCGGTGAGCTGGTTACGGATCGAGCCGGCCGACGCGGATCCGGCCCGGGTGCTGGCCCGGGTGGACGCGGCCCGGCCCGAGGGCCACGGTGGGTTGTTGATCGTCGACGATCTGCACCTGGTCGAGGGTTCGCCGGGGGAGTCGGTGCTGCTGGAACGGGCACTCGCGCTGACCGGGGAGGGCCTGGGCGTGCTGATCGGCACGCGTCGGGTGTCACCGCTGATCCTGACCCGGCACGAGTTCTCCGACAGCCTGGTCGTCGACGCCGAGCAGTTGCGCTTCCGCACCTGGGAGGTGGAGCGGCTGCTGCGCGACGTCTACCGGGAACCGCTGCCCGCCGACGACGTGGCGGCGCTGGCCCGGCGGCTCGGTGGCTGGGCGGCCGGGCTGAAGCTCTACCACCTCTCCACCCAGGGCCAACCGTTGCCCGACCGGCGTCGGGCCGTGGCCACGCTGGCGGTCCGCTCGGCGCTCTCCCGGGACTACCTGACCCGTACGGTGCTGGCAGAGCTGGCCCCGGACCTGCACCGGTTCCTCGTCCGTACCTCCGTCTTCGAGATCGTGACCGCCGAACGGTGCGATCGGCTGCTGGGCGGCAGCGACGGGCAGGCCGCGCTGGAGGAGCTGGAGCGGCGGCAGGCGTTCACGGTGTCCCACGACGGCGGCCGGTCCTTCACCTACCACGAAGTGCTCCGGGGCCACCTCACCGCCGTGCTCACCGAGGAACTGGGGGAGGCCGGTGCGCGCGCCTGGCACGCCCGCGCCGGGCGGCTGCTCGCCGAGGAGGGTGCGGCGCTGGAGGCGGCCCGCTGCTTCGCCCGCGCCCAGCAGTGGCCCGAGGTGCACCGGTTGCTCGACGCCGCCGGCAGCGCAGTCGCCGTACGCGGTCTCGACCCCTGGTCCGACCTGCTGCCGGCCTGGTTCATCGCCGAGGACCCGTGGCTGGTGCTGGCCGACGCCCAGCATCGGATCAACGAGGGACAGTTCGCGGCGGCGGCGCCGCTGCTGCGCCGGGCCGAGGCGATGTTCGGTACCGGCCGGGGTGCGGCCCGCTGCCGGTCGCTGCGGGCGGACGTGACGGCCTGGCTGCCGGACGCCCCACACTGGCGCGGACACTGGTCGGGCTGGCTGCGCAGCGCCACCCGCCGGCACCCGGCGCTGGTGCTCGGGGAAGCGGAGCGGTTGGCCGGAGCCGAGGACGTGCTGGTCCGGGCGACCGTGTCGCTGCTGGCCGGGCACGTCGCCGAGGCGCTGCGCATGCTGGAGCCGGACACCTTCGCCGACACCGACCTGGTTGGGCTGGCCGGCCGGCTGCTGCGGGCCGCCGTCGCGGTGGCCCGGGCCGAACCGCAGGCGACCGCCGCGGTGACCGCCGTCGGCCTGGCCGCCGACCGCGCCGGGTTGCCCTGGCTGGTCCGGCTGGCGCGGGCCGTGCCGGCGCTCAGCGGCACCGAGGTCGACCTGAAGGAAGCCGCCGCGGTGGCGGAGGAATGCGACCGGCTGGGTGACCAGTGGGGTGCGCTGCTCGCGGCGGGGTGCGCGGCGCTGGCCCGCTCGTGGCAGGGTGGCCCCGAACCGGAGGAGGCGGCGCGGTTGTGCGACCGGGCCCGCGCGGTGGACGGCGGGGTGCTCGCCGCCTGGGCGCAGTCCCTGCTCGCGCTGGCCGCCGTGCGGGCCCGGGTGCCCGACGCCGAGGTCGAGGTCCGGCGGGCGGAGAGCACCGCCCGAGCCGCCGGGGTGCCGGGCGCACGAGTGCTCGCCCTCGCCGCCGCGGCACCCGCCGGCCCCGGCCGCAGCAACGCGCTGGCAGCCGTGCACGCCGCCGCCGAGCATGCCGGAATGCCCCGGGCGGTGGTGGCCGCGTGGCTCACCCCCGAAGCCCGGCCGCCGGCGGTCGCGTCCCGTCCGGCTCCGCTTACCGTACGCTGCTTCGGCGGCTTCCAGATCTGCCTGCACGGCGAGCCGCTGAACTGGACCCCGCTGCGCCCACGGGCCCGGGCGCTGGCCCGGATGCTCGCCATGCGGGCCGCACCGGTGCACCGCGACCGGCTGCTCGACGCGCTCTGGCCGGACACCGATCCGGTGACGGCCACCCGGACCCTGCACGTCGCCCTGTCCAGCCTGCGCCGCTTCCTCGACACCCACCTGCCGCTCGGCGACCGGGAGACGCTGCTGCACCGCGACGGCGACGCCTACCTGTTGGCGTTGCCCCCGGACACCTGGTGTGACGTCGACGAGTTCCGCCGGGCGCTGGGCCGGGCCGCCCGGCGCGCCGCCACCGACCCGCACACCCTTGACGACCTGCGGGCTGCCGTGGCTGCGTACACCGGTGAGCTGCTGCCGGAGGACGGCCCGGCGGAGTGGGTGGTGGCCGAGCGGGAAACCCTGCGCCGGCAGGCGGCCGACGCGGCGGCCCGGCTCGCCGAGGCCGCCCTGCGCGGCGCCGACGGGGTGGAACCGGCGGCGGCGATGGCGGCCCGCTGCGTCGAGATCGACCCGTGCCACGACGCCGGCTGGCGGACGCTCATCGCCGCGCACGACCTGGCCGGTAACGCCGCCGCGGCCGCACACGCCCGCCGCCGGTACGCCGACGTGCTCATCTCCCTCGGCCTGGACCCGTCCGTGGCCGGAGGCGTCCCGGCGCCGGTCACCGCCGACCGAAGAATTCCGCCTCCCCGATCGCCACGGTCGGGATCAGTCCAGGACCATACGTCGAGCGGACAACCAGCCTGATCCGCACCAGGTTCGGCGTGGGCACGTCGAAGTGCTGCGGACCGGGCTCGTCGACGAGTTCGATGTCGGTGCTCTGCTCCTCGCCCTCGGCGTTGACGGTGACCACGGTCAGCTCGCGAGGCCGCCCGGCGGCCAGGTACGCCTGCCGACGCGGGCTGACACCCGGGGTGATCACCACGGTGAGCAGCCGCACCGGCTCGGTGAACCGACCCTCCACCCACGAGTCGGTGGCCCTGCCGGCCGGCGCCCAGTACTTGTTGCTGGCCCCGTCGATGAGCCGGCCGGCACCCGCGCCGAGCGTCTCCGACGAGGCCGCCACCGAGGTGGGCACCAGCGGCGTCGGGTCCTGGGTGCGGTCGCGTACCGCCTCCAGCCCCCGCCGGGCCAGCGGCGGCCCGGCCACGGCCAGCACCGCCAGGAGGCAGATCGCCAGCACGAGCAGCACGACCCGGCGGGCCGCGCCGCCGACCCGGCGCTCCTCCTCACGGAGGCTGCGCCGCCGGCGGGGGGCACGCAGCCGGTCCCACAGGCGCTGCCACCACCGGCGTCTCGGTGCGGCGACCACCACCGCGGCGACAAGCGAACTGCCACAGCGCCGGCAGAACCGCCGGGCCCGGTCGTTGTCCACGCCGCAGGCCGGATTCGGGCAGACCACCCGGGTGTTCGCCGGTGCTGGCGCGTCCCCGTCCGGCACCGGGTCGGGCTGTGGCACGGCCGGCAGGGGTTTCGACTTGCCTGGCTGCACCGCCTCGATGTGCCGTTCCTCGCCGCCCTGCTCCCGCTCGGTGGCCGGCACCTTGGTCGGCGTGGTCGCCGTGCCCTGCGTGGTCGCCGTGCTGGCTGTGGTCGCCGTGCTGGGCGTGGCCGAGTTGCTGGGTGTGGTCGAGTTGCTGGGTGTGGTCGACCGCGTCGAATCGGCCGCCTGCTCCCCGCGTGCCGACCGGTCCCACAGGAACTCGCCGCAGGAGCCGCAGAACTGCGCGCCGGCCTCGTTGGACGCGCCGCACGCGTCGCATGTGATCATTTCCGGATCTCCACTGTCGTGCGGACATGCGCCGGCACGGCGGCAGCCAGCACCTGGCGTACCAACGCCTCGTCGACCTCGCCGTGCACCCGGATCCGCAGCTGCGGCGTCTCGTCGGCGCCCGGCGCGTCGGTAGGCGTCGCCGACCAGCTCACGCCGCCGTTGTCGGTGACCTCGACCCGGGCCCCGGTGGCCACCCGCAGCGCCAACTCGACCCCGCGGGCCGTGCCCCGCCAACGGTGCAGCTGCACCGCGTGCCGGACCAGGTCACGGCGGGCCTGCGGCGGTCGGTCGGCGTCCACCGGCGCGGCCACCCAACCGGCCAGCCAGTCCAGGAAGTCCGCCGGCGCCAACTCCAGGTCGAAGTAGGCGTCCAGGCAGTCCAGGGTCAGCAGGATCGGCGCCAGCACCTCGTCGAGACCGGCGGTGAACCGCTGCGCGAAGTCGTCCTCCAGATAGACCGCGGGCAACTGCTCCCCGATCGGATGCGGGCTGACCAGCCCCGGTACCGAACCCCGCATCAACCCCTCCTCACCTCGATGATCCGGCCGCTCACCCGGTGACCCGCACCTGGTGGCCGTAGGAGAAGGCGAGGGCGTTGACGTCGAGTTCGAGGCGCTGCACCGCCTCACCGCGTTCGCCGCTGGTCGGGTCGGCACCGAAGAGCCGTACCTCCTCCACCAGATCGACCCCGGCGACGCGTTGCAGCACCGCGTGCAGCTCGCCGGACTGCACCGGCCGCCCGAACGGCCAGCCGGTGCCGTCGGGCCCACCCCGCACCGGGTCCAGGTAGTCGTAGAGGGCCCGCACCGCCCGGCGGCGCAGCTCGGCGCCGGAACCGCCGGCCCGGGGCCGGGCGCGGACCTGGGCAACCACCGTGACCCCCTGGTAGAACGGCGGTTCCACGAGCAGCCGGGCACCGACACAGCGGCGGGAGTCGAGGAAGGTGCCGATCCGTTCCAGGATCTCGTCGCGGGGCCGCAGCGCGGCGAACCGGGCCGCGTCGTCGTCGGCGTCGCGGTGCTCACCGAGCGCCGGTACGACAAGCACCCGCACCGCGTGCGAGTCACCCGCCGCCGGTACGCAGCGCACCCGCTGCACCTCCGGCGCGGCCTGCCGGGCCAACTGCTCGTAGTCCTCGGCGGTGACCGCCCGTTCCCGGGTCCGCAGGGTCAGCGGCCCTCGTACCGACGTCTCGGCCAGCGACTCGCCGTCCACCCCGCCGGTGGCCGCGGCCCGGTTGGTCACCGTCGACACGAACGGCACCGGGTCACGCAGCACGCTGAGCGTCCGTGCGGCCACGTTGCCCTGCCGGCCACCACCGGTCCGGTACGCCGGAACCCGCACCACCGCACCCTTCGGCGGCACCGCCCCGTGCTGGCTGATCGTGCCGTCAGGCTGCCGGACCGCCGGTCCGAACCGGACCTCGCCGCTGGTCCGGTCCACGCAGACATGCCGGTCCTCGGGCCCTGAGTCGGCGAAACTCGGCACCTCCCGCCAGGTCTGCCAGCCCTCGACGGTGCTCACCTCGATCTCGATCGCCCCGTCCGCGGCCACGATCGGCGCCCGTTGCACCGTGAACACCTGCCCGGGCACCCCCTCGGCGGCACCCAGTGTCTCCCCGTCGATCAGCTCCGCGTGGCAGGCCGCCACGGTGCCGCCGATGGTGGCCGCCTCGGCCCGGCCCAGCAGCGGCGGGGCGTTGAAGAACGGCTGCCCGGCGGTGGGCTGGCGCAGCCGGCACCGCAACCAGCCGCCCCGGTGCCGCGCGACCACCGTGGCGCTGTGCCCGGCCGGTACGTGCAACACCACCTCGCCGGCCCGGTTGAGCGCGCCAGTGGTGTCCCGTTCCACCGGACACTCCACCCAGCCGTCGTCGGTCAGCGCCTCCCACACCAGCGGCGGGTTCGTCGGGTCCACCCCACGCCCGGAAACCGACCAGTCCATGGTGAGCAGCACCGCGCAGCCGGGCACCGGCTCGTCGAGCCCGAACAGCACCGCGTCGTCGGCCGCCGGCGGGTCGGCGAACGCCGGCACCCGGCTCGCGCCGCCCAGGTCGCCGGTGCGGTCGCTGGGCTGACCCCCGGCCGGCACGGTCAGCACCTTGCGCAGTCGGCACGGCGGCACGCTCAGCTCGTGCAACGTCTCGAAGGTCACCGGTTCGACGTTCTCGGCCCGGACGGTGGCCACGTGCGTGCCGGCGGGCACCACGACCGGCGCGTCACGCGGCGCGGAGAGCCAGAACGTGACGTCGGTCGAGGCCACCGCCGGCGGGAAGGGGGTGATGCCGAGCAGGTCGAGGAACTTCACGTAGTGCCGGTCCGGCACCCGGTTGAGCCGGTAGAGCAGCTGGTCGACCAGGTACGCGAACGTCTCGATCAGGGTCACCCCCGGATCGGAGACGTTGTGGTCGGTCCATTCCGGGCAGCGCCGCTGCACCAGGCGTTTGGCGTCGTCCACCAGATCCTGGAAGCGGCGGTCGTCAAGGTTCGGTGCGGGCAGGGCCATCACTCGGCTCCCGGGTCGTGCGCGGGGATCACATAGAACGGGAAGACCAGGTTGCGCGGGTCGTTGTCCTGCCGCAGCCGGTAGCGGATGTCGATGTGCAGGGTGCCGCGGGCGGCGTCGGCGAAGTCGACGAGCACGTCGTCCAGCTCGATCCGGGGCTCCCACCGCTCCAACGCCAGCCGCACCTGGTAGGCGACCTGGCCGGCGGTGGACGGGTCGGCGGGGGCGAACACCAACTCGTGGATGGCGCAGCCGAACTCGGGCCGGCCGGGCCGCTCACCGGGGGCGGTGCCGAGGATCAGCCGGATGCTCTCCACCACCTCACGGTCGCCCCGGACCAGCGCGATCCGGCCGGTCGGGTCGGTACGCAGCGGAAAGGCCCAACCGGCGCCGACGAAATCGGTGGCCATCGCCATTCACCCGCCGATCAGCACGGTCGGGCAACCGGCGATGATCGGGGCCCCGCAGCCGGCCAGGTCACCGAGGCGGGCGGCGGGTCGCCCGCCGATGAGCACCGTGGGGCAGCCGGGCGGCACGAGCGGCGACGGCGGATGCGGTGGGACGCCCGGGAAGGCGCAGGTGTGCAGGGTGCCCACGGTCGCCGCGGGTTGCCCGCCGATGAGCACTGTGGGCACACCGGGGCCGCCGACCGTCCCGGGGTGGGCGGTGGGATCGCCGACGCGGGCGGCTGGTGGCACGGCACACTCTCCCTTCGGTACGCCGCGAGGAGTCTCCCCGAGGCTGTTCAGTTGATCCGGACCACGGCGCCACGGATGGTCACCGGGCCCTTCCCCTCGACGCTCAGGTCGCCCTTTGCCGCGACGGTGACCCGCTGCCCGGCCAGCTCCAGCGACCCGGTGCCGGCGTCCAGGCTGATCCCGTTGCGAGCCTGGACACTGACCTTGCCGTCGCTGACGATCTCGATCTGCTTGCCGGTGCGGTCCAGCCGCACGGTGAACTTCCGGTCCCCGGTGGAGATCAGGATTCCGTCCGGGCCACTGCCGGCCTCCAGCAGCTCCAACCGGTGGCCGGTGCGGGAGACGAGTGCCCGCGCGGCGATCCGCCCGCTGCCGCCGTCCACCACGTCGGTCTCCAGCTTCGGCGGGGCGTCCCTGCCGTTGTGCAGTCCACCGAGGACGTACGCGGCGTCCAGGTTGCCGCCGGTGAACCCGACGAGCACCTCGTCACCGACCTCCGGCAGCAGCACCGCCCCCCGGTCCGCACCCGCACCGGGCTGCACCACCCGGGCCCAGCCGGTGGTGTACTTCTCGTCCAGCCACGGCAGGGTGAGCCGGACCCGGCCGAGCTTCTTCGGGTCCTTCACGTCGCTGACCACCGCCGGCACCAGGCCCTGACCGACCCGCTCGGGCGCGGTCGCGCCAGCGGTCAGCCCGTAGAACGAGCGGTCGGAGCGGCCGGAGACGGTGAACGCCGTGGTGTAGCCGGCCTCCTGGCTGAACAGGTGCCGGGTGCTGGTCAGCACGTACTTGCCCTGGAACGGCTCGCCGATGTTGGCCAACGCCACCGCCGTGCCCGCACGCAGCCGGGCGTTGCCCTTGGCCACCCCCTCGATCTCGGCACAACCGCCACCGAGGTCACCGGCGAGCGCCCCGGAGACGGCCCGGACCGCGGCGTCGCTGCCCAGGGTCGGATCGGCGACCAGGTACGGCGGGCTGCCCACCTTCTTGCCCAACTGGGCCGGGTCCACCCCGATCCCCTCGGCACCGGGCACCTTCGGGACGGCGGTGGCGCTCACCGCCTTCTTGGTGGCCGGATCCCAGCCCCGCGCGCCCACCTCCGGCACCTGCGCGGTGGCGGTGACGCCGGCCCGCAGCGCGATCAGGTTGCGGTTGACCTCCAGCACCAGCGGATCCTGGGTGGCCCGCGCGGAGGTGTCCGGCGCACCGGCCGGCGGCTCGGGCATCCGCAGGTGCAACGCGCCGTCGACCACCATCACCTGCGCGCCGACCAGCTCCGCGAGCCGGTGCAGGAAGGCCCAGTCGCTGACGTTGTCCTGGCTGAGCTGTGTCTCCGGCTCGCCGCCGATGCCCGCCACCGGGTCGATCCGGCCCGCCTTCAACCCGGCCCGCTGGGCCACCTTGCGCACGATGTCCGGCACGCTCATCCCCGGGTACGCGGCGACCCGACGGCCGCGCAGCAGCCGGTGGGCCAGGTCCAGGCCGCGTACCTCGGTGAAGGTGCCGGTGGCGTCCAGCTCGCACTCGAGGGCGGTGACCTCCCCGGTGAGCAGCAGCACCGGACCACCCGGGTCGGAGGTCTGCACGCTCAACCGCACCGGCGCGCCGATGGTGAAGCCGCCCTTGGTCAGCACGCTGCGGTCCGGGTCGCGGTAACGCAGCACGAACCGGTCGGGCAGGTTGCGGCTGTCGTCCACCGCCGCGTACGTCAGCAGCGCCGCGATCTCCGCGGGCAGCGGACTGCCGCCCACCTCGACCAGGAGAGCGTTGGCGAACTGCTCATTGGCCACGGGCACCGCCTGTCAGTTCCTCCGGTGCGGGCACCAGCAGGGCGGTGCCGGGGCGCAGCCGCATCGGGTCGTCGATGTCGTTGGCCTCGGCGATCTGCCGCCACAGCCCCGCCCGCCCGTACGCCTGATAGGCCACCGAGTGCAGGGTGTCCCCGGCCACGACGACGTGGATGTCACGCGCGGCCAGCGCCCCGGAGGTGGGGTTCTGCCCCGGCTGCTCACCGGAGATCTCCTCCAGTGTCACCGTGCACAGCGCCCGCACCGGCGTCCCGCCCGGGGTGAACAGGGTGTACTTGGCGTTGACGCTGGCCACGAAGGAGGGGAAGCCGACCATGCCGCCCCAGTGGAACACCACCCACGGCGGCGAGCCCTTCTTCTGCTGCCGGCTCGCGTCGGTAGGCACGCAGCAGGCGAAGAGTTCCTCGACCCGCTTCACCACCGAGCTGTCCATGGTGTCGGTGGCGTCGAAGAACATCTCCAGGCTCAACTTGCACGGGTCCGATCCGGTGAACTCCGGCACGCCGCTCTTCTTCGCGTTGCGCTGCGCGTCCCGCTTCCACTTCGCGGTCTTGGTGAGCGCCAGCTCCTTGGGGTTGAACTGGAACGGGATCTGGCTCAGTTTCGGCCCCGGCGAGGCGGTGCCGCCGTTGCGGGGCGGCTCGTGCAACTGGAGGTAGGCGTGGGTCAGCTGCGGCGGGGCGCCACCACCGCGGCCGACAGGGCTGCCGGCGGCGGTGAACGTGACAGGTGAGGCGCTCACGGTCTCACCCCCCGGACCCGGGGCCGAAGAAACCGTGGTGGGCCAGCTCCAGGGTCTCCACGGCGACCTTCGGGCTGTCCGGGTTGAGCTGCGGGCCGGACCACTTCACCGGGATGACGTCGAGCAGCCCCCAGCGGGCGATCACCGTGCCTTCCAGCGTGCGCGCCTCGATGGTGGCGGTCTTACGGGTTATCCCGTTGGCCATGCCGGCGAACCAGCGCATCAGCTTGGTGCTGTCCGCCGTGATGGGGCGGGAGAGCTTGACGTTGGAGAACTTCATCCGGGTCGGCAACTGCCAGACATGACCGTTGTTGCCGCCCTCCTCGCGCTGTTCCACCACCACCTCGCAGCCCAACCCGTCACAGGTGTTGAACGCGCCGAGATCCTGATCGTCGATCTTGACGACGAAGGCGATCGCGACGGCGACCTCGTCCTTGGTCATCCCTTCCTCCTCGTCGTTCGGCGCTTTTCCGCAGGTGGCGCAGGGGATCGGGGGTTCAGCCCGGTCCGCCGAGCACCCCGTGCCGCTCCCGGTCGAGCCGCAACTCGGTCTTCAACCGGCGCAGCAGCGGGTCGTACAGCTTCTTCAGCAGTTCCTCGGGCTCCGTTGCGGCACCGGGTGCGCCAGGTGTGGCCGGTTGTCCGGCCGCCGTGGCGTCACCGGTGGGCGGTGTCGGCGCGGTCGCCGGCGGTGCGGCGGGCAGCTCGGGCGGCGGCAGGTCCGTCGGGGGCGGGTCGTCCGGCGGCACGGCCGTGGGTTCGGCCCGCTGCACCGGCAACGACCCGACCGACCCATCGGAGTACGCTGCCGCAGTGCCGCCCGCCCCGGAGCTGACGAGGTACGTCATCGGGGCACCGCCGCTACCGGCGCTGGTGAAGAACCTCAGCGGGGTGCTACCGCCGCCGGAGTTGGTGAGGCTGGTGACCGGGGGGCTGTCGCCGCTGACCGGGGTGTTGCCACCGCCCGAGCCGGAACGGCCGGACGAAGGCGGCGAGCCGGGCAGCGCACCCACCCAGCGCTGGACCGGCGGACCGCCACCGGCCTCGCGCGGAGCCGAACCGCCCACGACGGCCGGCAGCCGCGCCTCGGTGCGCGGCGGGGAGTGCTCCGGCCCGGCGTAGGTGAGCGGGACGCTGTCCGGCCGCGCCTCGTGGTGCTGCCAGCTCACCCGTTGCACACTCGGGCCGGCGGGAGCCGCCGGCTCGGGTAGCTCCCCGGCCAGCGACCGGATCGGGCGGTCGCCGACCAACCGGGCCACCACAAGGGGCAGCGCTGCCGGTGCGCTGTCGGGCTGCCCACTCGAACCGTCCGGCTGATCCGGCGGTTCGCCGTAGCCACCAACCAGGCCGGCAGTGTCGGACCCGGCGTCGGGAGAATCGGAGCCACCGGTTGACGCATCCGTCCCAGCGGCAGCAGCGGCGTCGCCGTCGAATGTGGCCGGTGGGGCCTGCGTGGCGCTGCCGGCCGGTGGGGCCTGCGTGGCGCTGCCGGCCGCCCGTACCGGGGCATCGGTTGTCGATCCGGGCATGGCCAGTCGGGACACCACTGGCAGATCGGCACTCCCGGCGCTGCGGCCCACGCCGGGATCCGTTGCCCCGCCGGTTGGATCGGCCGGTCCCGGCGGGCCGATCCGGGGCGGCGGCTCGTCGTTTGTCGGCCTCGCTACGGACGGTTGGCCGAGCAGGGGAGTCACCTGTGCCTCGGCGGGCAGCGGGCCGTCGGGCGACACGAACGTCTGCACGGTGGTCGGCGATCCACCCCCACCCGAGGGCGGACCGCCGTCCGGCGTGCTCCGGCTGCCCGGTGCACCAACAACCGGCAGGTCACCGATCGACGTCGGGGAACCGTCGCCAGTGCCGGTACGGGTACCGGCGTCGGTGTCGGGACCGACGTCGGCCGAGAATAGGCCGGAGCTTTCGGAGCTTTCGGAGCTTTCGGGGCTTTCGGAGCTTTCGGAGCTTTCGGAGCTGCCGGGGCTGCCGGGGCTGGCATCGGCGGCGAGGCGCGAGACGGACGTCTCTCCGATCAGTCCCGCCTGCTCGCCGGTGCTCGCACTGCTCTCGGTCACGCCCCGGTCGTCGTCGCCCGGGCTGGTGGTCGGTTGGCTGGTGGTGGTCGGGCTGGTGGTCGGTTGGCTGGTGGTGGTCGGGCTGGTCGTGGGTTGGCTGGCGGTGACCGGCCGGTGGACCAGCGGGGGTGGGGACGGGCTGTCGCCGGCCGGCACGCGTTGCATCGCATCGGGTGCCGGCGTGGCGTCGCGGGGCGGCAGCAACGGAGACACGATGGGTTCGCCGAGACCGAGCCGACGGGGTGGTCGCGCGACCTCTGGCAAACTCCGCTGCACGGCCAGGTCGAGCGGCGGTCCGCTGGACGCTCTCGATGGTGCTACTACGTCCGCCGATGCGCTGTGGCCCGGATCGTGCACGGATGACTCGCCTGCGAAAAGAGCCGGATCAAGGGGTTCGCGACCCAGCGTGGGCACGTCGGGTGAGCCGAGCTCTTCGCTGGCTGGCTGCTCGACATCGGTCGGCTCGGCGGTGGACGGTGCGACGCTGCGCTGCGCCACCGTGCTCGGCGGACTGACCGTGGGCAGGTGCAGTTGCACAGGTGGTGGCGGCGCGGTCAGCAGCCGGCTGACCGACACCGGCTCCAGCGGTACCGGCCGCGTCGGCGTCGCAAGCGGCAACTCCGGCATCGGCCCCGGCTCCGGCATCTGCCCCGGCGGCAGCTGCCCCGGCTCCGGCATCTGCCCCGGCGGCAGCCGGAGCGTTTGCGGCGTGGTCGGGCCCGGGTCGTACCCGCTGGTCGGGCCCGGCTCGTGGCTCGTGACCGGGCCGGATTTGCTCGTCACCGGGTCGGGCGAGGTGGCCGGGCCGAAACTGTGCGGGCTGGCTGGGCCGGGGAAATGCGGGCTGGCTGGCGCGGGATCGTGCGGGATGCCGGTCACCGATCGTTGCAGGGCGGCCGTACGGTGCGGTGCCGGTGCGGCTGGCGTCGCGAGCGGCATCGGCGCCGTCTCCTGGGCGGCGGGCTGTCCGACTGGGCTTGGTTCCGCTGGCGCGGTCACCGGCTCGGCGGCACCGTGCAGCACGCCGGCGGGTTCGGCCCCGGAGACGAGGTGACCGAGGGGAGCGAGGTACGACGGATCGCGCCAGGACGCCAGCGTGTCGGTGAATGCCTCCGGCAGGTTCAACCGTGGCTCGTCGGGGGTGATCCGTTGGATCGGCGGCAGGCTCTGCCAGGCCGGCGGCTCGCTGCGCTTCGCCGGGTGGTCAGTTGTCGACCCGGTGTCGGGCGTGGCGTCCGGCGCGGCGGACCGCTGCACGGTCCGCGGTGATCGCCACGGCCACCGCCACATCGGGTCACCGTCCCTGACTGATGCGGGTGTTGATGCTGGCGATCTCGGCCACGTAGCGCAGCCGTTCGCCGTGTTCGAGATCGAGGATCTCCTCCAGGCCCCAGTGGAAGTGGTAGGCGACGTACGCGACCTCGGAGTAGATGCGGTCGGCCGCGTACGTCACGATTCCCCCAGGCGGCCACCGGCGAGTTCGACGGCGAAGCGGTGCTGGCACTCCGGGCAGACCACACTGGCGCGGGTGTGTCCTTCGCTGTTGATCCGCCGGTACATGTCCTGGAGGAACGCCAGGTCGGAGGCGAACAGGTCCTCCACCACGCCGGGATGGATGTCCACCACCGTGCCGATCCGGGTGATCACCCGGCTGAGCAGCACCACCGTGAGATAGGCGGGGTTCTCGCGTACCCGGTCGTCGCGCAGCGGCACCAGCTCGTCCCGGGCGGTCGCCAGCCGCATCACCCCGTCCCGGTGCACGGTGCCGGTGCCGTCGACGTAGCCGCGCGGCAGCTCGAACGGGAACTCCGTGCGCAGCGTCTCGCGCCGCGGCGCGACGGCCGGTGCCTCGGCCGCGTCGGCGCCGGGCGGTGGGACGAGGGACGACGTACGGCGCATGGGGCTACTCGACCTCCATCGCCTCGTACGTCACCACGAGCTTCTCGGTGAGCACGCTGGTGTCGCCGGCCTTGAGCGAGCTGATCTCCAGGGACTTCGGCCACGCGTTTGTCAGCTTGTACCGCTTGATCGGGATGCCCTCGTAGTCGAAGACGATGATGGCGCCGCCCTTGCGTGCCTGGCCCATCTTGCCGAACCGGCAATCCTTGATCCATGACTCGAAGCTGTTGTCCGCGGTCAGGCCCCGGGTCAGCGTCACCTCGCCGGCCTTCGGCGCGCCGGGCGCCTTGCGGATGGCGAACTTGCCGTCGGCGGTGTTCGACTTGTATTCAATGACATCTTGTTCCATCTTGAGGCCGGTGACCTCGGTGATCTGGCGGATGATGATGCTGTCCACCTCAAGGCCGAACGAGTGGCCGACGGCGGAGTCGAAATCGGGGAGCGGCACGACTGCCTCCTGACGCTACGGGGGACTACTCGTTGACCAGGCTGGTGCCACCGGACATCTGCGCCAGCTGGAAGATCACGAACTCGGCGGGTTTGACCGGCGCGACACCGATCTGGCAGATCACCTGGCCGGCGTCGATGCTCTCGGCGGGGTTGGTCTCCCGGTCACACTTGACGAAGAACGCCTCGTCGGGGGTGAGCCCGAAGAGCGCACCGCGTCGCCACTCGTTGACCAGGAAGGCGCTGACCGTGCGTCGGATCCTGGCCCAGAGCATGTCGTCGTTGGGCTCGAAGACGACCCACTGGGTGCCGTTGAGGATCGACTCTTCCAGGTAGTTGAAGAGCCGCCGCACGTTGAGGTAGCGCCAGGCCGGGTCGGAGGAGAGGGTGCGGGCGCCCCAGACCAGGATGCCGCGGCCCGGGAATGCCCGGATACAGTTGACCCCCAACGGGTTCAGCAGCTCCTGCTCGGTCCGGGTCAGCTGGGTCTCCAGCGCCACCGCGCCCCGGATCACCTCGTTGGCGGGCGCCTTGTGCACTCCTCGCGACCCGTCGTTGCGGGCCCACACCCCGGCCAGGTGCCCGGAAGGCGGCATGAACCGGTTGGTGCCGGTCAGCGGGTCGAACACCTTGATCCACGGGTAGTAGAGCGCGGCGTACTTGGAGTCGTAGCCGGCCTGGTCGGTACGCCATTCCCGGACCTGCTGCGGGCTGAGCGCGGGCGGCGGGTCCAGGATGGCCATCCGGTCACCCATCAGCTCACAGTGCGCGATCATCGCCGACTGGACCGTCTTCACCGAATCCAGGTCGATCGCGCCGCGCTGGTAGGCGCCCATCAGGTCGGGCACCGCGACCATCGTCACCTCGTCGACCGCCTCCAGGCCGCCGAAGCCGGTACGCTCCGCCGCGTCGCCCACGTACTCGTCGGCCGAGACGTTCTCCGGCGCGGAGGTCGGACCGGGGCCGATCAGCGCCACCTCGCCACCGCTGGGCCGGGCGAGCTGCCCCGCGGGTGCCGCCTCCTCGATGGTGATCAGCTTCGATCGCTCGCGGACCACGTTCACCACGTTGTCCTTGCCGCGCTTGGTGGTCACCGACTCGAAGGTCTCCACCACCTGTCCGCCGCGCTTGACCACCAGGTTGAACCGGTCCTCACCGGCGCCCTCCGGCGGGTCGGCGACCTCGACGCTGACGTCCTCCGGGGTGCCCTCGGGCAGCGCCCGGGCGACCACCTTGTACGTGCCGAGCACGGCGGCCGGCGCGGACGCGGCCGGCAACGCCTCCTCGGCCCGGTCGCCACCGACCCGCACGATGTACGCGGCCCCGCCGCCCTGCATGAAGTACCCGTAGACGGCGTGGCCCAGGTAGCAGTCCGGGGCGAACTCGCCGAAAATCTGCGAGTACTGGCTCCAGTTGGTCACCAGCGTCGGGGTGTTGAACGGCCCCTGCGCGGCGAAGCCGACGAACGCGGCGACCGCCGTGCCGACGCCTTCGATCGGGCGGGAGCCGGACTCCACCTCCTCGACGTACACACCCGGCGCCAGGTAGTTGGGCATCACGCCTCCTCGTCCCTCGGGATCGAGTCGAGCGTCCCGCCTGGGTCGCCGCGATCACACGCCCGACGGGACGCCCACCGGGGAAGAGATCGATGTCCTTTCAGGCACCTGCCGTACCGGCCTCGCTGGCGTTATAGTCAAATGACTTGTATATTCAGCCGCGTGACACGTCCGATGAGAGAACCGACGTTCTGGA
Organism: Micromonospora endophytica; assembly: GCF_003236305.1. GTDB lineage: Bacteria > Actinomycetota > Actinomycetes > Mycobacteriales > Micromonosporaceae > Micromonospora > Micromonospora endophytica. Next base: position 13,168 of record NZ_POTX01000037.1, on the reverse strand, counting down.
TCCTGACCGCCCTGGTTGATCAGCCACGGCACGGATATGGGGTGATGCAACAGGTCACGAAGCTTTCCGGCGGTGAGACGCGGCTGCTGGCCGCGACGCTCTACGCCGCGCTGGACCGGCTGACCGCCGAGGGTCTGGTGGAGGTCGACCGGGAAGAGGCAGTCGATGGGCGGCTACGCCGCTACTACCGGCTCACCAGCGAGGGCGGTGCCGCGTTGACTGCCGAGACGCAACGACTGAGCCGCAACGTGCAAACCGCGACCCGAATGCTGGACGCCCTGCGCCCGCCCGCCGGGCCCGCCACGGTGACGTTCGGATGAGCGCCACCCGGCCCGCGTCGTACCGGCGCTACCGTCTCCTCGCCCGGGCCTATCCGCCGGGGCAGCGCCGGACCGAACTGCTCGACACGATGCTCATGGCCGCCGAGGAAACCGGTCGCCGCCAGCCGAGTGCCCGTGAGGTCTTCGACGTGCTCCGCCACGCGCCGCGGGCCCGGCTGGGACGGCCGGGCAGCCGGGCGGTGGTGGCCGTCGCCGTCGTCGTCGCGCTCTTCAGCGGTTTCGTGGCCGCGTCGCTGACCGCCCGCCTCATCGGCGAAACCGACCGGGCGTTGCCCACCGCGACGGAGATGGCCGGCATCGCCGAGCTGGTCACACCGGGTGCCGTGGTCCCGTCGCTGCAACGCCACGACGCGGTCTTCGTCAACGGCAACGGCGAGGCGCAGTTCGGCCAGGTCAGTTACCAGGTCGACCACGTCACCCCGATTCCCGATCTGCGCCGGTACGACGCCGAGGTGGCCGAGCGGTTGACCGCTGCCGGCTGGCGGCTCGGCCCGACCGACTACGCCGGCTACTCGGATCTGCGTACCTCAGAGACCCTGACCGCGGTGAAGGACGGCTGGGTGTTGACCCTCACCAATTCCTACCGCTCGGAGGAACCGGCCGAGGGCGGTTGGTTCGAGGTCTCGGTCCGCCGGGCCGAGTCGGCCGCGCTGCCGGTCGGGTTCGCGGCCGGCGGAATGCTCGGCATGGTGTGGGGCTGGCTCTTCACCGGCTGGGCGAGCCGCCGAACCGAGCACAATGCGGCGGCCAGCAGTCTCCTCGCCCTGCTGGCGTACGTGGCCGCCGGCAGCTCCAGCTTCCTGATCATCCACGTGATGCGGGACTACCTCGCCATTGTCGATCAGGGATTCGCCGTCCACGAGGGGCCGATCTGGTCGTGGCTCGTCCTCGGCGACGAAGGTCTCCTCCTGCTCGCCCCGGCGATCCTCGCCACCGTCGTCGCGGCAGTCGTCCTCGCGTGGTGTCGCCGACCCGGCGACGCCATCCCGCGGCAGGCGGTCCGAAGGTCTGCCCTCACCTTCGGTGGCTGGATGACGGTGCTCGCCATGTTCGGCCTGGCGGTGATCTCCGCGTGCAGCGGGTTGGGCTACTACGGCCTGTTCGTCGCCGTCCTGTTCCTGGCGATCGGGTGGCGGGCCTACCTGGTCCGGAGCCGGCCGGCCGGCTGAGGGTCATCGACCCCGAGCCGGGCGGGCCGACGCTCACCCCGGCCCGGTACGTGCGGGTCACGCCGCCGCGGGTGACTTTGAGCCGTGCGCTGGTCACTCATCGAGGCCACCGGCTGTTCGACGGCTGGCGGACGCGGCAGGAGTTCTGGCTGGAGGATGCGCGTGGTCTCGGTGGTAGCGGTGTCCAACTCACGGCCGAGGCGTTCGAGTTCGTCGGCGACCTGCTGGAGGAAGTCGTACACCTGGTCGGGATCGAGGCCACGTAGCCGGCGGCCGAATGTGGCGGCGCGGCGGTGTCCAGGCAGCAATCGCTGCTGCCTGTCCTGGTGGATCACGGCTCTCGCCTTCGCTCGTGGCCGCAGGAACCTATCGGCCGGGGCGGACAGCGGAATGGCGTGGGACTGTGGGCAGGTGGCCGTTGGAAGCGGCCACCTGCCCGTGCGGGTTAGGCACCACAGTGTCTTGAGTGTGTTGAAGCTGTCGTGATCAGATGGAGGTGCCGCGCAAGAGAAGGACCCGAAAATGCCCGTGACCTCTGATTACGCGAGGATCGCCCACGAGATCGAGACATCGATCCGGTCGGGCGCCCGCGAGCCGCACAGCAAGCTACCTACGCTGCTCGAGCTGCGGGAGGCGTACGGGGTCAGCGAAACGACGATCAAGTTCGCCCTCGTCTGGCTGGAGTCTCGCCACCTGATCTACCGCCACCAGGGCAAGGGCATTTACGTGAACGCCAGTGACGCCTGGTTGATAGACCCGGAGGGGTAGTACTCCAGCCGGGGATTGTGATCACGGCTCGCCGAGGGCCTGTCGGGCGTAGTGGCTGGTCATGGCTCGTGCTTGGTGGCGTCGTCTGCGGATCGACCAGAGCCCTGACCTGCTCACTCCCGACGAATCGGCCGTACGTCCGGACGCGGAGACACCGCACGAGTTCAGGAGGTTGTGGGACATGCTCACTGGGAAGGACAACGGCTGGTCTGCGCAGGGGCCGCTGAACAAGGCATGCTGGTGACTCCGCTCTGATCCACTACACCGGTGGGCTGCCACACGTGAACGAAGGATGCAGATGGCTCGTCCCTACACGCCCGGACCGAAGCAGTTCGTCTTCGCTGTCGGGGATGGCAACGACCAACAAGTCTCGGTGGGTGATCCTCAGGAGGCATACATGGCGTTCTCTGCGTTCTTCCGGGGTCGAGAGTCTGACACCTACACCATCGAGGATGGATCGACGGGGCAGAGATTGATACTCATGCCCCGGCAGAGGGTGATCTCGCGGATCAAGGATGCGGACCAACCTCGGTCGGAACACCTTCGGGTCGACCGGGGCAACCGCTACCTTCCGAGCGCGATGCTGTTCTTCGAGAACGGATATGCCGGCCTCGACTACCTCGGCCAGTGGTTTCCCGACCTCTCCGACCTCGACGCGTCACCGGAGAGCCGCGGTGCCGCCCGCGCCGCCACGATCACGACGGCAGCCGCGGCAGTCGAAGAAGTCGCCCGGATCTGGGCAGATTCCGGCATCGTCGACCCGAGCGACAAGTACTACGTCTTCTTCGAATCGCACGATGTCGACGATGACCGAGCCGAACGAGCCGAACTGCTCCAGTTGATCGAATTCCTCGGGCTCGAACGAGTCGACGCCCCGGCCGAGGCCGCCGGGGGCGAGGTCTGGGTGCGCACCGACCCGCGCCTCGACGTGGAAATTGCGCGGTGGGCGTGAACGTCTTTACCCGTGGCAGCGGCTGGCTCCCGACCGTGATCCGCGAGGACGGCGAGCTGAAGCTGATGCTCGCCGCCGGGGCCGACGCCAACCATGAGCCTCGGGTGTTCACGGTCCCGATCTCCGAGGCCCATCTTGCGGTGATCCGGGAGGACCTGGCGAGACACCTGCTGCTGTGGAGCGCGATCCTCCCGCTGTGCGACGCCGCCGGAACCCGGGGCGGGCTCGACGAGAACGCTGCCGTCGCGCTCCTGGACCCGATCCTGCTCTCCTCGCCCGCCGACGTCGACACGCTCTTTCGGCGCATCCCGTGGGACCGGAGCCGCCTCGTTGCGCATGGTGCCGACCTCGATCTACTTGAGCGCGGTCAGGTCTGCGAGGCGATGCGCGCGGCGACGGAGGGGGCGGACGAGAAACGTGCTGAGAAGCATCGTGCGGACCGCCGTCGCGCCGCGCGCGGAGTGGTCCTCGGGCCACTCGACACGGAGATTCTGAGGTACACGGGCCAGTATCTGCACGGCGCGACGGTGCCAAGGCGGCTGCCCGATGCCGTCGACACCGCGCTGCTGCCCCAGGTCATGCGGGTTGTCGCCACCGCTGAGCAGGCGTGCGCCGGGATGCGGATCGGCCTCGATCCGCGGCGGGGAAACCGGGCCACGGACAAGCGCGACTGGGATCGGTTGGCGGCGGCGGTCGAGGCGGCCGTGCGCCGTGCGTACCCCGAACTCGTCGATGACGCGGTGCGTACGGTGAGCTTTCTGATGTGTTCGGAGGCTGCGGACCGCTCCCGGAGCGCCCCGGTGGAAGACGACGAGGCAGCCGCCGACGGCCATCCTGACCTTGGCGAAAGTGCGAGAAAGACGGCCCTGTCGTTCACCGATGACAAGGGCGGGGAAAGGAAGTGGCTACGGGGCGGTCCTCGCTCTGCCTCCGCCGAGTTCTGGGAGTTCGTCGCCGCTCGCTCGGCAGCGGACAACGAAGTGTTCACCATCGAGGACGAGGAACTGGGCGAGGGGATCCAGCTGCACTTCTACGCGGACTCCATCGCCCGGATCACCACGGTGCGACCCGGGAAAGCCGGGTCGGATCCGCAGTACCAGGTCGAGTACCGCCTGGTCGACGGCATAGGCGGGTACCGGAACCTGGTGCGCGCCTTCGTCCGCGGCGGCTGTGCCGCACTCGAACAGCACGGTCCCTGGCTGTCGGATGTCACCGAATTCGAGCGCGCACGTCGTCGGCGCGACGCCTGGTAGTTCCAGCGGGCTCGTCGCTTGGGTTTCGCCCGGATCGGGATGCCAGCGCCAGTGGGGACGGCCGCCCGGGAGCGTTGATGGGCATTCGCGCCAGGGTCAGCGCGCCGGCCGGGAGGCTCGTGTACGCCAGGTAGAGGATCCCGGTCCGGGCGAAGTTCGGTGCTGGCGTGATGCCGAGCAGGCCGCGCTCGTTGCCCGACGTGTCGATCCGGGCGGTCAGGTCGAGCACCGGCTCGGCCGCCAGGCCGGTGTCGGGGTGGTAGGCGCGGACGGTGCCGTTCTTCTCCGCGATCAGCATCCGGCCGTCCGGCAGCCCGGTGAGTGGCACCCGGCTGGGGCGGGGTGTGGCGGCTGCGGCGGTGCTGGCCGCCGAAGCCGGTGGCAACAGGAGCGCGGACAGGACCAGAACGAGCAGCCCGGCCAGCAGGGGGACCGGACGACAACGCCGTCGCAACATGTTTTCAACTCCTCGAGCAGGTCGAGTGGAGGACGCGAGCGGAGACATTCCCCACCATGCATCAGCATTGATCGATGTTCAGGGATTGCCGGTCTTCCCACTACGCCGACATCGACCCGACCCTCTCTGTGAAGTTCGGTCGACCCGTGTCACAGGGGTGCCGCTACTGGCCATAAAGAGGTGTGACGACAATGTCCCAGCGCACCGACCAGCACCTGTGGTCCGACGTGACCGCCGCCGGCGGCGGCGACGCGTTCGGTGCCCTGTTCGACCGCCATGTCCAGGCTGTTTACCGGCACTGCTTCCGATTGACCGGGTCCTGGACGGCTGCTGAGGATGCCACCCAGTCGACATTTTTGCTGGCCTGGCGCAAACGCGGCGAGGCGCGGCTGGTCGACGACTCGATCCTGCCGTGGCTCCTCGCGGTGGCCAGCCACGTGGTACGGGACCAGCGGCGTTCGCTGGGTCGTTGGCGGAGGGCGTTGCTGCGCCTGCCGCCCGAGCCCGCCGCCACCGACTTCTCAGACGAGGTGGCCGGCCGGGTGGACAGCGAACGGCGGATGGTGGCGGTGCTCCGCGGGGTCCGCCGGCTACCACGCGCCGAACGCGACGCCTTGGCGCTGTGCGTCTGGTCCGGCATCGCGTACGCCGACGCAGCCGTGGTCCTCGGCGTCAACGAGGCAGCCGTCCGGACCCGGGTGAGTCGTGCCCGGCGCCGTCTGATCAGGCTGCTCGGCCCCGAGATCGACCCATCATCTGGACCCGGAGAATCGGAGGAGGAGCGGTGACCAGCCCCGAACAGTTGCCCCCCACATTCAACCTGCCCGCTGATGCTCGGCAGCGGATGCGCGAGCGTCTGCTCACCGAGGTCTCCGGCGGCACCGGCCCTTCCCGACACCTCGGGTGGCTGAGGCCCGCCGCTGTCGCGGCGAGTGTGTTGCTCGCTGCCGGCGGGATCGCGACGATCCGCGCCATCTCCGGCCCCCAGACGCCGGTGCCCGGTGGGATCACCGGTTCCACCGGCGCGCCGGGCGGCGTCGGCTCGACAGGCGGCGTCGCCGGCACCGACTGCGGAGTTTTCGACCTGCGGCAGGGTGAGCGGTTGCCGGAGTCCGCTGTGCGGTGCCTGGTCGAGGCTGCCGCGGCAGGTGAGCCGGCCCGTTTGCGGCAGACCAGACCGAGTGTCGAGGGCGATCCGATCGTCACCGTCTACACCGTGGATGATCGAGGACTCGTTCAGCTCGTCATCGACAGTCGGGCAGACTCCAACGGCAGCGGAGAGATTCGCCGGCAGGACTGCGCCCGGCTGCGGCAGGTCGACGGCAAACTGGTCGTGGACGGGTGTACGGAGTCGCGATGACCGTGGAGCGGCTACTGAAGTGATCACGCCTGGTCGTCGTTTGTCTGCCAGCGTCGCCGAGGTTGCGACATGAGCACGAGTTTCAGTGGGCGGTTGTGGGGCTGACGACGGCCTGATGCGGTTCCCGGAGCCTACGCACTCTGGGCACCCCCATTGGCGGGCGCGGCCGGTCGGGTGGTGGAGTGGCCTGGTCAGGCCCTTGCCCCTGCGGCGGGGGCCTGACCAGGCACTGCTCACCCGGCTGTTGTCAGTGGATCAGAACTTATCAGGACCGAGGGCGGCCATCCTTGGGGCAGTACTGGGTCATGTCGAAGAACGTGGCATTTCGGTTGCGCTGCCACACGCCGTTGGCGCAGTTTCCGTCATAGATGGCCATGAGGGCGCTGTCGCTGACGCGGATGACCCGGAGTGACCCCCAGGCGCAGGTGTAGTATTGGCTCTTGGGAATCGTCTTGTCGGCCTGTCGCGTCTGCCTGCATTTCAGGATTTCGGCACTCGGATCTGCTGATGCCACTGACGGTATCGACAGCGATGCCGCGACGAGCATCGCCGTCCCGACGAGGCCGATAATCGACTTCTTCACCCTTTTTCCTCCCCGTTGTGTGGTGTGTGACGACGCTAACACCCCGATGTGCCCGTGCGCTGCCCCGCTAGTACTCCAGCCGGGGATTGTGGTCACGGCTCGATGGGGGCTTGTCGGGCGTAGTGGCCGGTCATGGCTCGTGCTTGGTGGCGTCGTCTGCGGATCGACCAGAGCAGTGGGTCGGTGTGGCCTCGGCCGGGTTCGATGATCAGGGTGTTGAACAGGTGGCGTAGCTCGTCGACGGTCAACGCGATCAGCCCGGTGGGTTGGTTGCGGTGGCCGGCGGTCGCGGTGGCCAGGAACGCGTGGGCGAGGATCGTCAGGGTGCTCCAGCGGTGCCAAGAGGTCCAGAGGCGGTGATGGGAAGATCGGCGGCGAGCGCGTCGACGCGGTAGACGTCCAAGCCGGTGGTGACCTGATGCGAGCAGGCCACGGCCAGGATGTAACCGAGTCTGAGGTGACACAGTCGGGCGGCCGGGCGAGGGTCGTTGGCCCGCAGCTCAGCCGAGGTCAACATCCCCGGCTGGAGTAGTAGCCGGCGTAGTTGTTCGCGAGCGTTGACCGGGTCACGGAACGTCCGTTAGGCCGAACAAGCTGCTTCCACGTCCTGCAACAACTCACGCGCGTAGCGCTGCTCGCTCGGATTGCTGCCCAACTCGTCGCGGTGCCACAGGCCGATGTCGCGGGATTCGTCCAACTGGGACGCGTCTGCCTGCAGGCGCGAACGTAGCTTGCGCGTCTCGGCATCGTAGCGGCCTTCGAGTCGAGCCAACGCCTGGCGGACGACGCACGGATAGTGGCGCACCACGATGTGCTCCTCCCTGTTCTCGGGTAAGCGGACCGTGGACAGCGGAAGCCCGCGAAATGTCACCCATCTTAGGGACGCGTCCGTGAAGTCGATATTCTCCATCGAGCCGTGCTCGGGTTGATCCGTCGCGGCAACAAAGGAAACCTCGCTCAGTCGACCGGCGAACCGGGTGTCGACCAGTTGGCAGCCGACGAACTCGACTTTGTCCAGTCTCGCGTCGGAAAAGTCGCAGCTGATGAAAGTGGCTCCACGGCAGCTCGTTCCGCGTAGGTCAGCGCCGCGGAATTCGACCCCGCGGTATGAGTTGCCCCAGGTTCCGAGGGCCGTGTCCCGTAGGTCTGCGTGCACGAACGAGCAGTCCTGCACCGATAGCTGCCAACCGCGCCAGTCCCGGCACTTCGCCCCATCGAACAGACAGTTGCGTAACGCGACGCCGTGCAGCCGGAGATGATCGAGTTGTGCCTCACTGAAGTCCAGGTTCTCGAGGCTGGTGTCGCGGATGTCGACCAGTCCGTGCAACCATCTCATGCTCAGACCATCAGTGCTGCTGCCGCCCTCCTCAGCGAGGTAACCGTCACCCCCCGTCTTCGGCGGCTCGAGGGTGAAGCCACGAAGGTCCACCCGGCCCTCATGGGAGCCGAGTTGCAGATCGTCCAGCGACCGTCCGGTGGTGAGTCGTGCCAAGACGTGACCGGCCAGTTCCCGACCGTCTTCGCCGCGCCACCGCCCACCCCGGCTGCTGCTCATGTCAGTCCTCCTCATGCGGCCGTCGCAGCGCTACTTGTTCGGTGCGTGTTTCGTTGATTTTACTTTGTAGATGAGTCCGAGGGCGCTGTTGCCGAAGGTGGCATTGTACTTCGTGAAATGTCGTGACCACTCGCCTTCGGTGGTGACGTCGGCCCACCACTTTCCGGAGGTGCTTGCTGGCCCTGTTCTCACGTCTGGCTCTTTCACGCCCGGCGTGTACAGTACGAGGCCGGCCAGCTCCTGCCGTGTGGCAACTTCAGCCTTGAATGCGTTGTGGATGCGGTCGCCGCGCGATTTGTAGAACAGTTCCCAGAACTTACCCCAGTGCTGTCCGGGATCTTTCCCGGCGGCTGCGGCGGCCAGTGCCTCGTCCTTGTACTCGTTCAGTTTGCTCAGTTGACCGGCGGAGAGTCCATTCTGGAGGAAGTTCTGGACGGCCTTTTCGAGGGTGGCGACGAGCGCCTGTTTGATGGCGTCGGTCCAGACGTTCGCCGGATCCTTGGGGTCGGGTTCCTTGGTCGAGATTTCGTACTCGTTGCTGGTCGCATGAATTGTGGTGGTCCACTTCTGCCTCGGGTTGACCGAACCTTCGATGGCCCAGTAGCCGCCCTCTTGGATCAAGGTCAACGCCGTCATCCGATAGCGGATACGGATGGCGGCCAACAAGGGGGTGAGGATGGCCTTCCCTACCCACTTGCCCCGGTAGCGCTCTACGGCTCGATGCGCAGCGGACATGCCCTGCTCAAGTCGGCGCTGCTTCTGGGCCGGCGTCTCCTCAGATCGCCCGAACCGCCCCCGCAGCTTGGCCCAGAGCTTCCTGCCGAGCGCGACGACCTTGTCGACGACCCAGAGGACCGCCTTCTTGACCGGCTTGCCGAGGGCGGCGAAGAAGCTCTTGACCTTGCTCGCGATGCCGCCGATGCCCATCACCGCTGCGAGCACCCCGATCAGCACCGGCACCGATCGGGCCAGGGCCTTCTCGATCAGCGCCGGCACCCCACCCGCCCCACCACCCGCGATGGCGATGATGGCGTCGAGCACCGAGTTGACGAACTCGATGATCTGCGCGCCCTGGGTGATGATGAACGTGACGAAGTCGATGATCATCTTGACCGCGCGGACGAAGGCCGACGCGGGGTTGAGCAGGCTGAGGATCCAGGTGATGCCGGCCATCAGCACGGTCGGGATCAGGTACTCGCTGATCTTGGAGAAGAGGTTCGCCTTGAGGTCGCCGACCTTCTCCTTGATCTCCTCCCAGATGCCGCCGAGGCCCTGCGACTGCACCTTCTGCACGAGCGGGACACCCGCCTCGACCGCGCCGATGGCCGGTGCCGGCAGGCCACGCTGGATGATCAGTCCACGGATGCTCGCCCAGGTCAGGCCCAACAGGGAACCGATCATCATGACAATGCCGCGCAGGTCGAACTTGGCCGGCAGTTCCAGGCCGGCGCCGGCCATGGCGCCGGTGAGCCAGCCGACCAGGCCCTTCTTGAGGTGCTCGCCGATGTTGCCGATGAACGCCTTCAACCCGGCACCGACGGCGGAGACGAGGTTGCCGAGGAAGCCGATCGGGTCCTTGATGATCGCCATGACCGCGCTCGCGGCCTTGGCCAGGACACCGAGCAGCATGTCCTTGAGTTCCAGGATGGTCTTGATCGCCCCGGCGACCGCGTCGACGGCCTTGGCGACCAGGCCCTTGTTCTTCTCCTTCTCGGCGGCGATCTCCTCGTCCACCGAGGCCAGCGCCTCGTTGTACTTCGACGCGAGGGTCTGCACCAGCTCGGTGCCCTTGCTGTTCACCGACTCGGTCAGCTCGTCGAACTTGCCGGCGAAGTCGGCGGCGGCCTCCCGCCCGAGCGCCTGCAAATCGGCCGGGAGCTTGCGTACCTCGGCCTGTAGCTCGTTGCGGCCGGTGGCGATGCGCTGCTTGGCTCGGGTCAGCTCGGCGCCGATGGTGTCGGCCACCGACGAGATGACCTGCTGCATCCGGTCGACGTAGCCCTTGCGGGCCGTCACGAAGATCTGGTTGGCCTCCTCGGGCAGGCCGGCGAACTTGTCCTTGATCCACCGGCCCTTGCCGACGATGCCCGAGTACCGCTTGTCCTTGTACTCGTCCATCCGCCGCTTGTGCTCGGCGGTGAACGCGTCCCGGGCCGCCTTCTCACCCGCCGTGAACTGGGCATCGACCTTCTTGTCCAGCCCGGACAGGATCTCCTCGACGTCCTTCTTGGTGGCGTCGAAAACCTTCTGCAGGATCGCGGTGACCTTCGCCCGCTGCACCTCGTCGGCGGACTTGGCCTGCTCCTTGCCTGCCCCGACCTGCGCACCGGCCTGCTTGCGATCCGCCGTCAGCGCGGTCATCGCCGCCGCGCCCGCCTGCCCGGCCGCCGCTTTCGCCCCGGCCAGGGTCTTCGCCTCCGCCGCCCGCACCTGACCCGGGGCGGTGGCCGCATGCTTCTCGACGGCGTTCTTCTCTTTCAACGCCCCGGTGAACTCCGGTTCGTTGGACTTCGCCAACTGCTCCTCGGTCACCTGCGCGTCGGCCATCTGCTTGTCGACCTGCTGCGGCCCGGCCGAGAAGTCGGTCGCCGCCGCAGGGGCCTTGTCCGGTACGGCCTTCGCCGGATCCGGTGTGCCCGGCGTACCCGGCGGCTTGTCCGCCACCAGCGGCGTGACTGGCTTCTCCTTCGCCGCCGCCGTGTCCGGCGGTGCCTTGGTGGTGGTCTCGATCGCGTTCGCCGACGCCTTCTTACCGTCGGTGACCTGGCCCTGCACCTGCCCCTTGACCGCGTCGGCCTTGCCGGAGCCACCGAACTTGTCGGCCTCGTCGAGGTTCTTCGGCGCCTGGGCCGCGATCGCCTCGTTCACCGCCCGGACGAACGCCGCCTTGTCGAACTCGCCAGGCTTGGCAGCGTTCATCTTCTCCGCGTTGGCCGCCTTGCCCTGCGCCTCCTTGTCGTCCTGCGGTGGCTTAGCCGCGCCCTGCGCCTTGGCCGCTTCCGCCTTCGCCGGGAAATGAGTGGCGAGCAGCTTCTGCTTGCCCCGCACGTCCGCCTTCAACGTCGCGAACTTCGGGTCCGCGTTCGGTCCCGGCCGCTGCCCGGTTGCGGCGTCCGCACCAGGAGCCAACCGCTGCACCGGTACGGAAATCGACGGCTCGACGGCCATGCCATCAGTCGAAGGGGCCGGACCCAGCGGGGCGGTTGCCGAGGCGGGTGCCGCTGCCGAACCGCTCTTCGCCGGCCGGTCACCTGCGGCGGGCCGGACCACGGCCGGGGGCCGCCGGGCGGTCGAGCCAGCCGATCTGCGCTGCGCCACCAGGGCCGACACCGCGCGGTTGCCGGCCGCCGCCTGTAACCGTTGGGCGACGGCGGGGCTCAGCGGGCGACTTTCGGTACGACGATCTGCCGTGACCGTCGGGTCCAGGTCATCGGTGGGCCGGGTCGATGAGGGAGCGGCCGGGCGCACCGGAGCGCGTTGCGCCCCTTGTTCCTCGGCCGGTGCCTTCACCCTGCACCTCCCGGGCCGGGCACGTCTGCTCGAACGCCTACACAACCATCGTGAGAACGAGCCTGCGATGCCCGAAGTGACTGGTCACCGACTGCCCGGCCGCTCATAGGTGCCACGGCCCCTGCCCGAAGGGGCAGTCGGCCGTAACGATCAACTACCGCTCGAACGCGTACTACCTCACGGTGGCCTGATCGAAGACGGCCGGCGAGGTCAGGAGGGGGAGGGTTCCTCTTCCTCCTCGCCGGTCTCCTGCCGCTGCACGTACGTCTGCGCCGACTCGTCCTCCTCGGACATCTCCTCCTCGCGCTGCGCCACCGGGTGATCGTGCCCTTCGTGCCCGCCGTGCTCGGTGGCCCGCTGCACGGGAGCTGCCGGGGCTGGGGCCGCCGGAGTGGACATCAGCCGGTCGGCGTTGGCGACGGCCTCCCGCTCGAAGCGGTCGGAGGGGTCGCTGACCTTCACCCCACCGCCGGTGTCGGTGCCGTCGACCGGGCCGCTGCGCTGCTGCACCACGTGGGTCAGCTCGTGGGCGAGCATGTGCTGACCGCCCGCCGAGGACGGGTCGTAGTTGTCGCGCTGGAAGACGATGTTCGAGCCGACGGTGTACGCCTGGGCGTTGACCGATTTCGCCGACTCGTGCGCGGCACCGTCGGTGTGCACCCGTACGTCGGAGAAGTCCTGCCCGCCGAAGCGGGACTCCATGTCCGTCCGCACCTCCGGGGCGAGTGGGCTCCCACCACCCGAGTTGACCACGTGGTGCACGGGCGAGGAATCCTGCTCGACCAGCTCACCGACCGCCCGGTTACCCACCGCTCGTTGCAGGCCGAGCAGTCCGGACGCGCCGAGCACGTCGGGGCGGCCGGCGCTCGCCGCGGCGTACGTCAGGGACTCGGTGTCCCGGTCGGCGCCGGTCGGGCGGTCACCGGCCGGGCGTACGGCCGCTTCGGAATCGAACTCACGGTGTCCGCGCATGCTTACCCCCTGCCGCCAGGTCCCCCTCGACCGTGCACCTGCCCAGGCTTTTGCACCGCGCCGACCAGCGCCACATAACGGGCACGACCACTTGCCCCAAAGGGCACCTCAGCGGCCTCCCCGGCAGCCAACCGCGTCGATCAAGAAGTTTGCGTCGAGATCCGCGCCGAATCAGACCAAAACTTCTTGATCAACGGCAGCGAGACGCGACGGCGGCGGCGAGACGCGACGGCGGGGATGGCGGGAGG